>DASVSC010000068.1:0-25435 GCA_036388295.1 Tepidisphaeraceae bacterium | reverse complement strand
GGCGGTGGGCGTGCAGAGGATCACGTCCAGCTTCCGCGCGGCCGCCATCTCCACGCATTCGCTCAGCCAATCGAACGTGAACTGCCCCGGCGACGGCTCCAAACTCAGCCAGGCGAACTCGGCCATATGGACGATCTTGAGGCCCATCGCCGCGATCTTGTCGAAGTCCCGTTCCCACTGCTCGCGGGGCCATTGCTCGGGGTAGTAGTACGTGCCGATTTTCATGGGGCGGAAGTCTACGGCAAACCCCCGCCGGGCACGAACGGGCCGTTCGGAAGATCGGATAAACGTTATGGCCCTTAGGGTCGATAGACCGGATGCCGCCTCGCGCGCCAGGCGGCCGATTCCGGGCGGAACTCACTCGATCACGGCTCACCGGCCGCGGCACGTGATATGTCTTCTGACCCGTGGCGCATTGCCGCCAGAAAAGGTCAGCGTATGTCCGCCGGTCCGATAAGTGTGTTGTCCGTCGAATCCCTCCGCCCCGCGGCCGCCACGGTCGCGACGCGTGAGGGCGCGACGACACGTCCCGCCGCCGATCGTCTGGCGCTGCTCGACACGGTGCGCCTGGTAGCCGCCGTCGGCATCGTCTGGGTGCACGCGGCCCAGAGCGACGTCGGGAAGTGGTTCTGGCCGATCGGCACGTTCGGTGTGCCGTTTTACACGTTCGTTGCCGTGCTGTTCATGACGCGGTCGCTGACGAAGCCCGGCGGCCGCTCGCTGACGGAATACGCCGTCTCGCGGGCCACGCGTGTTTACCTGCCGTTCCTGTTCTGGACGGCGGTGTACGTCGCACTCAGCCAGGCGAAGTCGATCGTCCGCGATCACACGATGAACCTGCCGAGCCCGACGGTTCTTTACGTCGGCGGGCATGAACACCTGTGGTTCCTCCCGTTCCTGATGATCGTCACGCTGGGCGGCGCGCTGCTGGTGAAGGGCGTACAGGGTCTGCCGGCCGCGCGTTGGCCGGTCGTGTGCCTGTTGGCCGTGCTGGGCGTGGTCGCGGCCGTCTTGCCGGAACCGCGCTGGGTAGCGGCGCGCGAGCACGATATGGACTTCTGGCGCTACACGCTGCGGGCGACGCCGACGGTGTGCTGGGCGCTGGCGTTGGGCTTGGCGTGTGCGTTCCACGGCAAGCTGCCGCGTACGACGCCCCTGCTGGCGGTCGGGGGCATCGTCCTGTTGCTCGGCTCGATGACGCTGCAGGAAACGATCACGCCCTTCAAGGTGTTGCGCTCGACGGCGGGCCTGGGTTGCGTGCTGATCGCCCTCTTACCGCTGGCGCTGCCGGCGCTTCGGTCGGTCGGCAGCCTCGGGCGGTACAGCTACGGCATTTACCTGTCGCACCTGGTCTTCCTCCGCATCGCGGCGGCCTGGATGGAACGCTGGGAAACGACGCCGACCCTGGCGACAGACGCCGCCTGCTTCGGCTTCGCGTTCGTCTCGGCGAGCCTGCTTAGCCTGCTGCTGGCGAAGTCGCCCTGGACGCGATGGACGCTGGGCGAGTAATGAATCGAGCCGACGTCTAGGTCTTCTTCACAATCGGCCGGGCGACGGGATAGAACTCGCCCTCGAAGTCTTCGGGCTTCCCCGGCGTGACGGCGGGAACGCTCGGCTCGGCCGGTCTTTCCGTCGGGAGTTGCACCGGCGCGACTGCCGCGGCCGGACGATCAGGCGAATCGGCGGCCACACCGACGCTCATGCCCGCGACGTTCGCTTCCAACTCGGCGTTCAGTGCGGCCAATTTTTGCCGGTCGTCGGCGGTCACGATTGATCCTGAGCGCATCGCAGTGGAACTATCGGTCGTGCGTACGCCGCTGAGGTCAGCCCCTCGTTCCGCCGGCGGCTCGGCCAGGCCGAGTTTGATCATCAGCTTGAGTACCACCGGCCAGATCAAACCGACCAGCAGCACGCTGCCGCCGATGGACATCAGCCACACGTTCCGCGGCACCAGCCACCATTGGAAACGGTAGTCGAGCGAGGGAATCTCCTTTTTCCGCTCGGCCAGGTAGTCCAGCACGCCGAAGTCGGCACGCGGTGACAGTTTCGATAGCGGCACGGGCGTGACGGTCCGGAACTGCATCGTCGGGTCCCATCGCCCGGTGCCTTTGTGCCGCTGGCGTTCCCAGAACGTGACCGACTGCACGGGCTTGTCGGTGTGATCCATAATGACAGGACTGACGCGAATATCGGTGAGAATGGACGCCCCGGTTTCCGTCCGGCGTTCCAGCTTGGCGCGCATCATCGCGAACGAGGTGGACGGGATGGATGGATCGTCGGGGTCCAGGCGTGTGAGTGCGAATCCGACCGCCGCCCCGATGAGCAGCGAAGCCAGCAACCACTGCCACCACCGCCAGTTCTGCAAGCCCATGGGTCGGCCTCCGAATCGATCTGCTCGCCACCGGTAGTACCACGCCAATAAGCGTCAGTTGTAAACGTCAGTTGATTCTGCTGTGTCCGCGTGCGAACAATCGTAGCGATGCGCTTATTGCTTGCCACCCTGACGTCGTTCACGCTTCTGCTGGTGTCGAGCGGTTGCACGCGCTATCGCTACGACATGGTCCCGGCCATGGGCTCGCCGGACCCGACGCCGACGACGATTCGAAAAGACCAGGACCTGGTCCTGCCCGCCGCCCCTGCCCGCCTGCGGTTGCGGCAGGTGGAAAGCCGTTGTGTGCTGCTGATCGAAAATCCGACTGATACTGAAATCAGTTTGGACGGCAGCGCCAGTGCGATCGTCGACCCCCTCGGCCAGTCGCGGGCCATCGCCTCGCAGCTGCTGCCGCCGGGGGCGTTCATGAAGTTGATCCTGCCGCCCCTGCGTGACGCCCCGCCGGCCGGCCCGGCGTTCCAGTTCGGCGTCGGCGTCCTGGTGCAAAGTGACGAGCCGCGGCCGGCGCAATACCTGGACGTCGGGCGGGCGCAGGACTATTGGGAATGGAAAGGCGAAGGCCGCGTGCGCGTCGTGCTGACGCTGAAACAGAAGGATCAATCGTTCCGTCACGAGTTTCTTCTGCTGCGAACGAAGCAGTAACCACCGGCCCGGCTCCCGTCGTGCCTACAGTCGGACTCACTCTTAAACAGGAGACTGCATGTCCGATTCGATGCCTTCGTCAATGTCCCGTCGTGACCTGATCGCCCGCACCGCCCCCGCACTGGCCGCCGGCTCGGCATTATTTGCCGCCGCCGAAACCTACGCCGCAGACCCGGCGCAGCTGCCCAAGTCCGTCGTGCTGGATCTGCTGAGCCAATCCGTTTCGGATGGGAAGTATGTGCTGCCGAAACTGCCGTACGCCCCTGAGGCGCTGGAGCCGCACATCGACGCGCAGACGATGACGCTTCACCACGGCAAGCACCACGCGGCCTATATCACGAACCTGAACAAGACCATCGCCTCACTGGCGAAGCTGCGCGAGAGCGAAACGATCGACGCACCCACGCTGGCCGGCCTCAGCCGTGACGTCAGCTTCAACGCCGGCGGGCATCTGTTCCATACCACGTTCTGGGGCACGATGGGCGCAGCGTCGGGACAGGCGTCGCCCGAACTGGCGGTCACGAGCGCGATCGCCAAGCAATACGGCAGCCTCGATAAGTTCAAAGCCCACTTCAGCGCGGTCGCCGCCGGCGTCAAAGGCAGCGGCTGGGCGGTCGCTTTCTACGAACCGTCGGCCGAGATGATTCTGATCACCGACACCGGCGACCAGGACCAGCGCGTCATTCCCGGCAGCACGCCGATCCTGTTGATCGACGTCTGGGAACACGCCTACTACCTGAAATACCAAAACCGCCGGGCCGACTATGTGAAGGCGTGGTGGAACGTGGTGAACTGGACCGAAGTCGATGCGCTGTATCGGGCGATGCGCACGATGACGGGGAAAGCATAAGACAAACAGTCACGCCGTTCGTGGCGGAGCGAAGGGGTTTTCGCTTTCCGCTCCGCTACGAACGGCGTAAATCGTTTTTCGGTCTTGAACAGGCTTATTGCAGCGGATTGACAGGCTGGGTGGCCGTCGGCTGCATCGGCGTCCCTTGCAGTGCCTGCACCGCGGCGATCTGTTTGTCTTCCATCGCGATCATCAAAGGCGTCTTGCCCTTTTTGTCGAGAATGGACTGGTTCGCCCCAGCATCCAGCAGCATCCTGACGAGTTCCCCTTGCCCCGCTTCGGCCGCGAAATGCAGCGCCGTTCGGCCGTCCTTGTCCTGGATGTTCGGGTCCGCTTTGGCCGCCAGTAGCGCGCGAGTCAGGTCGACGTAACCGTCTTCAACCGTGGTCATCAATGGCGTTCGGCCGTCCTCGTCGCGCGCGTTGACGTTCGCCCCGCCCTCGATCAACGCCCGGCCGGCCGCGGTCTTTCCGCCGGTGGCGGCGAAGTGCAGCGGCGTTTCTTTGTCTTCGTCCATGGCCTCCAGGTTCGCCCCGTGGCCGATGAAGTATTGCACCGCTTTGACGTTGTCGAGATTCACCGCCTCGTGCAGCGGCGTGTTGTTGTCACTGTTCGGCTGGTTGATGTCCGCACCGCTGGTGGACGCAGCGGTGAACCCTTGGTCGTTGTAGGCGTACGTGGCCGCGAACCACGGATTGGTCGTTTGCGCGTCCGGCCCGCTCTTGCAACCGGTGACGGCGATGAGTCCGGACGCAAGCGTCACGACGGCGGTGTGTGTCCTTCGCATAGCCGCAGTGTAGGCGGAAGTGAGAGCCATCGGCCAGCAGCCGGCCCTCTTCACTTGCGCAGCTGCAGCGCCATCTCGTAACGGCCGCCGGAGATCGGGCGCGAGCGGACGATTTCCGCGGACACCGGGCGCGTGCCGGGCTGGAACTCCAACTGGCAGAGCTGGCCGACCGCCAGCGACTCGCGCAGCAGAAACGACATGCCGGCCATCGGCATGTCACGGGCCAGGATCTCGTGAACGGCGCCGGCGCTCGGGCCGTCGAGTACGGTCAAGCGGGCTCGGGTCTGGACCGGGCCACGGTGGCTGGTCCGGCGGTCGCTGAGCGAGGCGCGCGACGCGTCAGGCTTCGTGAAAGGAGGCATAAGTGTGGATCGCTCGGGCGTCCGAGCCCTTCTTTGGCAGTCGTGCCGAAACACGAGTTTTTGGCGGGTCGCGAGGACGGCTTCGTTTTCCCTGTCAACGATGCGTCCGCGAATGACGTGCCCGGCCGGCTTCGGTGCCGGCGCGGGCATCATCGCCCCCGGCGGCAAAAGTTCAAGCGCGTCCACTCCAAATGACAGGCAACCCACTGCCGCGGGTGCCACGACGTCGGCTTCAATCGCCCGACCGCGTCGTCACTTTGCAACCCGACGGCCCCCGGCCATAATTCGCGCCGTCCGCCGCGTGTGGCCGCGCCGCATGCCGGGCAGGTGTTCCGTGGTCCAACGCACATGCCATATCGTTTCCGCCCGCTCGTGCCGCGTTGCCTTTGGTCGGCAATGCTCGTCCTGCTCCTGGCGGCAATGGCGCGAGCGCAGCCGGGGCCGATCGACCGCGTTCAACTCGATCGCGATCTCGCAGCCCTGGCCGGCCAGACCCGCGCCGTCGGTTCCGCCGGTTACGACGCGGCCGTCGATTACGTGCGCGGCCAAATCACCGCCCTGCCCGGCATCGAACTGCAGGAGCACGCCTACCCGCTGATGACCCCGCAAACGCGGTCGGCCACACTCGCCCTGCCAGGCGGTCGCACCGTGGCCGTTCATCCGTTCTTTCCCGCCGGCGTCCGGCTGAACGCGACGCCGAAGGAAGGATTGACCGGCGAGTTGATCTACTGCGGCCAAGGCGATTACACGCAGATCCCCTGCCAACGCGTCGGCGGCAACATCGCCGTCCTCGAAGGCGACACCGGCGACGAATGGAAAACCGTCGCCTACTTCAATCCCAAAGCCATTCTGTTCCTCGGCAACGCCCAGGTCTCGCACACGCGCATGCGCGGCAACGACGTGGCAATTCCGGTCAACGTCCCGCGCTTCTACCTGCCCGACGGGCCCGACGCCGACACGCTGCGCAAGGGCCCCGCCGGCCATGCCACGCTGAAGGCGGACGTGGTCTGGAAACGGACGATCGCCAAGAACCTGTACGCGTACGTCGCCGCGAAAGACCCGCCGGCGACCGGCACCGGAAAGCCATGGGCTGCTCTGGCCGTGGTCGCGCCGCTCGACGCGACCGGGCTGGTGCCCGACCTCAGCCACGCCGCGGGCCAGGCGGTGCAGCCGGCCGTCGCGCTGGCGATGCTGCGCGACTTCGCCCGTCACCCGCCCCGCCGGCCGGTGCTGGTCTGCTTCACCGGGGCCGACTCCTACAACCTGCTCGGCACCCGTCAGTTGTTGATGGCGTTCGCCGACGCGCCGTCGAAATGGCGGGAGATGATCGACCGCGATCTGACGCCGCAGATCAGCGCCGTTGAAGCCGACCTGACCGCCGCGCGTTCGGTCGCGGGCGATCCCACAAAGCTGGCCGTCGCCGTCCATCGCGGCGTGATCGACCGCATTGCCAAGATCATCGAAACCGACGCATCGCTGGAGCAGGACGAACTGTTCCGCCTGCGCGTCCTGCCGGCCGACCAACAAGACGCGGCGGCCAAGCGGCAAATGAGTGATTTGCAGGACCGGCAGATCAAACTCAATCAGCTCAAGTACGCGTTCACCGCGACCCCGGCCCAGCTTGTCGAATACGGCCCGCTCGCCCCGCATTACCTGACCCGCGTGCTGGAACGAATCGGCGGCACCGATGGCGCGCCGGGTTTGTCGCAACAACTGGCCGCCCGCAAGGCAGAGTTGAGCCGGCGCATTGACCTCTACGAATGGCTCGCCACCCGCGTCGGCCGTGGGAAGAACCCGAACGCGCGCAACAACGACGACCGTCTGATCGAGCTGATGCTTGGCCTCGACTTGTCCGACGGCGGCGTACGCACCGGCCCCATCTTTTGGGGCAAACTGTTCAACACGCAATCGAACCAGGTGCAGGAATACCGCGAATGGTTCGAACGGACGGCCGACGCCGCGAAGAAAGGGAACGGCGTCGATTGGTTCAAACCGCTGGCCGCCCTGATCGACTTCGAACCGTTTAAACTCGTCCGTTCGCAGCCGTCGTACCTGGCGGCCCCAGCCGGGCTGCCGGCCGAGATGAGCATGGCCTGGGGCGTTCCCGGGCTGACGCTGGCGACGCTGGAAGACTTGCGCCCGCGTCGCGACACGCCGCTGGACACGCTGGCGAAGCTCAGCGTCGACGCGATCCTGCCACAGGCGAACGCCGTCGCCACGCTCGTCCGCCACGCGTGGGAAGACCCGAAGTTCGTCGGCCAGCCGGAGTTCCGCCGCAACACGAACGATTTCCAGGGCCAAGTCGTTTCCACCGCCAGCGGCCGGCCGGTGCCGGATTTGCCGCGCGAAGGGTTTCTCGCGACTTATTACTACCTCGGGGCGAATCGAAAAATCCCGCTCATCAGGTGGATGCCTTACACGCTGGGCGTTCGCAGAATTGAAGTCCGCGACTGCGACGCCGAAGGCCGTTACTACTTCGACGGCCAGCCGCGGCTGGGCGATTTGCGTCAACTGCTGACCAAGGTCTACCGCGTCGAAGACGCCACCGGCGAAATCACCGCTAGCGCCGATCTTGGCAAGCAGAGCGGTGACTTGCCGACGATCGTCAACCTGGACCAGACGCTGAACCCGATCAAGAGCGTCGTCTTCGACTGCCGCGAGGTCACGCTCACCGGCCTGTACGACCCGCGGTTCCTGCAGGGCCTGGGCGAGGTGCAACTGATCGACGCCCGGCGCAACGCCGAGCCGCAGCGGTTCGACGTGCTGACCGTCGGCCAGATGATGGCGGCGCAGGTCGAGCCGGGCAGCCGAATGTACCTGCTGTTCCGTTACGGCCGCATCGGCAACCGCGTGATCCTGCTGAACATGCCCCAGCCGGGCGAGGCCGACACCGGCACGAAGGGGCAAGGCCACGGCTTCACCGTCGACCAGCTCGCCACGCTCGGCCCGCTGAATCTGGCCACGGCCCGCGACTTCTGGCGGCTGAACGACGACCGCATCGAGCAGTACCGCCGCGCGGGCGTGACCAGCACCCTGATCGACGCGATGCACCGCAGCGCCGCCGACCAAATCCGCTCGGCGGAGACGGCGTTCGGCGCGAACGACACGCCGAAGCTGATGCGCGACGCCAACGGCGCCTGGGCCGACGAGGCCCGCGTGTACGACGCGGCGCAAAAGATGGCCAACGACGTCGTCTACGCCGCCATCTTCCTGCTGCTGCTGGCCGTCCCGTTTAGCTTTTGCATGGAACGCCTGCTGGTCGGCACGCCGAGCATTTACAAGCAGATCGCCGGGGCGACGTGCGTTTTTGCGATCATGGCCGCGGCGCTCTGGCTGTTCCACCCGGCGTTCAAGATCAGCTCCAGCCCGCTGATCATCATCCTGGCGTTCGCGATCCTGCTGATGAGCGTGGTCGTCATCGGCGTCGTCTACCAGAAGTTCGACACGGAACTGAAGCACCTGCGCAGCGGCCGCGGCGCGGCGCACGGCACCAGCCTCGCCAGCGCCAGTGTGCTGATGAGCGCGATTATGCTCGGCATCGCGAACATGCGGCGGCGCAGGTTCCGCACCGCATTGACTGCTATCACGGTCGTGCTGATTACGTTCGCCGTTCTCTGCTTCACTAGTGCCAGCCGGTACCAAGGCGTCGTCTCGCTGCCGACAGGCATCGACAGCCAGTACGGCGGCCTGCTGCTGCGTCAACGCGGCTTCCGCAACATGCCGCGCGAGGCCCTGAGCGGCCTGCAGGCGGCGTACCCGGAACACCGCTTCGTCGAACGCTGGTGGACGCTCAACGCCGGTGACCCGAAAGACCAGGTCAACCTCGTCGCCGGCGGGTTCACAGTCGATGGCCAAGCCCCGCGCGTGGTGGGTCTGGCCTCGCTCCTGGGCCTGTCGCCCGGCGAAGGCACGCTGTCTCACATCGGCGACGTCGTGCCGAGTTTTGAGAAGCTGGAAAACGGCGCGACGGACGTCGTTTACCTGTCCCTTCCCACGGCCGCCCAGCTCAAAGTCAAACTCGGCGACACGCTCAGCGTGGCCGGCCGGCGGCTGACGGTGAGCGGGCTTTACGATCCGAACGCGTTCGACCAGCGGGTGAGCATTCTGTCCGGCGAACCGATCGCCCCGCTGAAGTATTCCACCGGCGCGCTCGACGCCAGCGGGAAGAAGCTGTCGGAGACCAATTCCGATACGCTCGACCTCGACGCCGACAGCAGCGCCGCCGAGGCCGGCGCGTCGTACGAGCATCTGTCGAGCACGCAGTTCGCCATCGTTCCCGCCGCCGTCAGCCGCGGGTTGGACAACACCAGCTTGCGCACGATCGGCGTGCGCCTCGCCCCGCCGGACGCGAAGCCGGCCGACAAGGACGAGGCCGTGAAGACGGTCGTCGACGACATCACCAAGCGCTTCGCCCTGGCGACCTTTGCCGGCTACAGCGACGGCGTGAAACTCGTCAGCGCCAGCAACCTCAGCAGCATCGGCGGCGGGTCCAACGTCGTGATTCCGCTGGCCATCGGCGGCCTGATCATCTTCAACACGATGATGGGATCCATCGCCGAGCGGCGACGGGAGATTCACGTCTACACGTCGCTGGGCCTGGCCCCGTTCCACGTCGGCGCGTTGTTCGTCGCCGAGGCGCTGACGTACGGCCTGATCGGCAGCGTGTTCGGCTACATCATCGGACAAGGCGTCGGCACGGCGCTGCTGAAGCTCGGCTGGCTCGGTAATGTCACGCTGAACTATTCCGGCAGCAGCGCGATGCTCACGCTCGGCCTGATCCTGCTGATCGTCCTGCTGTCGGCCCTGGTGCCGGCACGGCTGGCGAGCAAGATTGCGGCACCGAGCATCGAACGCAGCTGGCGCGTGCCGAATCCGGTCGGCGACCAGATCATCGCCGACCTGCCCTTCACGATTAATCAGACCGCCGCAGAGGGCGTGATCGGGTACGTCGCTGAATATTTCGAGGCGCACCAGGAGGGGAGCATCGGCAAGTTCAGCGCCGGCAAAATCGAGGCCTTCGCCGGCACCGGCCCCGACGGCCGTCCGACGCGCGGCCTGAAGACCGTCATCTGGCTCACGCCCTTCGATCTTGGCGTCCGACAGAACCTGCTGCTGCTGATCCATCCCGGCGAGTTCGACACGATCTACGACGTGCAAGTCGTCCTCGAACGCCTCAGCGGCGACGACGGCAGCTGGTGGCGCATGAACCGCAGCTTCCTCACCGAACTGCGCAAGCAGTTCCTGCAGTGGCGCAGCCTCAGCCCGCAGCGCATGAAGGAATACGTCGAGCAAAGCCATGACCTGTTCGCCGAAATCCCGACTACGGGTCACACCGAAGAAACCCGTTTCGCCTGAGCACCGAATGAAGACAACAGTCACCACAGAGACACGGAGGCGCGGAGAAGGAAGCTTTGTCATTGTCTTCTCTGTGCCTCCGTATCTCTGTGGTGAACTCTGCTCTGCTGGGAACTTGCGCACATGACCGTCGACAAAGAGCTGCAGGAGTTCCGCGACCTGATGAAGCCGCCCGGCACGTGGGTGGACGCATTCGGACTCAAGGCCATTCTTGGCGGCCTGTTTGTTGGGCTGGTGATGACGCCGGCCAGCATGTACATGCAGCTGGTGACGGGCTCGGACATCGGGCCGGCCGCGCAGTGGGTGACGATCATCCTGTTCATGGAAGTCGCCCGCCGCAGCTTCACGCAGCTGTCGCGGCCGGAAATCTACATCCTCTACTACATGGCCGGCGCGACGCTCGTGCACAGCGGGCCGGGGCAGGGGCTGCTGTGGCAACAGTTCCTCGTTCAATCCGACCAGATGCGGGCGTTCGGCATCGCCGACAAAATCCCGGCGTGGTACGCACCCAATTCGCCGGACGTGCTGGGCAGCCGCAGCTTCTTCAACCCGGCCTGGTACGTGCCGATCGCCCTGGTCGCGCTGTCGATGGTGCTGGGCCGGCTCGATAACTTCGGGCTCGGTTACATCCTCTACCGCGTCACCAGCGACGTCGAGAAGCTCCCTTTCCCAATGGCCCCCGTCGGGGCGGCGGGCATAACGGCGCTCGCCGACGCCAGCAGCGGGCAGGAAACGTGGCGATGGCGCGTCTTCAGCTTCGGCGCGGTCCTGGGCATGGCGTTCGGCGTGGTCTACCTTGCCCTGCCCGCCGTCAGCGGGTCGTTCCTGCCGGAACAGATCTTCATTTTTCCAGTCCCGTTCAAGGATTTGTCCAAGAACGTGCAGGCGTTTCTGCCGGCCACGCCGATGATGCTGTCGTTCGACCTGGGCCTGCTGATCCTCGGCATGGTGCTGCCCTTCTGGGCAATGGTCGGCAGCTTCATCGGCCTGGTGCTGGGCGTGATCGCCAACCCGATCCTTTACCACGCCGGCATTCTGAAAAACTGGTCGCCTGATATCGGGGCCATTCGCACCCTCAACAGCAACACGCTCGACTTCTATTTCAGCTTCGGCCTCGGCCTGACGCTGGCCATCGCGTTCATCGGGTTCTACCAGGTGTTCGCAAGCATTCGTGAAGCCAGAATCGAAGGCAATCGCACCGGGCAAGTACGCGAATCGTTTCTCGCACGGCTGAAGCCGCCCGCCGGCCGCGGTGACATTCACCTTTGGGCCGCCGCGCTGATTTACGTCGTCACCATGGCGGTGACCATTCTCACGGCCTACCTGCTGCTGCGCCACGCCCACCTGCAGGACCCGACCGGCACCAGCCCCGTCACCTGGACCCTGCTCGGCGTGTTCGTGTTCTACGGCTTCATCTACACGCCGATCATCAGCTACGTGTCGGCCCGCATGGAAGGCATTATCGGCAACTCGGTCAACGTGCCGTTCGTCCGCGAGGCCACGTTCATCCTCACCGGCTACCAAGGCGCGGCCATTTGGTTCGCCCCCTTCCCGGCCAACAATTACGGCTCCACCACGCTCTACTTCCGCAAGACCGAACTGACCGGCACGAAGATCAGTTCCATGCTCAAGGCCGAGCTGTTCATCCTGCCGATCGCGTTCGTCAGCACCGTGATCTTCAGCCAGTTCATCTGGAACATCGCCCCCGTGCCCAGCCAGAGTTTCCCGTACACCGAAGTGATGTGGGAAGCGATCGCCTACCGCAGCGGCCTGATGATGAGCGCCACCCTGCCCGGCGGCAGCCACGGGCCGTTCGCCGAGGCGTTTCACTTGTCGTACCTGACGATCGGCTTCGTCATCGCCGTCGGCTTGTTCGGCGTCCTGCGGTTCTTCGCCCTGCCAATCCTTCTGGTCTACGGCCTGATCCGCGGCCTGGACCAGGCCGCACCGCACGTCATTATCCCGCAGTTCCTCGGCGCCCTGCTCGGCCGGTATTATTTCGCGAAACGCTTCGGCGAAATGTGGAAGCAGTACATCATCGTCTTCTATGCCGGCTACGCCTGTGGCACCGGCCTCGTGATGATGCTGAGCCTGGGGCTGGTGTTCATTAGCAAAAGCGTTTTTCAGAGCCCGTACTAATGACTCACACCGACCGACTCATCCGAAGCCGCCCTCAACTGCTCGCCTGGCAGGGCTGGACGTTGTCGGTGCCGGCGTCGTGGAACCCGGTGAAAGTCGACGGTGACAGTGACGACGGCTCGCTCCTGCTGGCCGACCTGCATTCGGCCCGGCTGGGCCTGCGCTGGAAATTAGCCGGGCGTCGCGGCGACCCGGCCGCCTGGGCCGAGCGGGCGCTGGTCGACGAAGTCGGCAAGCTCGCCGCCGCCGAGGCGATTGATTACGCCATGCCCGACGCCGATGAATGGTCCGTCTCGCGTTTGTATCATGACCCGTCTCCCCCCGGCCGCGACGTCTGGGTCGGTCACAGTCGGCGCAGCAACCGGCTGCTGCAAATCGTCCATCACGCGGCCAAGCGCGACACGCTGTTCGCCGACGTTCTTCTACCCTCACTCACGGACACGTCTGTAGACGCGGCCCGCCGGTGGGCGGTGTTCGACCTCAGTTTCGTGACGCCGGCGAACGTCGCCGTGCAGTGGTATCGCTTCAATGCGGGCGACCTGTCCGTCGGACTGGCGGATACGAAGCGGAACCTCACCCTCCTCCGCCAGGTCGGCCCCGCCAGCCTTGCCCTGGCGCGTCAACCGTTGTCCGAATGGCTCACGCGCCTGCCGGCCGCCACGCGCCGGCTGTACCACCCGATCGACCGGCCGGAGCCGACGTCGCTGGACGTCGACGGCCGACGCTTGGACGGATTGCGCGGAGTCCTCCGTCGCAAACGCCGCCTGTTCTGGCTGCGGACCATCGCGGCCGAGCAAACCGTCCTTGCCTTCCACGACCCGCGCCGCGACCGCATCGTCATCGGTCAATCCGCCGACGAGCCGATGCTGCGCGAACGACTCAGCCACGTCGGCTGGCATGCGATACCGGACGGGGAGGAGACGCCATGATCGGCCGGTCCAAAAAGCCGACGCTGACGAACGAGCAGGCGCTGGCCGCCAAGCCCGTTCGATTGGTCGACGCCGCCATGCAGCCGAAGCCCGACGGCGGCGGCACGCTGACCGTTTCGCTGCGGCCGCCGGACAAGGCGAAGTGGCTGTTCAAGTTGCCGACCGGCACGACCAAAACCTTCGAGTTCGACGCCATCGGCGTGTTCGTCTGGGACCATGTGGACGGAAAAACCAGCGTGGAGCAGATCATCAACCGCCTGGCCAAGCAGTATAATCTGAACCTGCGCGAAGCGCAGGTGCCGACGCTGCTGTTCCTGCAGACGCTGATGAAGAAAGGCCTCGTCGGCGTGCCGACGGAGAAGGACTAGTAGCTGGTGGCTAGTAGCCGATGGCTGAAGACAATAAGTCATAGCGTCCTCCGTATTTCTCCGAGCTACTAGCCACCAGCTACTAGCCACTAGCCACTAGCCGTCGAAGCCGATGCCACCTCCCACGCCCACCCGCCAGATCAGCCTGCCGCTCAGCAAGGCGATCGAAATCAGCTGGAAATCCATCCGGCAGCGCTTGTCGCGCAGCATGCTGGTCACGAGCGCCATCGTGCTGGCCCTGGCGTTCCTCTGTTCGATCCTGACGACCGAAACCATTATCGACGGCATGCGGGCCTGGACGCGCGAATGGCCGCAGAGCCAGGCGTTCGCCGACCTGAAGCGTCAGCGCGACCAGGCCGACACCGACTTCAGCGCCGGCGTCAGCCTGCTGCGCTACGACGCCGACAACGCCAAAGCCCCGGCCGGCGCGCGGGCGTTTTCCGCCAAGGACACGCTCGGCGACGACTGGGACACCCTCCGCAACCGCGTCGGCACGCTGCCCCTGCCCGCGGGCGACCTCAACAAACTGCTGACGGCGAATCCGGAAAAGCTGCCCGACGTACGCCGGCTGCTGGACCTGGCCCGGACACGCAAAACGATCCGCGCCAGCCTGAACCGGCCCGAAGACCTCAAGGCCGCCATGGCCGGCCACGGCGTGCCGACCGAACCCGCCGACATCGCCGCCAACCGCATCCAGACCCGCTGGGTCATCGGCCTGGCCCTGCTTGTCGCGTTCGTCGGCATTCTCAACGCCATGCTGATGAGCGTCACCGAACGCTTCCGCGAGATCGGCACGATGAAATGCCTCGGCGCGCTCGACAGCTTTATCGTCAAGCTGTTCCTGCTCGAAAGCCTGTTCCAAGGCGCCGTCGGCACGACCCTCGGCATCGCCGTCGGCCTGCTCGTCAGTTTCGGCATGGCCGGCCTCACGTACGGCCCCGCGACGTTCTATCACGTGCTCTGGCCCGAAGTCGGCTGGAACGTCACGGTCACGCTCGTCGTCGGCATGCTCCTCAGCGTCGGCGGCGCGATCCTCCCCGCCCTGCAGGCCGCCCGCATGGAACCGATCGCGGCGATGCGCGTCGAGGCGTGAACGGCCAGACCGATACGCGAATCGCGCCCACAAGTTGCCGAAACGGGTGTCGTCCATAAGTCCTCAAAACTCCGGCGATCTTGTTTCGGCCGTTTGATTTCGCGCAGCGCCGCTTATCCCCCGCTCCGGCCGACGCTTGGGCCTATTTTCCACGCGCCGCGGCCGTACGGCCCTTGCCCTGTCCGCCATGCGACTTACGCAGCGTCCGCAGCAGCCCGATCGTCCGGTGAATCGACCGCTCCAATCGCATCTGAAACAATTGCAGTTTAGCCAGGCCGGACCGGTCGTCCTTCAGGTCGCTGGCGACCGCTTCGTCGACCGGCAGTTCGCGCGGCCGCTGCCCGTAATTGTTGTCGTGAAACGACCGGTAGCTCGTCTGCGCGTACCGGATCATGTGCAGCTCCGATTCCTCGGCCCGCATCAGCTTCCACTGCAGCCGGGCCAGCCGGTCGACCAGCATCCACGCCGTCACGCTGCGCGGCCGGTACTGCTCGCCCAGCGCCGCGCGCAGCGTTTCAAACGCCTCGGTCTGTTCGTCGCCGACCGCGATCCGCCGCGCGTACATCCCGTGCTGCCAGGCATTGCCCGCCCGGCCGCTCGGCCCGACCGCTTCGTTCGCCGCCGCCGTCAGTTCGCCCGTCATTGCGTTCGTTTGCGCCGTGGTGATCTCGTCCGACATGGTGCCTCCCGGAACAGGCCCTGCGACCGCAGCAGAGACCAGATTGGCCCCACCGATTCCGCCGTCGCGACGGGCATCCGACACCGTACCAACCCCCGCCGCCGCCGTCGGCCAAAATCCGCCACAATCCCGAACATTTTCCGAACCCCAGCCCAACATTGACGTGTTCTACTCTGGCAATTAGCGTCGAGTTTACGCGTATGCCAAAGGCAAGGCGCCGTTTTGCGACATCTTGCCGGTACGCAGTAGAATGGTAGTTATGCCGCAAACAATGGTGTATGTTGTGCGTTCAGGCACCAACGCGTGACGGTGCCTTTGACTTTGGAAAGGAAATCATGCGCTCCTGTTTATTTGGCACATTACTGCTCACCATCACGACATGCGCGAACGGTGCGGTCACGTCCGGCCCGGTTACAAATCCCGATAACGGACACACTTACTATGAACTCTCATTCGGACAATCATGGACCTCGTCCGAAGCAGAAGCGCAGTCGCTTGGCGGTCACCTGGTAACCATTAATGATGCGTCAGAGAACAAATGGGTCGCCGACACGTTCGGTCGATTCAACAGTCTCTATTGGATCGGATTGAACGACACCGCGACGCCTGACGCGTTCGTCTGGTCCTCGGTGGACCCGTCTTCATACCGCAACTGGTACCCTGGCCAGCCGGCAAGCAGTTCGACCGCAAATTATGTCGCATTGCTCACTGATCAGACACGCCAATGGCTCACATTTTCTGACGCACAGGGAGCACGCGGTATAGTCGAAGTCGTGCCGGAGCCATCAGGACTGATTGCCGTGTCATTAGCGCTGGCCTTTTTTACTCTACACCGGCACCGACGACAGGGCGCGGCATAACCACCCGCTGCAGTGGACCGGCCCCGGCGTCGGGGTCGTGCAGGCCAGTAGAGTCTTCCGGCCGGCCCCGGCCACTGAACGGATTTGCGTTATCTGGCCAGGGTAAGCACTTCATGAAATGGCGACTTTTGACATACACCGTCATCGGGAGCTTGATCGCATATGCCGTTCTCGTTCCATTAAAGATGCGCGGCTTGCTGCCCCCGGAGCAAGACTGGTTTCGAGTGCTCATTCTTCCTGCAGCCGCTGTGAGCGTCCTGCCGGCATATGTCGTTGTGGCGTCGTGGTGGGTGGCCAGATAACCACCCGCTGCAGTGGACCGGCCCCGGCGTCGGAGCCGCTCAGGCCGGTAAGCGTTCCCGGCCGGCCCCGGCCATTGAACGGCGTTGCGTTATGCTTCAGGGGTTTAACGTGCTCGCACAGATCGGCGCTGGATTTTCGTTTCCACCGATGCGGGTTTTGATCGCGGCCGCATTAACTTATCTGCTTTGTGTAGCCGTTTGTCTCTTCGCCTTTGTTCTGAATGCTGCCGGCGCGTCGCCCCGCCTAAGTGCAGCGTTCAGCGTCAGCGGTGTTCTCGGAACGGTCATTTGGATGTGGTCGTTCGATCCCCGTGTTCCGACCGATCTGCTCGGGGACTTGTCATTGGTTGGCAGCTTAGGCGCGTTAGTATGGTCGGGTGTGCGTCAGGCCCGCTCGGCTGAAGCATAACCACCCGCTTCAGTAGAACGGACCCGGCGTCGGGGTTGCTCAGTCCAGAAAGTCTCTTGGCCGGCCCCGGCCACTGAACGGATTCGCGTTATGCCGCCCATGACATTACGTACAATCATCATCGCAGTCTTCGCATTTCTCGCAGGTGTGCTATCGTACGCGCTTTTAGATTCGACTCAAGAAACCGGACATAACACGGAGAATGATTGGAAGGCGGTGGAAGCTTATCGCGCGTTCATCTTAAATCCTTCTAATTACAAGGTTGATTCCAAAACGGGCTTCATGATGGCAACGCCGCCGCCTGACCCCGCTGTGAACCTCGCGGCACTCGTCGCAGCAGGTGAGTTGGAGCACGCGGACTTGGTCTTTCCGAATGTGGCGAGCAGCGGACCCGCAAATCGCCACTGGAAAAGATGGGCTAGGCAAAACATAGATATACTGCATGCCGAGGGAAATCCGGGGTTTGAGTTTGAGCCGTCTGGCCAACCGCCCCTGCATCTTAATCTCTGGTTTCGGAAGTCAGCCACCGCGGCGGTGCAGAAGCTCGTCCAAGAGCTTGAGCAATTCCCGGCAGAGGGCCGATGACCACCCGCTGCAGTGGACCGGCCCGGCGTCGGGGCCGCTCAGGCCAGAAAGTTGTCCGACCGGCCCCGGCCACTGAACGGTTTTGCGTTATCTGACCTATGGTTCCCGCACCGCCCGAAAAGTTCGCGATCGGCCATCCGACGTGGACAACCGCCGTACGGCGACTAACCGATCAGATCAGCACCGATTACTGGCAGGACTTTCAACAAGTGTCGGAAGCCGAGATTGTTTCCTTGGAAGCGACGTTAAACCGCCGACTACCAAATGACCTTCGCCAGTTTCTTATGGCCTTCGGACGTGGTTCATTCACCGAATTTGGCGGCGACATCTACTCGCCCGACGATATGATCGCGGCGTGTCCAGGACCAATGTGGATGCTGCTTGGTAGTGTGGAGTGGGCGTCCGATGAAGCACACAGACGTTATTACATCTCGCGCGGGCAGGAGAATCCAGACCCGGCACGTTTCACTGCGGCCGCTATGAACCAGTTGGGTGTTCCGCTGCTCGATCTGCTTCAGATAGGTACGAATGGCAGTTGTGGCTATCTTCAAGTTAATGTTGGCAATCGTGCTTGGCCGTTTGGGTACTGTGTCTTGCAAGAATCAGAAGAAGTCGATGACAAGTTGCCCTCGTTTTCAGACGGTTTATATAGCATTCTGATCCGGCATTGGCGGTGGCACCACGGCATCGAAGATGACGGCTGATCGGCGGGCAGATAACCACCCGGTGCAGCGGACCGGCCCCGGCGTCGGGGTCGTGCAGGCCAGAGGGTCCACCGGCCGGCCCCGGCCACTGAACGATTTTGCGTTATGCCCTATGCGAACCGAGACGCGAACCCTCGAATGGTTCTTAGCCGACCCGTGATGTCGGAAGTGGATCGTGCAGTGCGCCGCATGCCAAATGTACGGCCGTAAGCCCCAGGCGCCCGCGTCGGTTCCGAAGGCTCGGTTTGAGGAGATGTTCCCGGCCATGTCGCTCGATGGTAACGGCAGGTGTCCAGGGTGTAGCCGGTCGTTAGGTCAGGACGGGGCATCATGAGAGTTATACCGCCGAAGAAACGCCCTCGATCTGCTACGATGCCGAGGCAGTATAGTCTCGTGCGTTTTCGCTTCGACGACGTGCCAGCGGAGTATCACAGCAAGTACCCGTTCACCCGCGACGGGGTATATTTGTTCTTCGGTGACATCCCGAACATGCCCGGGCACTGCGTGGTTGCTGACCACCGGACCGGTCAAATCTACTCGGGCTATCACACCGAGAACTTCGTGGAGGTGCCGGAGGACGAGGCGTAGCGGCGGCGGCATAGCCAAACGCTGCAGTGGACCGGCCCCGCGTCGAGCGTTTTGGTAAAGTCGAGAGTCGGTCGGCGCGGTGCCGGCCATTGAACATCAGTAGGTTAGCCGCTGAAGGAAAGCACGATGGGACCTTGGCCGATCCCGAAAGGGTTCGAACAACATGTCGACGAACACCTTCGGTCGAACGGAGGCAACGCGGACCTCGGTATCGGTGCTGGAGATTTTCCAAGCGGGCAATCCGTCCTCATTCAGTTTGACGATGGTTCTTACGCTCATTTTCAACACGCGTTCCTGATTCGAGATCGGAAGCGCCAGATAGTTGCGGTTTTCACGGAACACTGCGGTTACTTCGTGTTCTCTTCGATTGGCAACACGTTTAGAATCTTGAGACAGTCCAACGAGGGCGGCTCTGCCAGCAGATGACCACCCGCTGCAGCGGGACGGCCTCGGCGTCGGGGTCGCTCAGGCCATGCGGCCTTCGTGTCCACCGGCCGGCCCCGGCCACTGAACGGTTTTGCGTCATGGCTTTGGTGTTTTCCCGTTGAGCACAGTCATCCGAAAAGTCGTCGGCAATCGCTTCGAGAACCTCCTCGAGGTGTCAACGGCGTGGCATCTCCGGCCACAGGTCGAAGCGCTTGAGACTTGGCTGAAGGACCATCGTGCCGAATTGGATCGTGAGCACGAGTGGGTCGCAGACATCGGGTTTACTCATCGGCCCGACGCGTTGGGTGGCGGGCCGCCTCTCAGTCTTGAGTTGTTTCGCATGTGCCTCGAGTGCAACATGGAGATTTACCTGTCCGAGTACGGCTTGGCGGCTGACGAGGCATAACCACCCGCTGCAGCGGAACGGCCCCGGCGTCGGGGTCGCTCAGGTTATGCGGCCAGTCGGTTTTCCAGGCGGCCCCGGCCACTTAACGGATTTGCGTGATGCCGCACGAACCTGCCGTCCGACGAGCAATCGTTCGTGCCGAGTCAAAGTTACCGGGGAAGCTCACGACGGACGGCAAGAATAACCCGCGTTGGAAGGCAATCTTTGACATCGGCACCTTCGTTGAGACCGAGCCTGAGGCAGTCTGGGAATTCGTGCTTCGGTGGGGCAAAAACGCGCATGTCGACGTACGAGTTGCCGTGGGCTGTTGTGTGCTCGAGCATCTATTGGAATATCATTTCGATCTGATCTTTCCGCGCGTCCGTCGCGCGGCTCTCGAAAGTCCGCGTTTTGCACATACGTTCAATACTTGCTGGATATTCGGTCAAACCGCGTTGCCAAAAAACTTGGTTAGGTTCGAGCGGCTGAAGCGGCAGTTGAACAACCGGGAACGTAAACGCGCGCAGGAGCGCAAACGTGCGACGGCTAGCCGTGCGGGATAACCACCCGCTGCCGTGGACCGGCCCGGGCGGCTGCGCCGGTCGCCGCCGGAGCGGTTCTCGTCGGCGCTTCCATTTCGGGTAGACTGCCGCCGTATGGACGCCACGCCCGGTCCCGCTCCGTTTCAACCCGCTGGGGCCGCCGGGGCCGAACTCGCCGAATACGCCGTGCGGACCATCGACGTGAAGCGCGAGTACAAGATGGGCACCGAAACCGTGCAGGCCCTCAAGGGCGTCACGGTGGAGATCACGCGCGGCGAGTACATCTCCATCATGGGCCCCAGCGGCAGCGGCAAGAGCACGTTCTTCAACATGATCGGCGGGCTCGACAAGCCGACCGAGGGCAAGGTCTACATTGACGAAGTCGACATCGCCCAGCTCGACGCGTACGAGCTGGCGTGGATGCGCTGCCGGAAGATTGGGTACATCTTTCAGACGTTTAACCTGATCCCGGTGATGACGGCGTTGGAGAACGTGACGCTGCCGATGGTCTTCGCCGGCATGACGACCGCCGACGCGCAGGACAAGGGGATGGAGATCCTGAAGCGCGTGGAACTCGGCCATCGCTGGAAGAACAAGCCGACGGAAATGTCCGGCGGCCAGCAGCAGCGCGTGGCCATCGCCCGGGCCTTCGCCAATGACCCGACGATCATCCTGGCCGACGAGCCGACTGGTAACCTCGACCTGAACACCGGCAAGCTGATCATCGAACTGCTGCGTGGCCTGAACGAAGAGCGTGGCGTCACGGTCATCAGCGCCACGCATGACCACAAAATGCTGGCCGTCAGCGACCGCATCATCTGGGTCAGCGACGGTCGGGTGGCGAAAATCAATCGCCGGGACGAACTGCACATCGAAGCCGGCAGCGTCGCCGGGCCGGGGTGGGGAGATGGCGAGGCGCGGCTATGAACGAGACGCCGCTGGATTACGCGACGCCTTCGGCGTCCCGACGGCGACGGCGATGGTGGATCATCGGTGGCATGCTTACGGTGCTGCTCGTTGCTCGTCTGCTGCTTAGCCCGACGCTCATCCGGCCGCGAACCCATGCGCCTTGGCAACGATGCCGTTCGAACCTTAGTCAGATCGCCTTGGCGATGAAAATGTACGCGAGCGATCATGCCGGTGCGTTTCCGCAAAGTTGGCTTCAACTGGTCGAAGCGGATCTCCTCACGTCGGACGTTTTTGTTTGCTATTCCCATCGTCCAATGATCGACCGCGCGACTGGCCCGACCACGCGCGAGATTGCCGAAGCGATTGCCGATCCAGGGCAGCGGCATTGCTCGTACATTTACGCCGCGGCGGGGCTGAATGAGAACACAGTCGGAGCCGACCAAATCCTCGCGTTCGAGTGGCCGCCCGACGCTACTGACGGAAGTGCGAACGTGATGTTCGGCGACGCTCATGTCGAGCGTTTAGACGCCGGGCCGGGTGGCCCGGACCGAGTAAAATACTGGAACCTTCAGGACGACTTCACGAATGGCGTCCCTCCGCTCAAGTTGCGGCCGTGACGTCACCACTTCTTTGTGGGTCAAACAGTTGGGCGAGCGTCTTACGGCACGCGAGCCAAACTCCTCGCGAAGATGAGTGGTAAGTCATGCGCATCAAGCGCCGCAGGGTCAACACAACACCCTTACTGTCCTAGAGCAGCTTTTAAGGCATTATAGCTGCGACGCTAGCATTGCCTTACTGGACTGCTGTCGGGCCTTACGAGGTATTCCGTCCATTCGCGCCATGATTAAGCAAGGCGACGCAGGCGTCGCAGCCACGATTAGTCGAGTGGCACAGTTTGTACTCAAAAGTGCCACCCAGACGCTGCTTCGAACAATGCACACGCTATGGCGTTTCGGGCGTGTCCGTCGGACGGGTGGTCGATGGCGGCCGGCCTTGGATCAGTTCGGCCAGCACATCACGGGCGAACCGACGGTTCGTCGGGCCGACGTGGTCGCCGCCGTTGCCGTGGCGGGTCCAGGCGGGGTCGTACGGGAATTGCGTCAGCTTGGCGTAGGCCGCGGGGTCGGCGGTGGGCGGTGCGGTGAAGCCGACCTTGCCGGCGGCTTCGGTGTAGACGCGGTCGTACGTGCCGAAGGCTTTCGTGCCGTGGCCGAGCACCCAGTCGTCGAAACGGCTGTGCAGGGAGTAGGCGTGGCCGTCGACGTGGCGGAGGGCGGCGCTCAGGTCGTACTCGGGCGACAAGGCCGAGGCCAGCAGGACCAGCGTCCGAACGTGCACGCCCTCGGGCAGGCGTTCGAGCGCATTCACGGCGACGCCCGTTCCGCCGCTGTGGCCGACGAGGGTGATCGGCGTGCGTGGGTCTTTGTTGTGCAAAGCGACGATGCGGTCGGCGAGTAATCGGGATTGCGCTTCGTGACGGGCGACGTTTCTCAGTGCCGGCACGCCACGGTCGGGGCCGGTCCAGTCGATAATTGTGGCATCGGACGCCACGCCGCCGGCGACCAAGCCGGCGACCAATTCGCGGTCAATCGGCAGCTCGCCGGCAATGCCCGGCAAGTGAATCAGAACCGGTGCCGGTTCCCGTTCAGCGGCTTGGGCCGAAACGCTTGTGGCTAAATACAACAAGAGTCGGAGCGGCCACAGCGTACGTCTGATAACACTCTTCATTTTAATATTCTAACGGGACATAAGGTTGATTTTTGTGACGATTAAGTGGGATTCCGCGCCGCCAAGACGGTGCAATACCGGCTATGCGTTCAAGTCCGCTTGTCATGAAAAAAATTAAATCTATGCTTGAAACTCGCGGCCGAGTATTTAACTTGGATCGACCTCGCGGGCCCTGCCGAAAAAGGGTGACTGCCCATCAGGGCGGTTGGCAGAATCCGATAAATGTCAGCGTAACAGGTGATTCAATGAGCCGTTGTGTCAATGGATCAGGACTCGTCGCACTGCTTTGCACCGCCAGCGCGTTCGGCGGCGCGAACGAAACCGGGCTGAACGTCAACTATCTTTATGATAGTGACAACACCCCGTTGCTCGCCGACGTGATGCGGACGTACCGCACCGTGAACTCGATTAGTTCGCCTTACCATGCCAATGACGCCGCCTTGGACGCCAACGGCTGGGCCAAGAGCGACGCCTGGTACTTCCTCGGCGACCCCGGCACGCTGAAGCACGCCGACGGCACCTATGCGGTCAAGTTCAACGGCACCGCGTCCATCCTGCTCGGCCAGACCGGCGGCGACGGCAAGGTGCTGAACCAGACGTACGACCCGCTCACGAACACCACCACCGCCCTGCTGCAGACCAAGAACGACGTCGACCTGACCGACGTCCGCTTCATTAACACCCGTCGCGATTTGTCGAGCCCGACGAACACGGGTGTCACGAACATTCAGGTGATGCGCCCCACGACGGGCGGCGGCAGCACGCCGTACTCGTTCGACACCATGTTCACGAACCAGACCAAGACGATCGCCCAGAAGGTCGGCGTCCTGCGGTTCATGGACTACCTGGCCATCAACAACAACACCCAGAAAAGCTGGACCGAACGCGTCAAGCCGACGGACGTTAAGCTCAACCCCACCATGGCCCGCAGCAGCCGGGGCCGTGGCGGCCCGCTGGAACTGGCCGTGCAGCTGGGCAACGAGGCCGGCCGGGACATCTGGATCAACGTCCCCGCCATGGCCGACGACGACTACGTCACCAAAATGGCGCAGCTGATCAAGTACGGCTCCGACGGCGTCAACCCGTACACCGGCCCGCAGAAGAACCCGGTCTTCAAGCCGCTGAACCCGAACCTGAAAGTGTACGTCGAGTATTCGAACGAGACGTGGAACACCAGCTTCCTGCAGTTCGGCCACATTCGTGACCTGGCCAAGGCGGAAGTCGCCTCCGAGGCCGGCACGGTCGGGCCGATGAGCGTCGTGCCGACCACGAACGAGTATTACCTCACCGAGCGCTACAACGCCCTGCGCACGAAGGAGATCGCCGACACGTTCTCCAACGTCTTCGGCGACTCGGCCATGCTCGACACCGTGCGGCCGATCCTGGCCTGGCAGTACGGCAACGGCAACGACACCGCCAACCAGGCCGTCACCGTCCTCGACGGCTACTTCAACAACGCCAAGGGAAACTTCGTCAGCAACCCCAAGCCGATCAGCAGCTACATCTACGGCGGCGGCTCGGCGATGTACTACTCGCCCACCAGCCCGATCCCCGAGCTCACGGTCGACAAAATCGTCACCGAACCGATGGTGCAGAGCGCCGACCGCACGAAGAAGATCGTCAGGGACGTCGCCTACACCACCACGTTCGGCATCAAGCGCGTGGCGTACGAGGGCGGCCTGAGCCTTGACCCCGGCACCAGCCGGGAAACCCCCGAAAGCATGGCCGCCAAACTGGGCGCCCTGGCCGACGCGCGGCTGAAGCAACTGGTCGTCAAGAACCACAACACCTGGACCAACCAGGGCGGCGACCTGCTCGTTTATTACTTCGCCACCGACCAATACAAGTTCGGCTTCACGAACGACAAGTTCGAGACCGACACGCCCAAGCTGAACGGCCTCGAAGAACTGACCAACACCGAAGCCACGCGCGACTTCTCCATCGGCACGCCCGTCTCGCACACGGCCGCCACCACCATTCGCGGCGGCAACTTCACCCTCCGCGACACCGGCGGCAATCCGTACGAGGGTGGCCTTGGCTTGAAGCAGACCGGCTGGACGAGCTACCTCATCAACATCCCCGAAGGCGGCGACTTCACCCTCACGGCCGCGTTCCAGACCTACGGCACGAACCCCGCCTCGTTCGAACTGCAGCTCGGCGGCGCCGTCCTCGCCGACTTCAGCGGCCTGTTGTCGCAGGGCAAGTACACCAATACCGCCGGCATTCTGCTCACCCTGCCCCAAGGCATCACCAGCATCCGGGTGCTGATGAACCCCGGCTCCGGCGACATCTCGCTGAACAACATCATGCTCACGCCGTTCGCCACGACGCCCGCCGTCCCCGAGCCCGCCAGCCTGACTGCCCTGGCCTTGGCCGGCACGGCCCTGCTGCGTCGCCGCCG
>DASVSC010000067.1:0-11384 GCA_036388295.1 Tepidisphaeraceae bacterium | reverse complement strand
CGGGTAGAACGCGCCGCGCCAGTCCTTGTAGGAAAAGCCCATTGTGCCGAGCCGCCAATTCAAGTCCGCGCGAGCCATGTTCATTCATAGTAAGTCCACGGGAGGCGACATGCCGGGAAACTTTGGTGCGTCCCGAGGCACGGCCCGCTTCAGCGGGCCTGTTCAGGTCCGAGTCGCTCACAGACAGGCCCCCTGAAGCGGGCCGTGCCTCGGGTTTTCGGCGAAGGGAATTGCAGTCGGATTGCGTTGACGTCCGATAAAGAACCCATGCCCGCCACCAGCCCCACGAAGTTGCTGTTCACCCTGGCCCGAGCCGCCGGCAAGGCCGCGACGGCGAAATTGCGCGGCGTGGGGATGGCGGCGGAAGCGGCGGACTGGGCGGTGCGGGCGGAAATCTGCGAACGCTGCCCGCTGCGCGTCGTCAAATGCGGCGTCTCCTACTGCGGCCAGCCGCTGATGCGCCGCATCGTCCGCGACCCGGCCGTCGACGGCTGCGGCTGCCCCACCCGCGCCAAGGCCAAAGACCCGACTGAACACTGCCCCATCACGCCCCGCCACGAGCCGAGCCACACGATGGCGGGCCCGGGCGTCGCCGGCGTTATCGGCTGCGGTTGCAAATGGTGCCACGCCGCCCGCCCGCAAATCCTGCCGGCCGCCGCTTGATCGGCGAGCGCGGCGTGCGTTCAATCGACGGTGATGATACCGCTTGTGGGAAAGTTCCTCCTGGCGTCCAAAACGATGCTGGACCCCAACTTCGCCAAGGCGGCCGTGCTGATCGTCCGCCACGACGACGACGGCGCGTTCGGCCTGATCGTCAACCGCCCCATGCCGGTGACCGTCGGCGCGGCGCTCGGTGACGCGATCGAAGTGGCCGCGAACGTCGACGCCGCCGTCTACTCCGGCGGCCCCTGCCAAGGGCCCGTGTTCGTCCTGCACGCCGACCCCGCCATCGGCGGTGATGCGCCGCTGGACGACGTGTTCGTCACCACCGACCGCGACGCCATCGAGGCCCTGCTGCTGTCACAAGCGCAGCCGATCAAGTTCTTCGGCACCTACAGCGGCTGGTCGCCGAACCAACTCGAAAATGAGCTGGAAGAAGGCTCGTGGGTCGTCTGCGACGCGACCGCGGCCCAGGTGTTTTCCGAAGAGGACAACCTGTGGGCTCGCCTGTTCTCACGGGCGCACCTGAGCAAGTACCTGCCGCCCGACCGCATTCCGGACGACCCGAGCGTCAACTAAGGCGGCGGCGTTTCCGGCGCTTTTTTTTTGGGTGCCGCAGGTCTAGGTACGCCGACGCCCGTGCCGATCGCCACAGCCCTAAGTCTTGTCCCGCATTTCGTTTCGCGCCTGCTCCGCGACACGGGCGAAGTCGTCGCGCATCCGGTCGAGTTCGACTTCATCCAGCTTCTCGATGTCCAGCAGTGCTTTGTTGGCTTTTTCGATCGTGCAGATCAACTCGTCGAGCTTGATGTGGATGGCTTCGGAGTCGCGGTTCTGGGTGTTCTGGATCAGGAACACCATCAGAAACGTCACGATGGTGGTGCCGGTGTTGATGACGAGCTGCCATGTGTCGCCGAAATGAAAAAACGGCCCCGTCGCCGCCCAGACGACAAGGACGAACACGGCGGCGACAAATGTGAACGGCCGGCCGCTGTAGTGTGCGGTGGCGCTGGCGAACCGGGTGAAGCCCGACGATTGCTTACCAATGTGCTCCATCTCGGCCTTTCGCTGGTGGTCGTTATGTCCGGTTAAAGCAGCCGTTCTCCTGTGCCGCGTGGCACCAGCAGCAGAATCTTGTGGATGATCTGCTCCACGGTCACGCCTTCGGCTTCGGCGTTGAAGTTCGGGACGATCCGGTGCCGCAGCACCGCGGGCGCGGCGGCGGCGATGTCTTCGATCGTCGCGTGCAATCGGCCCTGCATCAGCGCCCGGCACTTTGCGGCCGTGATCAGGCACTGCCCCGCCCGCGGGCCCGCGCCCCAGCTGAGCCAGTGGCGGACGAAGTCACTGGCGTCCGGCTCGGCCGGGCGGGTGGCGCGGACGACGCCGAGCGCGAACTCCAGCGCCCGCTGCCCCACCGGCACGCCGCGCACCAGGCGCTGAAACCGCAGCAAGTCATCGCGCCCGATCACCCGCTGCAGCGCCGGCCCCGTTTGCCGGGCCGTGCGCTGATAAATCTCCAGTTCCTCGTCGCGCTTCGGGTAGTCGATCAGCACCATGAACATGAAACGGTCGAGCTGCGCCTCGGGCAGCGGGTAGGTGCCTTCCTGTTCAATCGGGTTCTGCGTGGCCAGGACGAAGAACGGGTCGGGCAGGTCCAGCGTGCGGTTCCCGAGCGTGACCTGCTTTTCCTGCATCGCCTGCAGCAAGGCCGCCTGTGTTTTCGGCGGGGCGCGGTTGATTTCGTCGGCCAGCAACAGGTTCGTAAAGACCGGCCCGGCCGAGAACTCGAAGCGCCGCCGGCCGGTGTCGGGGTCTTCCTGCAGGATGTCCGTGCCGGTCACGTCGCTCGGCATCAGATCGGGCGTGAACTGCACGCGGGCGAACGATAAATCCACCGCCCGCGCCAGCGACTGCACCAGCAGCGTTTTTGCCAGACCCGGCACGCCCTGCAGCAGGCAATGCCCGCCGCTGAACACGCTGATCAGCAATTCATCAATGACCTTCGCCTGCCCGACCACGGCAAGGCTGATTTGCTGACGGATCGCGCTGACGACCTCGCCGAACCGCGCGGCGGCGGCCACGTCGTCGTCATCCACTGCGGGCGTCGAATCGGCCGGTTCCATGAGCACGCTTTCCGTGGCTAGGGCGCCAGCACCCGTAGCGAGCGCACGCCCACGTCACCAGCCCGGCCGTCGCGCACGAAGCGGACGGCGGCGTAAGCCCGCGGCCCGAGCGTCTGCGTGCCGCTCCAGATCACCTGGCCGTCGACTTCCGCGACGGCGGCGTCGCCGAGGACCTTGATGCGCAGCAGGTGCGACCCGGGCGTCAGCGACCGCGACGTCGTGCTGGCCGATGCGGACGACAGCCGCACGCCGCCGGCGTCGCACACGAGCGACAGTTCCTGCCCCAGCGAGGCCAGCGGCCCG
Organism: Tepidisphaeraceae bacterium; assembly: GCA_036388295.1. Lineage (GTDB taxonomy): Bacteria > Planctomycetota > Phycisphaerae > Tepidisphaerales > Tepidisphaeraceae > RYN-431. Next base: position 8,295 of record DASVSC010000067.1, on the reverse strand, counting down.
ACGGCGTCCGTTTTCGCGGCCAGCGACAACTGCACCGACGTCGTCGTCGGCTCGTAATCGATGCGCATTTCCACGCACGCGCCGCTGGTTAAATTAAGCGGTTCATCGGCGTACACCACGCCGCCGGTCGGCGCGTTGGTGTCGCCGCCGCCGGGACGCAGTTCTGAATTGCGCACTTCCAGCGGCAACGGCCCGGCCGTTCGCAAGTCCGACGGCATGGTGGCGAACGACCACGACCGCACCGGCGTGATGAACAGCCGGTTGCTCAGCGCCTGCGCGTCGGCCGTTTTGGCTTGCGCGACCCACATCACCCCCATCGCGATGACGCCGACGAGCGTCAGCAGACAGAGCAGCCGGACGAACGACGCGGCCGAGATGCGGCGGCCCTGCTCTGCCGGGGCGTCGATCCGGCCGAACAACTCGCGCGTGAAGGCCGGCCCCGCGCGCACTTCACGATAAGCCCGGCCGCTTTCCAGGCGTTCGCGCGCGGTGATCAGCAGCTTGTATTCGTCGGCCTCGGGCGTGGTGACGTCGCGCAGCGCGCCGACCGCGCGGTGCCATTCCGGCGAGCCCGGGCCGCGGCGCAGGGCGTCGGTCAGCAGTTTCAGCATCGGGTCGGTGTCGAAGGCCGTGTCCATGCGCCCGTCATCCTAACGCCCGCCCCGCATCGTTGCGACCGGGGACGACGGCCGACACAATCGCCGCATGAACCCCAACCCGCTCACCGTGGCCGCGTTCCAGCAGCACATCCGCGACAAGTACGAAACGGTCGACCGCGCCCGCGGCTCGGCCAAGACGTTCGTCTGGTTCATCGAAGAAGTCGGCGAACTGGCCACCGCCCTGAACGGCGACGCCCAGGCCCCCGCCGTGCGTGCCAACCTGGAAGAAGAGTTCGCCGACGTTCTGGCCTGGCTCTGCACGCTGGCCAACATCAACGACGTGGAATTGGCGGACGTGATTGCCCGAAAGTACCTCGGCGAAAAACCGCCGGAGGGAACGAAGTGAATGGTTACCGCTATCTTAAATTGCGATTGTCGAAGTAACTCGACCTTTTGCCGTAGGGCGGGCATTGCCCGCCGCTTCCGCCAGACGGCGGGCAGTGCCCGCCCTACACGAGCGGCTGAACGGGTTGCGCTTTCGACAGCCTTCGCCCGTTCGTCTCAAACTTTTTAAGCGCCGGATTTCCTGTCGAAACGCCGATTCTCCGGCGTTACACGGTCTTTCCTCACGCGGATGCTCCTCACAACGAATAATTTTTATCGGATCCGACCCGAATTTGCTTGTTCGGCTATTCAATCGGACTACATTAACGCCCATTCATCCGTTCTCCATCTCGGCAGAACGGTGGGCCGGACCGATAACTGCGGCCTTGTTGTAACGGGCCGCGTGGGAGAGAGATGAAGAGCACTCGCAACCAAAACAAACAGAGCAAGACGTCGTCGCGTCGCAATCCGCTTCCGCTCATGGAAGGCATGGAAGGCCGTCGGCTGTTTTCCACCTACGTCGTGACGACGACGGCCGACAGCGGCGGCGGTTCGCTCCGCGACGCCATCAAGCAGGCCAACAGCCACGCCGGCCATGACGTGATTAATTTCAAGATCGGCACCGGCCTGAAGACGATCCAGACCGTCACCGGCCTGCCGTACATCAGCGGCAGCGTCACCATCGACGCCACCACCCAGCCCGGCTACAGCGGCAAGCCCCTCGTCGAACTGCGCGGCGACCGCTCGGGCGGATACGGCCTGAACGTCGGCGGCGGCAACAGCACCATCAAGGGCCTGATCATCAACCGCTACAACAGCGGCATCCTAATAGTCAAAAACGGCGGCAACGTCGTCCAGAACTGCTACATCGGCACCGGCACCAGCGGCGACACCGACCAGGGCAATTACGACAAGGGCATTATCGTCCAGACGGCCAACAACCTGATCGGCGGCACCGGAGCCAATCAAGGCAACGTCATCAGCGGCAACGGCACCGAAGGCGTTCAGTTCTACCTCTACAAGTCGACCAACAATAAGTTGCAGGGCAACAAGATCGGCACCAACGCCGGCGGCACCTTCGCCATCCCCAACGGCAAGAGCGGCGTGGCCGTCCATGGCGCGCCGAATAATCTGGTCGGCGGCACCACCCCCAGCGCCCGCAACATCATCAGCGGCAACGGCACCGACGGCATCGTCATCAACCAGGCCGGCGCCACCGGCACCGTCATTCAAGGCAATTACATCGGCACTGACGTCACCGGCACCAAACGCGTCGCCAACCTGCACTACGGCGTCGAAACCAGCCAGCCCTACACCGTCGTCGGCGGCGACACGGCCGCGGCCCGCAACATCGTCAGCGGCAACGGCTACACCGGCGTCGTCCTCTGGCTCGCCAGCGGCAGCAACAACATCGTCCAGAACAACTACATCGGCACCGACGTCACCGGCACCCGCGACGTCGGCAACTACTGGCGCGGCGTCGACGTCAGCAACGGCTCGGCGAACAACCTCGTCAAAGACAACCTGATCAGCGGCAACGACATCGACGGCGTCATGCTCTACCAGGGCGGCAACAACACCGTCCAGAGCAACACCATCGGCTTCAACGCCAGCCGAACCGCCGCCCTGCCGAACTTCGGCAATGGCATCCGCTTCACCAACGCGGCCAGCGCCAAAGCCATCGGCAACTTCATCGGCCACAACGGCGGCTACGGCCTGTTCCGCACCGGCGGCGGCGCTATCACGCTGTCGGCGAATGTGCTGATCAACGACGCGATCTTCAATCTGTAGCCGCAGCGCCAACGATCAACTGAATCACAACAGCCGGCCGACACGAACGTGTCGGCCGGCTGTTTTCTTGAGTCGAATCAAAGTAACAACGACATCTGGTGTAGGGTCCGCACCGCGGACCATTTGCTCGGACAATCGTCATGGCAAAGGTCCGCAGTGCGAACCCTACTGACTACACGGCTGGTCGTCGGCCCTCACCCTGACCCTCTCCAGTGGATACACGGGAGAGGGAAAATAAAACGACGCCCGGACCATGCGGCCCGGGCGTCGTCTTTTATCGCTCATTACCTAGGCAGAGAAGGTTACTTCTTCCACACCCGGCTCTTGTACTCTTCGAGGGCCTTTTTCAGTCCCGTCTCGTTCGCTTCGGACAGTTCCTTTTGCGATTCGATGTTGCTCATCGTCTCGTTGTGGCTGGCCGAGGCGTATTCGAGGAAGCCGGTCTGGAACTCGCCGACGCGGCTGACGGGGACGTCGTCCATGTACCCCTTCGTGCCGGCGTAGATGACGGCGACTTCGTCGCTGATCTTCATCGGCCGGTACTGCGGCTGCTTCAGCAGTTCCACCAGACGGGCACCGCGGTCGAGCTGGCGCTGCGTGGCGGCGTCCAGTTCGGTGCCGAGCTGGGCGAACGCTTCCAGTTCACGGTAAGCGGCCAGGTCCAGGCGGAGCGAGCCGGCGATCTTCTTCATGGCCTTCGTCTGGGCGTTGCCACCCACACGGCTGACGCTCACGCCGACGTTGATCGCCGGGCGCACGCCGCTGAAGAACAGTTCCGGTTCCAGGTAGATCTGGCCGTCGGTGATGCTGATGACATTGGTCGGAATGTACGCCGACACTTCGCCTTCCTGCGTTTCGATGATCGGCAGGGCCGTCAGCGAACCGCCGCCGAGCTCGGCGCTCAGCTTCACGGCACGCTCCAGGAGGCGGCTGTGGAGATAGAACACGTCGCCAGGATACGCTTCGCGGCCCGGCGGGCGGCGGAGCAACAGCGACAGCTGGCGGTACGCGGCGGCCTGCTTCGACAGATCGTCATAGACGACCAGCGTGGCTTCGCCCTTCCACATGAAGTACTCGGCCATCGCGGTGCCGGCGTACGGGGCGATGTACTGCAGCGGAGCGGCGTCGCTCGCACCGGCGACGACGACGGTGGTGTATTCCATCGCGCCTGCGGCCCGCAGCACTTCGACGATGCTGGCGACGGTCGATTCCTTCTGGCCGACGGCGACATAGAAACACTTCACGCCGGTGTGCTTCTGGGCGATGATCGCGTCGATCGCGATCGCGCTTTTGCCGGTCTTGCGGTCGCCGATGATGAGCTGACGCTGGCCGCGGCCGATCGGGATCATGGCGTCGATGGCCTTGATGCCGGTCTGCAGCGGTTCCTTGACGGGCTGCCGCTCGGCGATGCCGGGGGCGATGATGTCCATCTTGCGGGTTTCGGTGCTGACGATCGCCGGGCCGCCGTCGAGCGGCTGGCCGAGCGGGTCGACCACGCGGCCGATGACGGCCGGGCCGACGGGCACTTCCAGCAGGCGGCCGGTGGTCTGGACGGTGTCGCCTTCCTTGATGTGCGTGTAATCGCCGAAGATGACCGCGCCGATGGTGTCTTCTTCCAGGTTAAACACCTGACCCATCGCGCCGTTCTGGAACGTGAGCAGCTCGCCCGCCATCGCCCCGCGCAGGCCGTAGATGCGGGCGATGCCGTCACCGACTTCGAGCACGGTGCCGACGTCGCTGACGTTGAGCTTCTGTTCGTAGGATTCGATTTCGCGCTTCAGGACGCTGGTGATGTCTGCAACGTTGATGGCCATGGTTTCCTCTTAGCTTCTTTTTAGCCGCAGATGGACGCAGATGGACGCAGATAAGAGAAAGATTTGGCTAGAAAAGCAAAACCTTGCGATGATCCGACGTCTCTTTCGCCTCCGAAGCTCCTCTTCTATTTGATTCTCTTATCTGCGTGTATCTGCGTTCATCTGCGGCAACTCACACCGCCGCGATCAGCTTTCGCTTCATCGTTTCCAGCTGCGTTTTCACGCTGCCGTCGATGAGTTTATCGCCGATCTTCAGCACCAGGCCGCCGATGATCGATTCGTCGACCTTCTGCGTCACCTGGGCGTGTTTGCCGATCTTCTTGCTGATCTCAATTCGTACGTCTTCCAGCTCCTGCGGGTTCAGGGCCTGGGCGACCGTTACTTCCACGTCCTGCTGGCCGGCCCGCAAATCGAGCAGGTGCTGGAACGCTTTCGCGATGCCGCCGAAGTTATTCAAGCGGCCTTTGGCGTTCAGCAGCTTCAGGAAACCGACCAGCACCTCGGGCGTCTTGCCGGAAAAGGTGCGGTCGAGCTTGTCGCCGCGTTCGACGTGGCTGATGGACGGGTCGCTCAGGTACTTGGCGAGCACCGGGTCGCGGTCGATCATCGCGCTGATCTCGCGCACGTCGCCGGCCACCTGGTCGGTGACGCCGCGGGCGTCGCTCAGCTGCAGCAGCGCCTGGGCGTAGCTATCGAGTGTCGCGTGGTCGTCGTTGTTTCTGGCCATGGCCGGGGTCCTTTTGCTGCCTGCTTAGTTGACGCTGCCGAGCTGTTCGAGCGACTGACGGACCAGATCGCGCTGGTCGTCGGCGTTCAGGTTGCGACGCAGGATCTTTTCGGCGATCGACGTGCTGAGCGTGGCGGCGTGCTCGTGGATTTCCGAGACGGCGGCGCGGCGGCTGGCGTCGATGTCCTTCAGGGCACGCTCTTTGGCCTCTTCGGCTTCCTGCTGCGCCTGCATCTTGATGCGGGTGGCGACGGCCTGGGCGTCGGCGTTGGCCTTGTCCAGAATCGTGCGCACTTCGTCGCCGGCACGGGAGAGCTGGGCGGCGTACTCTTTCTGCGACGCCTCGGCCGCAGCCCGGGCCCGCTCCGCCTCTTCGATGTCGCGCCGGATCTTCGCCTCACGCTCGGCCAGGCCCTTGCTGATCGGGCCGAAGGCGATCTTCGTCAGCACGACGATCAGGACCACGATCACGATCAGATTGACAATGGCCGTCATCAGGCCCTGGCTGATCGTCGGCGGCAGGCCGGCGGAGGTGCCCCCCTCGGCGGCCAACGTCAGCAGCGGCATGGACAGGACGGCCGCGGCGGCGGCGAGTCGGTTGAAGTTCATCGCGTCAGTTCCTTTCAAAACCGCTCGGCGGCCTTTCGGGCACCGGGCGGTGGATCATTCAGGCTTCCGTTTAGCCACCGGACTTGTCCGGCGTACGGCGGGCGAACCCGCCGGCTAAACAGCAGAGCGGGCCTCAGCCCTTCAGGATCGCGACGACGATCGCGAACAGGGCGGCACCTTCGACCAGGGCCGCGGCGATGATCATGTTGGCGGCGATACGCGCGCCGGCTTCGGGCTGGCGGGCGATGCCTTCCATCGCGCTGCCGCCGATGCGGCCGATGCCCAGGCCCGCGCCGACGACGGCCAGACCGGCACCCAAGACGGCCAGACCGGTGCCGACCGAGGCGTTGCGCGTGCCGGCGTCGGCGGCAACGGTGTCGCTGGTGACGGTGTCGCCGGGAGCGGCCATGGCCAGGCTCGGCAGAGCGATCAGGGCCAGCACGGCGATGAGAGCAAAAAACTTCTTCATATCGAATCTCCGATTCAGGACCCGCCGTGCGAGCGGCAGGTCGATTTCTTCAGCCGGGCGAACACTCGCCCGGCACTTCTGCGTGACCGCTCGCCCGGTCCCGCCCGACTCACCCGACCGAATCGCGCCCGTCTCCAGTTGGGCTGGGCAGTCCCGCGACTCGCGTCCGTTTAGTGGGCCGGCTTCAAAGCGGCGTGTGCGACGCCGTGGTCGTGACCCCGGACGCCCACCGGCTCGGCGAGTTCGTCGCCGTGGGCCTCGTGGTGGTCGTCTTCGTGGTGGTGCGAAAGCATTTGGCTGATGAACAGGCTGGACAGGAAGACGAACAGGTACGCCTGCAGCAAGGCGACGAACAGTTCGAGGACCATGACCAGCACGCTGGCGATGACGCTGATCAGGCCGATGACGATGCCGCCGCCGCTGCCCAGGCCGACGAACGCCGCGGGCACGAAGCCCGCCAGCACCGCCAGCATGATGTGGCCGGCGGTCATGTTCGCGGCCAGACGAACCGCCAGGGCGAACGGCTTGATCAGCATGCCGAGGAACTCGACCGGGATCATGACCCAGAACAGCCACCAGGGCGCCCCGCCCAGAAAGTGGTGCAGCCAGCCCTTGATGCCGTTGGATTTGATGCCCTGGAACTGCACGACGCAGAAGACGATGAACGCCAGGCCGGCGGTGACGAAGAAGTTGCTGGTGGCCGTGCCGGCGATCGGGTGGAAGCCCTCGCCGCCGCCGCGGTTGAACAGCACCGTCTGGATGGCCTCGAACGGGAGCAGGCCGAGCAGGTTCAGGATCAGGATGTAAAAGAAGATCGTCCACAGGAACGGCATGAACCGGTCGGTGTTGTCGCCCAGCAGCGGCTTGGCCACGTCGTTGCGGATGTACATCATGATCGCTTCGAAGAAGTTGCGCGTGCCGGTGGGCACGTGTTCTCCACTGCGATAGCGTTTGGTGAGGGCCGGGAAGATCAGCAGCATGATGACGGCGGCCGTCAGGATCATGATGATGTGGTTGGACAGGATCCAGAACTCGCCGATTCCGGCGATCCGGTGGTCGACGACGTGGTCCAGCGGGTTGCCCGCCGCGAGCAGATTAAGCATTCGGTCCTCCAACAGCATTCGCTTGCGTCGCACGGTTCAGCACCGTCGACTCGGCCACCAGCAGCACGACGAAGTAGCAGCAGATCATGTAGCCGGTCGGCTCGGCCGGCGTCTTCAGGCCCATCACGCAGATCAGCAGCCCGAACAGGCTGACGAACATGCGGGCGGCGGCGCCGCCCATGACGTAGGTCACGAGCCAGTCGACCGTTTTCCCCGCCGCCATCGACAGCACGACGACCGACAGGAACCCCGCGGCCACCGACACGACGGTCGCGGCCCCGAACGCCGGCCACCACTCCGGCCGGCCGCTCAGCTGGACGACGCCCGCCAAGACGGCGGCCGTCAGCAAAGTCGCAGCCGTAACGGTCCGGACCAGCCGGCGCGTCAGCGCCGCGGGCGTGGTCGGGACCGGTGCGTGCGAAGCTGGCGGGGTCGAGGTCATGAGGCTATTTCATCGCCGACGCAGACAGTTTGAGCATTCGGTACAGCCCGACGCCGAACCCGAACACGCCCCCGAGGATCATCAGCACCGGCCCCGTCCCGAAGCGGCCGTCGAGCCAGTAGCCCAGCGCGCCGGGCAGCAGGACGGTCACCACGAACTCAAAGCCGACGGTGGTCGCCGCCCCCACGAGCTTCATCACCGACGCGTCGTCGGTCTTTCGGTCGCGCGGGGGCTGGGCCGGTCCGTCCGCCATGGGAACGATCCAAAATTGCGGAATCCTCGCCGCCCGCCGGATAACGCCGCCAGACGGGCCGCGCAGACTAAAGGCACGGCCAGTATGCGTCAAGCGAAAGCGGG
>DASVSC010000066.1:0-12848 GCA_036388295.1 Tepidisphaeraceae bacterium | reverse complement strand
CATCGACGCCGCCATGGGCATCAAGCCGACCATTCTCCCCTGGCTGGTTCTGGCCGGTGGCCTGACCGGCTTCACGTTCGGCCTGGTGATGACCGCCTGGATCAACGGCAATGAACCGAACTTCCCCTGGCCCCTTAACTGGGTGAACTTCCAGGGGTACCCGTACCTGACCAGCGGCAAGCCGATCTGGTCGATCCCGGCCACCATCCCGGTCGTGTTCGAGTGCACCATCCTGTTCTCGGCCCTGACGACCGTGTTCGGCATGCTGCTGCTCAACCGCCTGCCGATGCTGTATCACCCGCTGTTCAAGCTCGAAATGTTCCGCCGCGCCACCAGCGACCGCTTTTTCATCGCCCTGGACGCCGGCGACCCGAAGTTCGACCACGCGGGGGCCAAAGACCTGCTCCAGGGCACGAAGCCCTCGACAATCGAAACGATTGAGGACTGAATAAGGAGTTGATGAGTTAATGAGTTAATGGGTTGATCAGTGGCACCTTCCGAACGTCTAACGGCCACGGATCAACGCATCAACCGATCAACGGATCAACACAACCACCATGGCCGACCCGAAGACGCCCAACCCCAATACCCGCCCGATGATCAACGGCGGATTCCCCAAGCCGCCCTTCTGGCTAACGTCGGCCATCGTCATCGGCCTGTGCGCCAGCCTGCTGCTGGTCGCCACGCTGCTGCGCAGCCGCTTCAGCCACAGCCGCGAGCCGCGCGTCCATTACATCCAAGACATGGACAACCAGGTGAAGGTCAAGACCCAGCACGCCAGCAGCGTCTTCGACGACGGCCGTGCCACGCGCCCGAAAATCCCCGGCACCGTCAGCCGCAATAACTTCGCCAACGACGCCCACATGGCCAACGGCTTCACGCGCACGTACGACCCGGTGGCCAAGAAGTGGAACGAGCCGGTGTTCGACACCGGCTTCCCGGCCGGCGTCACCGTCGATGCCGACTTCCTGAAGCTCGGCCAGCGGAAATTCAACACCTACTGCATGCCTTGCCACGGCTATGACGGCCAAGGCAACGGCCCGGTGCACTACCGGAGCCAGGAACTGCAAAGCAACGGCGTGGCGGGCATGAGCTGGGTGCAGCCGTCGGTCCTGACCGACCCCGTCCGCGTCGGCCGCCCGGACGGGCACATCTATAACTCGATCACCAACGGCATCCGGAACATGGGCGGCTACGGCTGGGCCCTTCCCGACCCGCGCGAACGCTGGGCGATCGTCGCCTACGTGCGGGCCCTGCAAGTGTCCGCCACGGGCCTGAAGCCCCCGGCGACGCAGCCGGTGGCGATGAAGTAAGAACGGGGGAGCGGGCGGCAGGCGGCAGGCGGCAGGCGGCTGAAAACGAAGACGGGCGACCGTTCCTTCGCTTCAGCCGCCCGCCGCCGGCCGCCCGCCGCCGGCTCTCCGACCAAAGGAGCTAGCACCGTGGCGCATACGCACCATGATCTTTCGAACGAACTGACCCGGATGCGACCGGCGGGCAAAATGCTGGGCCTGGGCCTGATGGGCGCGGGCCTGCTGGGCATCGTCCTGGCGTACTTCGTCAGCCCGCTCGACCCGGACGGGCACCTGCGCCGCTTCTGGTTCGCCTACCTGTTCGGCATCGCCGCCGTCGCGGCGGTGTCGTGCACGTCGCTGATCATCCTGCTGATCCAAACCCTCGTCCGCTCCGGCTGGATCATCAACCTGCGCCGCATCCTCGAAACGATGGCCGTCCAGGTCATCCTCGTCGGGATTCTGGTGCTGCCGATCATCGGCCTGGTGCTGGCCAAGAACGGCAACCTGTATTCCTGGGCCAAGCCGAGCGACACGCCAATCGTGCACCACCACGAGGGCGGCGAAGGACACGGCGAAGCGCACGGGGAAGCGCATCACGGAACGACCGCACACGGGGCCGTTGCACCTGGAACCGCGCCGCACGACGCGACCGCGCACAGCACGACCGTACCCGCCACCACCGGGCACAGCGCAGCGGCCCACCACGGCGCTGCCGTCCCCGGTGCGACGACTCACGCCACCGGTGACGCTCACGCCCCGGCGGCCAAACCCGGCACGCCCGAAGCCGGCGCCCACGTCGGCGACCACGCGAAGGACGCCGACACCAAGCACGCCGAGCACAACGACCCCAAGATCAAGCGCGAGCACGACGACGCCGTCACCTACCCCAACGAACAGGTCCGCCCCGGCGTGCAGCGCGATTTCGACGAGAACATTGCCCGCAAGACCCACACCTGGCTGAACCCCACGTTCTGGTCGATCCGCATGCTGTTCTACTTCATTACCCTGGGCGGCATCGCCTACTGGTACTGGTCCAGCAGCATCAAGCAGGACGCGACCGGCGACCTCGACATCACCGCCCGCTTGTTCACCAGCAGCGCCCCGCTGCTGTTCGCGACGGGCGTGATCACCAGCTTTATAGCCTTCGACCTGCTGATGTGCCTGGACCCGCACTGGTTCAGCACGATGTTCGGCGTCTACTTCTTCGCGAGCGGCACGCAGGCCACCTGGGCCATCCTCGCCCTGTCGATTCTGGTGCTGCAGTCCCGCGGGTACATGCGTGAATCCGTCACCATGGAACACCGCCATGACCTGGGCAAGTTCCTCTGGGCGTTCATCGTCTTCTGGACGTACATCGCCTTCAGCCAGTACATGCTGCAGTGGTACGCGAACCTGCCGGAAGAAACCTTCTGGTACGACAAGCGTGGCTACAGCGGCGCACACCCGAACGGCTACACGCCGCTGCCAGTGGCGCTGCTGTTCGGCCGGTTCGTGATCCCGTTCCTGGGCCTGCTGAGCCGCCACGTGAAACGCAACCGCTTCGGCCTGGGCTTCTGGGCGGCGTGGGTGCTGGTCTTCTTCGTCGTGGACATGTACCTGCTGGTCCTGCCCGAATACCAATGGGTCGACAGCGGCCATCTGCCGTTATTCGGTTTGCCCGAAGTGCTGGCCTTCGGCGGCATCGCCGCACTGTGGTTCGGCAACGTCATCCGCGTGCTGGGCAACCACGAACTGCGGGCCGTCCGCGACCCGCGCGTGCATGAGTCACTGGCTTTACAGAACTATTAATTTCTCAAAGGTGCCCCCATGGCTCAGCCCCAAGGCCTGAACATCCCGGCTATCATCACCACCGGCCTCGTGACGGTGATTCTGACGGGCGTGATCGTCGAAGGCGTGCGTGCTTTGTACGCCTACGAAGAACCGCGCGAGGAAGCCCGCAAGTGGGAAAAAGTGCGTGAAAGCACCGTCAACCGCCTGCGGGACGAGCAGGAAAAGAACATCAAGTTCAACACCAGCGTCCCGATCGACGCCGCCATTACCAAAGTGATCGAGACGGGCGGCAAAATGCCATCCACTCAGCCGAACAGTTAAGCGTCCGCACGGCTTTGCCTGAACGTACTTTAGTTGATGCGAAACACATTCCGCCAACTCCTGATAGTCGGCCTCACGCTCACGGGCGTGGCGGCCGGCGCTTACGCCCAGCCGCGCGCCACGGTTCCCGACCGAATGGAACCGGTGACGCCGAAGTTCAAACGCGACACCGAAAACGTCGGTATCACCGAACACCTGGGCGCCCGCGTCCCGCTGGACCTGCCCTTCACCGATTCCACCGGCCGCAGCGTGAAGCTGGCCGATTATTTCAAGCAGGGCCGGCCGGTGATTTTGCAGCTGGGCTACTTCAACTGCCCGATGCTCTGCGACGTGGTCTCCAAGGGCCTGATGGACGGCGTCCGCGCCCTGCCGCTGGAGCCGGGGCGGGATTACGATCTGTTGTACGTCTCGGTCAATCCCGAAGAACGTTGGGACCTCGGCCAGGCCAAAAAACGCACGTACGTTGAAGAGTTCGGGCGGGCGGGCGCGGCCGCGGGATGGAACTTCCTGGTCGGCCCCGCGTCGTCCAGCCGGGCCGTCGCCGACGCAGTAGGTTTCGGCTTCAAGAAGGTCGAAGGCCGCGACGACTACAGCCACCCGCCGATGATCGTCGTGCTGACCGCCGACGGCACCGTCAGCCGCTACCTCTACGGCTTCCAATACCCGTCCGAGACCCTCAAGCTCGGCCTGACCGAAGCGGGCCAGGGGAAAGTCGGGTCTTACGTCGAGCAGATCGTGGTCGCGCTCTGCTACCACTACGACGAATACGCCGGTAAATATTCGCTGTCGTACATGCGCCTGATGCAGGCGGGGGCGATTATCACGGCCCTGTGCGTGGGCACCTGGCTGGGGTCGCGGTACATCCGTGACGCCCGGGCCGCCCGCCGTCTGCCGCCGCTGACCCAAGGATGAGTTTCCGAGGTTGAGTTCGCTGTGTCGATTTAACGGTAATGCTTATGCTTTCGATCCTGGCCAACGCTGCCACTGAAAACTTCATCATGCCGACCCGCGCCTCCACGGTCGCCGCGGAAGTCGATTGGCTGATGTACTTTATCCTCTGGGTCAGCGTGTTCTTCAGCGCGCTGATCTTCGGCGGCGTCGGTTACCTCGCGTGGAAGTACCACCACAAGCCGGGCGTCAACGACATCGGCCGCGGCCCGACGCACAGCAACCTGCTGGAAATCGTCTGGTCGGTGATCCCGCTGATCATCGTGCTGCTGATCGCCATCTGGGGCTTCCAGGGCTACATCAACCTGGCCGTGTTGCCGCCGGCGAATGACGCGGACACGATCGAGATCGGCGTGAACGGCTACAAATGGGGCTGGGAGTTTACCTACCCCAACAGCTACCGCAGCCCGACGCTGCACGTGCCCAAGGACACCAAAATCCGGCTCGTCGAGAGCAGCCAGGACGTGATCCACAGCTTGTTCATCCCGCAGTTCCGCATCAAGAAGGACGCCGTGCCCGGCCGGTTTAATAAACAATGGTTCGAGGCGACCGAAGTCAGCCCGATGGGGAAAGATCTGTCGCGCAAGAAAGACGACGGCACGTACGAAGAACTGAACTGGGCCGACACCAACAGCTTCGAAATCGACAACGAAGCCCTCGCGAAAGGCGACCCGCAGCAGGCCGAGAAGGCCAAGAGCGGATTCGACCTGTACTGCACCGAATACTGCGGCACCGGCCACAGCAAGATGCTGAGCAAGGTCTACGTCCACCCGACGTACGACTCGTACAAGGCCTGGCTCACCGCCGCCAGCGACCCTTACCGCGGCGACCCGGCCGCCAAAGACGTCGGCCTGAAGCTGGTGAAAAACAACGGCTGCTTCGCCTGCCACAGCATCGACGGCTCGGCCGGCACCGGCCCGACGTGGAAGGACCTGTTCGCCAAGCAAGGCAAATACACTGACGGGTCGACTTACACCGCCGACGAGAACTACATCCGCGAGTCGATCCTGTACCCGCAGAAGCACATCGTCGCCGGCTTCGGCGGGGCCATGCCGAGCTACCTCGGCAAGTTCTCCGACCGCGACATCAGCGCTATCGTGTCGTACATGAAGTCGATCAGCGCCAACTTCAAGGGCAACCCGGAAGAGATCAACGCGCCGGTGCCCAAGCTGAACCAGGACAAGAACAAGACCAAGTGAACGCACCCGCCATCGTCCGGGTGGCAAGCCCGGACGACGGCTTTAGATCGGCGGCGTTTTGCAGCAGGGCCGCTTATTGCGGTAGTCGGCACCGGCCGGCGTGTTAAAATAGAAGCAGGAGCGTTCGTATGTCTACCCTCAACCCTTCCATCCCGGTGCACCCGGCCGCCGAGCCGCCCGCGCACGGGACGAACTACCTCAACCACACCCGGGGCTTTGCCTCCTGGGCTTTCACGCTCGACCACAAACGCATCGGCATCATGTACCTGGTCGGCGTGCTCGCGGCGTTCGGCCTGGGCGGCCTGTTCGCCATCATGGTCCGCACCGAGCTGATCACGCCCGGCCCGACCTTCAGCAATAACCCCACCACCGCCTGGGACTTCTACAACCACATGTTCACGCTCCACGGGGCCGTGATGGTGTTCCTGTTCATCATTCCCGCCATCCCCGGCGCGCTGGGCAACTTCGTGCTGCCGCTGATGATGGGGGCCAAAGACGTGGCCTTCCCGCGCCTGAACCTGATGAGCTTCTGGCTCTGGGTCATCGGCGCGGTCTTCTTTACCTACATCCTGCTCGGCGGCGTGACCAAAAGCCTGTTGATCGGCATGTTCGGCATGGACCTGTCGCCGGGCGGCCCGAACTGGCTGCTCAGCGCCCTGATCCCGTCCGGTCTGGACACCGGCTGGACGTTCTACACGCCCTACTCCACCACCACCGACAGCGGCGTCATCCCGGCGACCATGGGCGCCTTTATCCTTGGTTTCAGCTCGATTCTCACCGGCGTCAACTTCATCGCCACCGTCCACACGCTCCGACCGAAGGGCATGACGTGGTTCAAGCTGCCCTTGTTCGTCTGGGCCCTTTATTCCACCGCCATCATTCAGATTCTGGCCACGCCGGTGCTGGGCATCACGCTGCTGCTGTTGATTGCCGAACGGGCCTTGGGCGTGGGCATCTTCGACCCGAAGCTGGGCGGCGACCCGGTGCTCTACCAGCATTTTTTCTGGTTCTACAGCCACCCGGCCGTGTACATCATGATTCTGCCGCCGCTGGGCATTATTTCCGAAATGATTGCCGTCTACAGCCGCCGGCACATGTTCGGGTACAAGTTCATCGCCTTGTCCTCGGTCGCCATCGCCCTGCTGGGCTTCCTGGTTTGGGGCCACCACATGTTTGTCAGCGGCCAATCGACGGTCGCCAACGCCATCTTCTCCGCGATCACGTTCTTCATCGCTATTCCGTCGGCCATTAAGGTCTTCAACTGGATGGCGACGCTGTACGGCGGCTCGATTCGACTGCGCACGCCAATGCTGTACGCCCTGGGCTTCATCGGCCTGTTCACCATCGGCGGCCTGACCGGCTTGCCACTGGCGGCCATCAGCACCGACGTGCACTTAAGCGACACTTACTTCGTCATCGCCCACTTCCACTACGTGGCCGTTGGCTCGACGCTGTTCGCCTTCCTGGCGGGCATTTACCACTGGTTCCCGAAAATGTTCGGGAAGCTGTACAACGACCGCCAGGGCCAGTTCTGGGCCATCTGGGTGTTCGTCGGGTTCAACATCACGTTCTTCCCGCAGTTCATCGCCGGCACGCACGGCATGCCGCGTCGGTACGCCAGCTACCCCGACAGCTACCAGATCTACCACGTCATCAGCTCCCTGGGCGCGTACATGATGGGCCTGGGCCTGCTCGGCGTGCTCTGGACCTGGGTCGACGCTCTGCGGAACGGCGCCACAGCCCCGGCCAACCCGTACGGCGGCAACACGCTGGAATGGATGACCCCCAGCCCGCCCCCGCACGACAACTTCGCCACCACCCCGGAAGCGGCCGACCCGTACGAGATGGAGCGGTGGAAACAGGTCAAGGACGAAGAATGGGTCCTCGACGAAAACTACGATCGTGAGGCGCACGCGCACCATCATTGATTTGCCGATGTGAATCAGCCACGTCCGCCGCGGTGAACAGCCGCGGCAGACGTTTCGACCGCGGCGTTGGCTTCGGTCTTGTAGGAAAAACGGCCGAGCCGACCCATGGCGGGTGGCAAAGCCCGAAGGCCACCTCAGCCCGGTGGCCGAGCAGGACGAACTTATGAGTGACGCAGGAATCCACGCCTACGACGCCGGTCGTGTCGACCCGCCCCACACCCATGCCGACCCGCACGGCACCGGCGACCCGCACGCGCACGGCCACAACCCGCACCTGGCCCATCACTTCGACACGATGGAGCAGCAGTACGACAGCGGCAAACTCGGCATGTGGGTGTTCCTGGCGACCGAACTGCTCATGTTCGGCGGTCTGTTCTGCGCCTACGCCGTCTACCGGGCCAACCACCCGGAAGTCTTCCTCTACGCCCATCACTATCTCAACACGATGTGGGGCGCGATCAACACCGGCATCCTGCTGGCCAGTTCGCTCACCATGGCCTGGGCCGTCCGCTGCAGCCAGCTGAACCAGACGAAGGCGCTGGTGATTCTGCTGCTGGTCACGCTCCTCGGCGGGGCCGGCTTCATGATGATCAAGGCCGTGGAATACGAGCACAAGTTCCACGAGCACCTCGCGCCCGGCCGGTACAACCGCTACAACGTCGAGTTCAAAGAGCCGGTTTCCAAGCCCGGCGACCACGGCGCCCAGGCCGGCCACGCCGCCGGCCCGACGGGCATGGCCAATCCAGAAGGCGTCAAGAAGGAAATCGCCGACCTTAAACGCGAAGCGCCCACGCCCGCTGCCCCCGTCGGCGTCGCCACCACGCCCGACAAGCCGTACCTGTTTCAGGACCCCAACGCCGGCGGCGCTGACGAAACCAAGATCCCGCCCCGCTACACCGGCAACACCGGCCTGAGCCAGGCGCAGACCTACGGCGTGCCCGAAGAAGTCATCGGCCACGAAATGCTGAGCGGACACGAGCCCGACACCAAGCAGCGCGAGGGCGAAGGCGCCGGCGAAACACACGCCGGGGCCATGCGCTACAGCGACCTCGGCTCGGCGCTCAGCCAGCAGCGCGTCAACAGCTTCTTCGGCATCTACTACTGCATGACCGGCTTGCACGGCATTCACGTGCTGGTCGGCATGGGCCTGATCTTCTGGATCACCTACCGCGCCGGCGACACCAAGGTTAAAGCCTGGATCCCGCCGCTGCCGATCCTGTCGCTGGGTCTGTACCTGGTCTTCCTCTGGGGCATCAGCCACCAGACCGCGTTCGTTTTCACGTCGATCCCTTTCCTGGCCATCGGCGGCATCTGGCTGTTCATGCGGCTCGCCGCCGTCGCCAAAATCGCCCCGGCCGACATCATGCCGGGCGAGTTCAGCGAGAACTTCTTCGCCCCGGTCGATCTGGTCGGTCTGTACTGGCACTTGGTCGACTTGATCTGGATTTTCCTGTTCCCGCTGCTGTACCTGATTCACGGCAAAGTCGGGTCGTGAGGAGGAGTGGAGAGTTGGAAGTAGAGAGTGAAAAATTAAAGAAGACCCCTTTCTAACTCTCCACTCTCCACTTCCAACTCTCCACTACCCCCATAAAACGAATCGCCACAAGGACTCAACCCCATGCGTTCCACTCCCAGCTACTACCGCGAGCAGATCGACGGCCCGCAGCCGACGCCCGGCGACCAACTCGTCGCAGCCGACGCCCACCACGCAGCCGGCGCCCATCACGGCATCGCCCACGTCGTGCCGCCGTCGATCCTGATCGGCGTCTTCAGCGCCCTGATGGTGCTGACGATCGCCACCGTGGCCGTCACGAAGATCGACCTCGGCTACAACGTTAACCTGATCGTCGCCCTTGGCATTGCGGTGGTGAAAGCGGTGCTCGTCATCGCCTACTTCATGCACCTGCGCTACGACAGCCCGATGTACACGGTGCTGGTCGGTTTGTGCCTGATATTCATCGGCGTGTTCATCGGTTTCACGACGCTCGATACCGGCAATTACGCCCCGATCCTGGACGCGACGCAGGTCACGCCCGCTCCGTAAACTTGTTTTTCCGACCCGTGCCGAATGTCGGGCAGAAGTCATAACTTCTGAACCGTCAATCGGCACGCGTCGTTTTTCACGCCGGCCTAAACTCGCTGATGACTTCCGTCGCCCGCAATCAACATGTCCCGCGCCGCGCGAGCACGATCGCGATGTGGCTGTTCCTGGCCTCGCTGGCGATGCTGTTTATTGCCAGCATGCTGGGGTACGTGCTGATCCGCGTCACCGGCGGCCAGCCGACCGGCGTGATCCGCCTGCCCGCCTCGCTCTGGGTCAGCACGATCATGATGCTGGCCAGCAGCTACACGATGCACCGCTGCCTGCTGGCGATCCGCCGTGAAAAGCAGGCCCTGTTCCGCACCTATCTGACGGCCACGATCCTGTTCGCGACCGTGTTCGTGTTCATCCAGACGCCGGCCATGGCGCAATTGCTCCGCGAGCATCAGGCCGCTACCGTCGAGTACAAGAAACAGCAGGCCGATCTGAAGCCGGCCGTGCACGATCCGAGCAGCAACGAAGACGAAATCATCGCCGGCCATCGCTCCATGCCCTTCTACGGCCTGGTGATGGTGCTGATCCTGATTCACGCCCTGCACGTCGTCGGCGGCATGATCGCCCTCGGCGTCGTCGCCTACCACGGCTACCAGGGCCGCTACGACCACGAACACTTCGTCGGCGTCAATAACTGCGTACTCTACTGGCACTTCCTCGACGTCGTCTGGATCGTGATGTTCACGGTCATCTCCGCCTTCGGGTGAGCCGCAACAAGATCGTCGCGGAGCTATATTTTTCAGGCACGGGGTGGCGACTTAAGTCGCCACCCCGTCTTTTTGAATACTCGGATGCATCGGAAAGGCGCATTCCGACGACAGGCGTGTCTCAGCGCCGTGGCACTACGCGTCACGCAGTTACCCCGCCCGAAACCCCGTCACCGCGCCGGCCGGTCCGTCGAACAGCAGCAGAATGCCGAGCCAGATCTGCGTCACCAGCGCGATCACCAACGGCAGCGCGAACACCAGCAGCAGCACGCTCCGCCGCGGCGCGAAGCGGGCCAGCAGCGCCAGGATCAGGGTGTCGACGATCAGCGTGCCGCCCACGACGAAGTGGGCCAGCAAGCGCGACAGGGCCGGGCCGTCGTCGATCGGCTTGCTGATCTTTTCCCACATCGCATTGATGTCCCAGCCGACCTCAAGGGCGATAATCCAATCGCCGAGGAGGGCCGTGACCGTCAGCAGCAGGGCCGACAGCAGCCAGAAGCGGGCCACCGGCACCGGCGGCGTGGTGTTGCGGCTGACGACGACCGGCTCGGGCGGGTACGTCGGGTCATTGATGTCCGCCGGCGTGAACGCCGCGGCAATCCGCTCGGCATGATCGGTCGGCAAACTACCGTCGGCGGGCGCGCTGGCGGTGCGAATCGCCAAGCCCAGCGTGATGCACGCCACCGCCATCGCCAGGCCGGCGAAGGTCACGTGCGTCTGGTCGACCGGGGCCAGTTCCTCGTACGTCTTGATGCTCGCCAGTTGGGTCGTAGACGTCGGCAGCGACGTCGGCGGGCGTTGCGGATCGACGCCGTACCCGTGGCCGTAAACGACCTCGCCGCCCAGATGCGCGCCGACCAGAATCAGGCCGGAAACGCCGATCAACAGCAGCTTGAACAGCAGGTTCAGCCGGTCACGCCAGAAGTCGGACAAGCTGATCCAGAGCACCACCACGAACATCGCCAGCGCCGTCGCGCCGGCCTGCGACCAGACGTGCCAGGTCATCTCGTCGGCCAAACGCGGGTTGGTCTTGCGCAACTCGTCGATCCCGCCGTGGGTTTCGCTGGCGAGCGCATACATCCCGCTGAACGCCGTCGGCACGGCCAATACCGCGCCCAGCAGCAGCATCCATCGCCCGGCCCGGCGGAAGCCCGAGCCACGCCAGCCCAGAAAGCTGAACAACTCCACCAGCGTCCCGATGACGATCAGACCAATCGGAAAGTGCACCACGGCGATGTGCCAGTTCGGCTCGATCAACTCTCGCATGCGTCGCGTCCCTTCTGAAGTCTTTGGCGGCCGCCGGCATGGTAGTCATCCGCACCGGGTTCGCCAAAAAAAGCAATAACGCCTGCCTTCCACAAAAGGTCCGCACTGAATGCCGTGTTTGTGTTGCGCTAATCTTGTGACACGGGCTGAGCAATGCTTGTCGCTCCGGGGCTCTAAGGGATAGGCTTATGCGGTCCCACCTCGGAGCTTTAATATGAATGCCACGCGATCCAAAGTCGTGATCCATGATTCCCATCAGGAACCCGTCGTCGGCGTTGCCGTGCAACTGCTCAGTGTGCTCGGGCACGACGTGTCGCTGGTCGAAACCCCCGACGCCGCCATGGCCGCCGCCGGCGAAGGCACCGCGCGCACGGACCTGCTCGTGCTCAGCGTGACCGACTCGGAAGAACAGGGCCACCGCCTCGAGCAACTGGCGTTGCTCCCCAAAGCCCGGCGGCCGCGCCAGGTGGCGATCCTCAGCGACGCCGACGCCGAAACCGGCCCGATGCGTCCGAAGAGCCTGCCGGACGTGAGGGTGCATGTCTTTGTAAAGCCCGTCCACGCGCTGGGCTTGCTGAATGTGATCAAGCGCATGGCCGCAACGAACTAAGAAGCGGGCGATTGTGGCCGCGGGTGTAAACCCGCGCGCACCCCTCTCCGCAGTCGAATCGCTGGGTCACCACACGGTTCTCGCGCGGGTTTACACCCGCGGCCAGTCAACAAAAACGTCAAAGTCGAACAACAAAAAGCCCCGTGACGCACGCGTCACGGGGCTTATATTTTTCGGACCGAACGAACGCCGCTTAAGCGGCCTTCTTCGCCGGCAGTTTGATGAAGGGGCGGGTCTTTTCGACGATAGCGTCGAAAGCAGCCACGTCGGCAACGGCCAGTTCGCTGAGCATCTTGCGGTTCAGCTCGACGCCCGCTTCCAGCAGGGCCGGGATGAAGCGGCTGTAGTTCAGGCCGCGCGCCTTCAGGGCCGCGTTCAGACGCGTGATCCACAGTTCGCGGAACAAGCGCTTCTTGACCTTGCGGTGTTCGTAGGCGAAGCGGTCGGCGCGGCGGGTGAACTCCAGGGCCGAGCGGTAGTTGTGGCCGGGCTGGCCGACGAAGCCGCTGGCGCGCTTCAGAATCCGTTTACGTTTGCGGGCGTGGACGACGCCGCCTTTGACGCGAGGCATGTGAAACCTTTCGAAAAACGTGGAGCCAGGGGCACGATTTCAGGCATTCGCCCGAACGGCATGGCTGCAGGGGCAACGCGCCCTTGCTTTGTAGTGATCAGTGGAGAGTTGGAAGTGGAGAGTAGAGAGTTAGGAGCG
>DASVSC010000065.1:0-16144 GCA_036388295.1 Tepidisphaeraceae bacterium | reverse complement strand
CCTTTCTCGGGGGACATCCCCCCGACAAGCCGAGGCAGCGGGGTTAGCCAGTGCTCCGGACGTCTTGTGCAAATACTTTAGCCCGCTCAGACCCGATGTCAAGATAGCGAGTTTCACTCGGATTCATGTTTGTATAAAGCGTGGTTTTGAAAGAGGTTAAATCTCATCGCCAAGACATCGTTTTTCGACGTGATGCTCAAAACTTTTGCAAATCGGGGCAGCCCCTTTTTGGGGCGGCGCATTTTTTGTAGAAAATGAAATCACTTGCCGATACAACAGTTAGCATAGGGAAAGCCCTTATGCATCCGGTCGCACCGGAAAACCTTATCGATTTGGCCCCTGCGTGAATCCCGACCACACGCTGGGCCAGCGGGCCGGACATGTGTCCGGCCCGTTTTTATTTTATGGTTTCTGCTGCCAGTCCAGTTCCACGCTTCCGGGGATGCCGTTGACCTGGCGGGGGAAGACGTAGTCCTTCCGCAGCGGGTGGCCTTCCCAGTCGTCGGCCAGCAGGATGCGCCGAGGGTCCGGGTGGCCGTCGAAGGCGATCCCGACCAAGTCCCACGTCTCCCGTTCGAGCCAATTCGCCGCCAGCCAAATGTCAGCCACGCTCGGCACCCGCGGCGACTCACGCGGGCAGAATGCCTTGACCGCGAAATGGTGCCCGTGCACGGTGCTCCAAAGGTCGACAACGACCGCCATCTTTCCGTCGGCCGCGTAATCAACGCCGCCGAGGCAGGCCAGCCAGTCGAAGGCCAGCGCCTTGTCGGTCTTCAGCAGCGTGGCCAGTTCCCGCCAGTGGGCGGCGTCGACGTGCACGCGCGGGTGCTTGTCTTCAGTCACCACGGCCAGCAGGCGGTCGCCGAAGTGCTGGGTCAGGTAATCGCCGATGGCTTGCGGCAACAGGGCGGTGGGCCGGGGCGTGAACTCGGGCATAAGTGGTCTTGTCCGATCCGCTTCAGGCCAAGGCGAGGGCCGCTTCCGGCACGCGCTTGGCGACCGTCTGCTTGGCGATCTTATCCTGCAGTCGCATGATCCCTTCCAACAACGCCTCCGGCCGCGGCGGGCAGCCGGGCACGTAGACGTCGACCGGGATCACCAGGTCCACGCCCTTCACCACGTTATAGCCCCACTTGAAGTACGGCCCGCCGCCCACGGTGCAGGCACCCATGGCGATCACGTACTTCGGGTCGGCCATCTGGTGGTACAAACGCCGCACGCGGTCGGCCATTTTATAGTTGACGGTGCCCGCCACGATCATCAAATCCGCCTGCCGGGGCGTCGCGCGGAATGCGCCGGCGCCGAAGCGATCCAAGTCGAAGCGCGAGGCGCTCACGGCCATCATCTCAATCGCGCAGCACGCCAGGCCGAACGTCATTGGCCAGAGACTGTTCTTCCGCCCCCAATTCAGGGCGAAGTCGAGGCTGGTGACGATCAGGCCGGGTTCGAATCGGTTTTCTATCCAAGACATCTTGTCAGATTATACGTGCCGGCCCGCCCGACCGCGCCGCGTCGGCCGGAAGAACTGCGGAAAATCGCCGCCGTCCTCGCGTATAACGCGACGAAACCTGACGCACATGCCGATAGCCCGAACCCCGATCCGCCTGCTCTTCGTCTGTGGCCGCAACCGGCTGCGGAGTCCGACCGCCGAACAAATCTTCAGCGTCGACGGCGTCGAAACGCAGTCCGCCGGCGTATCACCCGACGCCGACACGCCGCTGGACGCCGACGCGATCGCCTGGGCCGACGTCGTCTTCTTTATGGAACAAGCGCATCAGGCGAAGGCGTCCCGACGTTTCGCTACGGCATTGCGCGGCAAGCGGCTCGTGTGCCTTCACATTCCGGACCAGTACGCCCTAATGGACCCTGATTTAATCGAGCAACTGTGGAGAAAAGTGCCGCGGTCCGTGCCCGCCTTAGCCGCCAGATAACCACCTGCCGACACCCCGCCAATGCCTATTATTTGATAGCCATGGCGGACTCACCTGATACAAAACACTGTGCCCTGTGCGATCAGCCGATTTCGCTGGCACGTCTCGAAGCCCTCCCCGGCGTCACCACCTGCATCGCCTGCGCCCGCAAACACCCGGTCAAGTACGACACGCGGCATATAGAGATCGCCCAAGCCAGCCCCATTAATCGCAACGGCTTCGCACCCTCCGAATAGGCTTCAGCCCATCCCCGAGATGGTCTCAGCAAAGCCCTGACGTCGGCCCGTTTAGATCGATTTTAGGCGATCGTTAAAACTGCATTCATATCCTTTCTTATCAGGCGGCTCGGCCACAGGCGTGGCCCTACGCCGGCCGCCACCGGCTTATGAAAGGACGGATACGATGCGTTTCATTCCCACACGCGTTCACGGCATGCTCGATTACCTCGTCGGCCTCATTCTGATCGTCTCGCCGTGGGTGCTCGGCTTCGACGACGCGACCAACCGGGCCGCCGTCTGGATTCCTGTGATCCTCGGCGTCGGCGCGCTGCTCTACAGCCTGATGACGGCTTACGAACTCGGCGTCGTGCGCGTGCTGTCGATGCCCGCCCACCTGGCGATGGACGTTGCCTCAGGCGTCCTGCTGGCGGCGTCGCCGTGGCTGTTCGGGTTCTCTAACGAGGTCTACCTGCCGCACCTGATCTTCGGCTTGCTGGAAATCGGTGCCGGCCTGATGACCAAGACCACGCCCAGCACCGTGCACGCCGGCCATACGTCGCAGCCGGCAGTCGGGCACTAAAAGAGTGACCTTCTGCGTCGTCAGACCTCGCTCAGCGGGGCCTGACGACGCGGAACGAGCCACTCATCCCCGGTACTGAATCACCTGTTCGTCCGTCGTGAATCGCACGAACCCACGCCCGCCCGGCCGGCCGTTGCCGCTGGCGGCGTGGCCGCCGAACGGGAGGGTGCTCGGCGACAGCGTCGTCGGCAGGTCGTGGTAGACGTTGCCGACATTCAAACGGTCGGCCATCCACGCGAACCGGCCGGGGTCGCGCGTGAAGACGCTGGCGGTCAGGCCGAAGGGCGTCGCGTTATTAAGAGCGCACGCCTCGGCGTCGTCGCGCGTCGGCGTGACCGTGACCATCGGCGCGAATACTTCCTCGACAAACAGCCGCTGACGCGCAGCGTCCGTCGCCAGCCGCACGACACTCGGCGTCACGTAATGGCCACGTTTGTTGCCTACGCTGTCCGGCAAACTGCCGCGCACGAGCCAATCACCCGGTTCGGCCAGCGCGACCCGGTAACGCTCGCGTGCGGCCTCCGACACAAGCGGCCCGAGCCGCGTGGCAGATAACAACGGGTCGCCCGGCACAAACGCCCCGAGCGCCGCCCGCAGGTGATCGACAAAGATCGCCTCCAGGCCCGCGTCCACCAGCACGCGGCTGGTGCTATTGCACCGCTGGCCGGCGGTCAGGCACATCGCCTCGGCCACCGCAGCCGCGGCCATCGCCGGGTCGGCGTCGGCACAAACGACTGCGGCGTTTTTCCCGCCGAGTTCCAGCGCGACGTCTTTCGACACGTCGTCCGCACACTGCCGCGCGATCGCCCGCCCGGCCGGCACGGAACCCGTGAAATGAATCGCCCGCACGCGCGCATCGGCCACCAGCGCCTGCCCGACCGCCGCCGCGCCTTGGACGACGCCGAACACGCCCGGCGGAAACGCCTCGGCCATCACGGACGCGTACCGCCCGCACACCGTGGCCGCGAACGGTGACGGCTTGAAGACCACCGTATTGCCCGCCAGCAGGTAGGCCGTGATCGCGCCGTGCGGCAGGTGCAGCGGGAAGTTGAACGGCCCGATCACCGCCGCCACCCCCCGCGGCCGACGCCGCACCACGTTCGGCCGCGCGTTGTCAGGCTCCGAAAACTCGGCCAAGAACCGGTGCGCGTCGCCGATGGCCAGTTCGATCTTCGCCACCACGGCGCCGACTTCGCCTTGCGCTTCGGTGAACGGCTTGCCGGTTTCCAGTGCGATGCCGTAGGCGAGTTCGTCGCCGATCATCGCCAGCGCCCGCCCCGCCGCACGCAGCCGTTCGACCCGCTCGGCGGCCGACGTAAAACGCCAGGCTTCGAACGCGTTCGAAGCGGCGCGTACCGCCGCATCCACGTCGCCGTCCGGCACGGAAGGGAGCGAATACGAAAGATCACCCGGCGAATATCGCATATGGCCGCGGGTGTTAACCCGCGCGAAAACCTTGCGGTCCGAACCAGCCCCAATGTTACCATCCGCCGCCCGCAATGCCTGTGCACCTCTTCAACTTCCACGGCTACCGCACTTGGATGCCCGACCACCCTAAAGGCTACACGCGTCACGGCGAAGGCGTCCTCGCGCCAGACTTCGATTTAGCCGCCCACTACTACCGACGTTCCCGATTCGACACAGTCCGATTCGATGCACGCCGTCAGCGCGTCGTTGTGGACGCCGTTCAAGAAGTCTGTTCACGCATTGACATCAAGTTGTACTACGCCGTCTGTGTCAGCACTCACGCACATGCACTCGTTGGCTGGAAAGACGCGCGTGAGCACGACGTGATATACGACCGGATCAAGCGAATCATGGGATACAAACTGTCAAAGGCTGAGGGCGTTGTCGGACGTCGCTGGCTGGCGGCGCGGCGGGCGGGCAAACAAGTTCGGGATGAGAAACACTTCAAGCGGCTAATGATCGACTACCTACCGAACCACCGTGGGATCACATGGGCGGATCGACAGGTGCTCGCGCGGGTTAACACCCGCGGCCACTAGTTATCGCGTCAACCCACCGCGGCCTTAAACGTGTTCACATGGACGTCGACCACCTTACTGACGTCCTTCGTGTACCCGCCGGCCAAGACCCAGGCGATCGGGATGCCGTGCTCGCGGGCGAAGCGGAAGACGGTGCGGTCACGCTCCAACAGGTCATCGGCCGTCAGGGCCAGCGGCGAATACGGGTCATCGGCCAATGGGTCAGCGCCGGCCTGATAGATCAGCAGTTCCGGCCAGTGCGGACCTGTCAGCAGGCGCGGGAGCTGGCGGTTCAACACGGCCTGCAGTGCCGGGCCCCGGCAGCCGGCCAGGAGCGGGGCGCTGAAATGGTTTTCGCCGTCGGTGTGCCGCAACGTGGTCACGTCGCGGTAGGGCGTGTTGTTCCAGTAGTCGTTGCCATAAATCGACAGTTGCGTCACGTACGGCCTCTCGGCGATCAGCTGCGCGGTGCCGTTGCCGTAGTGCAGATCCAGATCGAGCACGGCCGCCGAGAACAGCTTGTTTTCCGCCCGCAGCTTATCGATCGCCACGATCAGCCCGTTGAACGTGCAGAACCCTTCGCCGCGGGCAGCATGAGCGTGGTGAAACCCGCTGGCGACGGCGCACGCCACGCCGTCCTGCAGCGCCGCTTCCGCAGCCGCGTACACCGCGCCGTTGGTGAAGCGGACGCTCTCGTACAGCTCAGGGCTCCACGGGAACTTTTGGCTTTCCGCCAGCGCCCGCGGCTCGCCCGTGCGAACCGCATTCACGTAGTCGGCCGAATGAACCTGCAATAAATCGGCCTCGGTCACGGGTTCGGGCGATTCGATCCGCACGCCCGGCCAATCCCGCACGGCGTCCGCCACCCGTCGGAACTTGCCGATCGGCATCACGTGGTCGCCGATGGGGGCGGCGAAGCGGTCATCGAAAAAAGCGCGGATCGAACGCATACGACCTTCGAGTGTATCAAAGAAGGTCGGCCGCACGCCGGCGGTGGCGTCGCCGGACGTTATGGGCGGCGTTTTTCTCTCCGGATTCCACCGACCCATATTGCGGCCCGCAGTCCAAGGCGTAGACTGCTCCACGGCGACTCCGGCCCGGTCTGACCGCGGCCCATTCATCTACGAGGGTTCATCCATGTTGCGCACCGCATTATCCGTTCTCGCTTCGGCCGCTCTCGCTACGTTGATCGGCCTGAATGGCTGTGACAAGGCCCCCGAAACCGGCGCCGCCGGCAGTAAGGGCGGGTCGATCTCGATCGCCTTCATCCCTAAGGGCACCACACACAGCTACTGGAAAGCCGTGCAGGCCGGCATGGAGCAGGCCGCCAAAGAAGAAGGCCTCGACGTGAACTGGAAAGGCCCGCTGAAGGAAAACGACCGCGCCGACCAGATCAAGCTGGTCGACCAGTTCGTCGCCGACGGCGTCAAGGGCATGATCATCTCGCCGCTGGACAACGCCGCCCTGGTGCAGCCGATCAAGAGCGCGATGGACGCGAAAATCCCCGTCCTCATCGTCGACTCGTCCCTCAACGGCTCGGCCCCGGGCGACTTCCTCGGCTTCGTCGGCACGAACAACCGCGCGGCCGGCGAAATGGCGGGCGAAGAAGTCGTCAAACTGATGGGCGGTAAGGGCAAGTTCGTCCTGATGCGCTACCTGGAAGGCTCGGCCAGCACCGTCGAGCGCGAAGAAGGCTGCCTAGCCGTCCTGGCCAAGCACCCGGAGATTCAGGTCCTCAGCAGCAACCGCTACGGCGGCCCCACGATCGAAGCCAACAAGACCACGGCCATGAACCTGATCGACCAGATCAAGCAGGCCGACTGCGTCTTCGCCCCCAACGAGCCCAGCGTCCAGGGCATGATGCTGGCCCTGCGCCAGGCGGGCCTGGCCGGCAAAACCAAGTTCGTCGGCTTCGACGCCAGCGAGGCCCTGATCGACGGCCTGAAAAAAGGGGACATCCACACCCTGATCGTCCAGGACCCGCGCGGCATGGGCTACCAAAGCACCAAGCAGATGGCCGCCTACCTGAAGAACCAGACCCCCGTGCCGGCCAACACCGACACCGGCGTCAAGGTCGTCACCCAGGAAGGCCTGAACGACCCGGCGATCAAGAAGCTGGTCGGCATCGAGTAAAATCTGTTCCCTCTCCCGTGTATTCACGGGAGAGGGTTAGGGTGAGGGTCTGCGAGCGACGAGTACTTCGACTGACCGGCTAGACCCTCTCCCTAACCCTCTCCCGGCGTACCGGGCGAGAGAACCAGAAAGCGCTTTGGTCATCTATCCACCAGGTTTCCCCGCGTGACCCAGTCCCAAACGCAAAACGCCGTCAGCCTGAAAATGAGCGGCATCCGCAAGCGCTTCGGCGCGACGATCGCCCTCGACGGCGTCGACCTGGAAGTGGCCGGCGGCGAAGTGCTGGCGCTCGTCGGCGAGAACGGGGCGGGCAAAAGCACGCTGATGAAAACCCTGGCCGGCGTGCACGCGCCGGATTCGGGGCAGATGCTGCTCGGCGACCAAGGCTACCTGCCGCGCAGCCCGCTCGACGCACGCCACCGCGGCGTGGCGATGATCTACCAGGAACTGTCGCTGGCCCCGCACCTGAGCGTGATGGAAAACATCCTGCTCGGCATGGAGCCGATGCGCGGCCCGCTGATGAGGTGGGGCGAAATCCGCCGCCGTACCGAAGACGCCCTGCGCCAAGTCGGTCGGCCCGACATTCGGCCGGATGAAATCGTCGGCCGGCTCAGCATCGCCGAGCAGCAGCTCGTGGAAATCGGCCGCGCCGTCGCCGTCGGCTGTCGTGTGCTGGTGCTCGACGAGCCGACCAGCAGCCTCACGCAGCGCGACATCGCCTTGCTGTTCGACTTGGTCCGCCGCCTGCGCAGCCAAGGCCTGGCAATCATTTACATCTCGCACTTCCTGGAAGAAGTGAAGGCCATCAGCGACCGCTTTACCGTGCTGCGCGACGGAAAAAGCGTCGGCGGCGGCCGCACGGCGGACGTGCCGGCCGACAAAATCGTCAGCATGATGGTCGGCCGCGACGTGAAGGATTTGTACCCGCGCTCGCCGCGCTCGCCGGGCCCGGTCTTGCTGGAATTGATCGACGTCACCGGCCGCGGCGGCAAGCCGCTGTCGGCGTCGCTGCAACTGCGGGCCGGCGAAGTGGTCGGCATCGCCGGCCTCGTCGGCGCGGGCCGCACCGAACTGCTTCAGACGATCTTCGGCCTTCGCGACGTCGCCAGCGGCCGCATCCGCGTCGGCACCTTCAACGACCGCGCCGGCCCCAGCCAACGCCTCGCCCAAGGCGTCGGCCTGCTTAGCGAAGACCGCAAAACCGAAGGCCTGGCGCTCAACCTCAGCATCGCCGACAACCTGACGCTGTCGAAAATGGGCCCAATCGTTCGCCCCGCGCAGCAGGACACCGAAAGCCGCCGCTGGATCAAAGAATTGGCCGTGCGCTGCCGCAGCCCGTGGCAGCCGATCGGCGACTTGTCGGGCGGCAACCAGCAGAAAATCGCCATCGCGCGCCTGCTGCACCACGACGTCGACGTGCTGCTGCTCGACGAGCCCACCCGCGGCATCGATGTGGGCGCCAAAGCCTTGATCTACCAAGTCATCGACCGCCTGGCCGCCAGTGGCAAGGCCGTGCTGATGGTCAGCAGTTATCTGCCCGAACTGCTCGGCACGTGCGACCGCATCGCCGTCATGTGCCGCGGCGTGCTGGGGCCTGCCCGGCCGGTGGCGGAAACGAACGAACACCGCATTATGCTCGAAGCCACCGGCACGCACCCGGAACTCGATGTGCCTCACCTCCGTCCGCAGGAACAGAGCCGATGACCGACACGCTTCCCCCCGAACCCGCCGCCGCCACCCTCACCAGCGCCCCGCCCGCCCGCGAAGGCAGTTCCGGCCGAGCCGTCGAGTGGCTGGCCAAGCTCGGGCCGCTCATCGGCCTGGTCTTCGTTTTCGCCCTGTTCAGCGTGCTGGTCGGTGAGCGCTTTTACCGCACCGACAACATCCGCATCATCCTCGAGCAGACGGTGATCATCGCCGTCGCCGCGCTCGGCATGACGCTGATCATCATCAGCGGCGGCATCGACCTGAGCGTCGGCTCGGCCATCGCGGTCGTTACCGTCGTGGTGGCCGAAATGCTCAACCGCGGCTACGGCGGCCCGCTCTCCGCGCTAGGCGGCATCGGCTCCGGAGCGATCATGGGCCTGCTGATCGGCGTGCTGATCACCCGCCTGAAGCTCGCGCCCTTCATCATCACCCTGGGCGCGTGGGGCGCGTACCGCGGCCTCGCCCGCGGCATCGCCAACGAACAATCCGTCAACGTCCAACTCGACATCATCCCCGCCTGGATGAAAGGCTTCCTGCGCCTGGGATCGGAGTCCAAGTGGATGGTCTTCCCCAGCGGCGTGTACGTCACGCTGATCCTGGCCATCCTTATGGCGCTGGTACTTCGCTACACCCGCTTCGGCCGGCACGTGTTCGCGATCGGCAGCAATGAAAACACGGCACGCCTCTGCGGCGTCCATGTCGACCGCACGAAGATCCTGCTCTACACGCTGGCCGGCGTGATGACCGGCCTCGCGGGGCTGATGAGCTTTTCCTACATCACCCAGGGCGACCCGAACGGCTCGGCCGGCACGGAATTGGACATCATTGCCGCCGTCGTCATCGGCGGCGCCAGCCTCAGCGGCGGCCAGGGCACCATCCTCGGCACCCTCACCGGCGCGGTGTTCCTGACGACCATCGCCAACGGCTGCACGAAAATGGGTTGGCCGAACTGGGTGCAGTTGATCGCCACGGGGGCGATCATCATCGTCGCCGCCGCGCTGGACCGGTTGCGTCACCGGCGGTCGTAAGGTGCCGTAGCGCAACCGAGCATTCCCTCTCCCGGTATGGCCGGGAGAGGGTAGGGTGAGGGCTTCGACCGGGCGCAATCGAGCGCCATTCGCCATGCGCTTTTAAGGATGCTTTCCGTCGTCAGCCCTCACCCTAACCCTCTCCCGGTCATACCGGGAGAGGGGACCAGAGTTCGCCATGGCCGCCTGAATGCCGCGGTCGCGGATCAGCGTCGCGTAGCCTGTGACGGCTTCGGTCAGGCCTGTAATCGGCGTCAGATCCTCGCCCCACAGCTTTGCGTCGCGCAGGATTGCTTCCACGGTCCGTTTCACGTCGCACAGCGTCCACGCCTGTTGGATCGCGGCCACAGCGGAGGCGTCGTCCTGCACGGCATGTTCGCGCAGCAGCTTTCCCTCATAGAACACGATCAACGCCGACAGTGAAAAGGCGATCCGCTCGGGCAGCTTTTCCGTGCGTGCGACATGGTCCTTCAGCGAACCGAGCAAGCGTGCCTTGAACTTGCTCGTGCTGTTCATCGCGATGGCCAGCAAACGGTGCTCGACGAACGGATTGGCGAAGCGTTCAAGCACGCTGTTCGCGAACGCTTCCAACTCGTCCTTCGGCTGATCGAGCGTCGGCAGGATTTCTTCGAACAGGCCGCCGCGGACGAAGTCGCGAATGGCCGGATCGTCCATGGCCTGCCGCACCGTATCGTGGCCGGCCAGAAAGGCGGCGGCCACCATCATCGTGTGTGCGCCGTTGAGCAGCCGCACCTTGCGCGTGCGGTACGGCGCGGCGTCGTCAGTCCAAACGACGTTCAAGCCCGCCTTGTGCAGCGGCAACTCGTCCGCCACCCACTTCGGCCCTTCGACCACCAGCGCGTGGTACGGCTCGGCGGCGTTCAGCAGTTCGTCCTTATAGCCGAGCCGCGCGTCCATCTCCGACGTGTCCGACGGCCGCCCGGTGACAATGCGGTCGACCAGCGTATTGCAGAACACGCAGGCATCGGACACCCATGCCACGAACGCGGGATCGAGCGACCAGGCGCGGGCCGTGTTGATGACAAGGGCGCGAAGCGTAGTGCCGTTGGCTTCGATTAATTCGCACGGCAGCACGATCCAGCCTTTGTCCGACGCGCCGGCAAAGGCCGTCCACCGCTCGTGCAGCAGACGCGTGAGCTTGGCGGGAAAACTCTTCGGCGGCGTGTCGGCAAATCGGTCGGCCGCGTCGACCGCAATCCCGGCTTCTGTGGTGTTGCTGACGACGAAGCGGACGTTCGGGTCGCGGGCGATCGTCAGCACGTCGTCCCACTGCGTCAGCGGGTCCAGGCCGCGCGTGATGCAGCGGATGACGCGTGATTCGTCCACCGGCTTACCGTCCTGCAAACCACGCGTGAGCAGCGTGTACAGGCCCTGCTGTTGGTTGAACACCTCGATCGACTTTCCGCCACGCGGCTTCACGACGGCTACGCCGCCGTTGAACAGATTGCGTTCGTTCAGTTCGTCGATCATCCAGTCGACGAACGCGCGAAGGAACACGCCTTCGCCGAATTGCAGCACGCGCTCCGGCGGGGCGGGCGGGAGGTTCAGGTGCGAGCGGGTGAGGGGCGGGAGGGTGGAAGTCATAGATGTCGTTCAGTTTGTGGCCGCGGGTGTAAACCCGCGCGAACACGTGACCGTCTTCAGCCGTGCGAGGTGTTCGCGCGGGTTTACACCCGCGGCCATTGCTCTTCTATCCCACGGTTACAACGTCACGCCGTCTTTCCAGATGGCGATTTCGCGGTAGCCGTGCTTTTCGTTGTTCGTCTGCCGGCGGCCGCTGGCGATGTCGAGAATGGTGTCGACCAGTTCGTCCGCCAGCGTTTCAATGTCTTTCCCTTCGAGCAACTGCCCGGCATTGAAGTCGATCCACTGCGGCTTGCGGGCGTAGATGTCGCTGTTGGTGCTGATCTTGATCGTGGGGGCCGGGAAGCCCATCGGCGTGCCGCGGCCGGTGGTGAACAAAAGCGTGTGCGCGCCGGCGACGGTCATGGCGGTGCAGCTGACGCCGTCGTTGCCGGGGGCGTTGACCAGGGCCAGCCCGCCGAGGCCGGCCTTGGCGGCTTCGCCGTATTTGAGGACTTGTTTGACCGGCGCACGGCCGCCCTTCTGCACGCAGCCGAGTGATTTTTCCGCCAAGGTGCTGATGCCGCCGGCCTTGTTGCCGGGGCTGGGGTTTTCGTCGATCGGTTCGTTGTACTTCTGGAAGTAGCCGCGGAAATCGTTCACGAGGTCGATCGTGCGCTGGAAGGCGTATTCGTCGGCGGCGCGTTCCAGCAGCACGCGTTCGGCGCCGAACATTTCAGGCACTTCGCTCAGCAGCACCGTGCCGCCGCCGCGCGTCAGGCGGTCGGCCACGCGGCCGACGAGCGGGTTGCCGGTGATGCCGCTGAAGCCGTCGCTGCCGCCGCACTTCATGCCGACGATCAGCTCTTTGGCGTCGATCGGCTCGCGGCGGAATTGGCCGGCATAGCCGGCCAGCTCTCGAATGGCGTTGACGCCTTCCTCGACTTCATCGCCGACATCCTGGGCGTTGAAGTAGCGGATGCGGTCATTCATCTGCGGCCCGAGCGTGGCCAGGAACGCTTTCATCTGGTTGTTCTCACAGCCCAAGCCAAGAATAAGCACGGCCGCGGCATTCGGGTGGTTGACCAGGCCGCCGAGGACGCGCTGGGTGTGCTGCAAATCGTCGCCGAGCTGGCTGCAGCCGAACGGGTGGGGGAAGGCGAAGACGCCGTCGATGCCCGACTTTCCCCCGTCGCCGAGCAGTTCCTTGTTGGCCGCCGCGGCGACGCGCTCGCTGGCATGATTCACGCAGCCGACGGTGTTAACAATCCAGATCTCGTTCCGCGTCCCGGCCCGGCCGTCGGGGCGGCGGTAGCCGTCGAACGTGCGACGCCGCGGCTCGTTGATGATCGGCAGCGGCTTGGCGGTTTCGGCGAAGCTGAGCGTGTCGAACTTCTGCGACAGGGCACTTTTGATGTTGTGCGAGTGAACGTGGCTGCCGGCGTCGATCTCCACGCTGGCGACCCCGATCGGGTAGCCGAACTTCGTGACCGCTTCGCCGAAATGAATCGCCCGCTCGGCGATTTTATGGCCGGCGGGAATGTCGGCGCGCGTGACGACGCCATTCACGGCCGTGCCGGCCGGGATCGGTTCCAGGGCGATCAGGACGTTGTCGGACGCATCGATTTTGAGATAGCGCGGCATAGCAAACTCCGGCGTCCGGTTCTCTCCCATGTACGCATGAAAGAGAGAACCCGACTAAAACTCCACCATCGCCTTCAGCACGTTCGCCTCCGGCTTCTGCCAGCTCGGCAGGATAGCAACGAAATCGGCGGCGGACGTGCGGTGCGTGATCCACGGCGTGGTGTCGATGACGCCGTCTTCGATCAGCCCAATGATACGCACAAAATCGCCCGGCAGCGCGTTGCGGCTGCCCATCAGCGTGATCTCGCGGCGGTGGAAGTTCGGGTCGTTGAACGTTACGTCACCCGGGAACAGCCCGACGAACACGATGCGGCCGCCGGGCGCGACGCGGTCGAACGTGCTCATCATGCTGTGCGGGTTGCCGGTGGCATCGATCACGCACGTCGGCAGCTCCGCGCCGAGGGCCGCGAGGACGTCGCCGCCCCGATCGGGATTGGCGTCGATGGTCTGACGCACCTTCATTTGCGAGCGGCAAAACGCCAAACGCGTCTCCGACACGTCTGCCACGATCGGTTCGGCACCGGCCGCCTGCACGAACGGGATGACGCTCAGCCCGATCGGCCCCGCGCCCAGAATCAGCACCCGCTCGCCCGCCTCGGGCGCGGCCCGGGCGACGGCGTGACAGCCGATGGCGAGGGTTTCGACCAAGGCCAACTGGTCCAGCGACAGCTTGTCCGACGGATGCAGCTTCCGGGCGGGCAGGATGAATTGCTCACGCAGGCCGCCGTCGACGTGGACGCCCAGCACCTGCAGCTTCACGCAGCAGTTGCCACGCCCACGGCGACAGGCGATGCATTCCTGACAGTTCAAGTACGGCTCGACCGAACAGGCGTCGCCCGGCTTCAACGGGCTCGCCGGGTCGTTGACTTCGATCACTTCCACGCCCAGCTCGTGGCCGAGAATGCGCGGGTAGTTGAAGAACGGCTGCCGGCCGGCGATGGCGTGCCAATCGGTGCCGCAGATACCGACGCGGCGGGTGCGCACGCGGGCGTAACCGGAGGGCAGTTCGGCGAAGTCCGGCAAATCGTCGGTGAGCCGAAAAAGGTTCGGTCGATCCAGAATGATGCCTTTCATTGCTCACCTTTCCGATCGACGAACGCGACGATCCGCGGTAGGGCGGGCACTGCCCGCCGGTTCGTCCTGGCGGCGGGCAGTGCCCGCCCTACAGGTCCTTAAGTGCGTACGCTTCGACCGCCGTACCGCCCCAGAGGCGGGCCCGCTCGGCGTCACCCAGCGGGGCGGTCCAGGCCTTCACGACGTCGACCCATCGCCCGTAGTCGCTGGCGACCGTGCACACGGGCCAGTCGCTGCCGAACATCAGGCGGCGCGGGCCGAAGGCGTCGAGCGCGGTGTCGAAGTACGGCTGCAGGAGGGCCGGCGTCCAGCTTTGCCAGTCCGCTTCCGTGACCAGGCCGCTGAGTTTGCAGTACACGTTCGGCCGCTCGGCCATCCGCCGGATGTCGTCGGCCCAGGGCATGTAGCCGCCGTCTTCGATGCTCGGCTTGGCGAGGTGGTCGAGCACGAAAATCTGGTTCGGGTGGCGGTCGACCAGTTCCACGGCTTCGGGCAACTGGCGGGCGTAGATCAGGATGTCGTACGTGAGGCCGAAGTGCCGCAGGTGGGCGACGCCGCGATTGAAATCGTCGCCACGCATCGAACCTTCGGGCTGGCCCTGCAGCACTTTGCGCACGCCGCGGAAATGCCGGCTCTGGCCGAAGCGTTCCAGGCTCGCGCGCAGGTCCGTGGCCTCCAGTTGCACGTACCCGATCACGCCCGCGATCCACGGGTTCTGGCACGCGTGGTTCAGCAGGAACGCGGTTTCATTGACGCTCTGCCGTGCTTCGACGCTGATGACGGCGTCGATGCCATTGGCGTCGATCAGCGGCTTGAGGTCCTCGGGGCCGAAGTCGCGCTGCAGGCCGGCCATCGGGCCGCCCAGCCAGCCGTATTCGGCGGGCGTGTAGTTCCAGAAATGATGGTGGCTGTCGATGCGCATTTAGTTGTTTTCCGGCCGCCCGCTGGGCCAGGTGAGGTTATGAACGGGCTTCAGGATTGCCCGCACGTCGTCGAGCAGCGCCTCGTCGATCGGTTCGCTGATCGCGGCGATGTTGTCGAGCATGTTCTGCGGACTGGCGCTGCCGACGAGGGTGGTCGTGATCTTCGGCTGCCGCACGGCGA
Organism: Tepidisphaeraceae bacterium; assembly: GCA_036388295.1. Lineage (GTDB taxonomy): Bacteria > Planctomycetota > Phycisphaerae > Tepidisphaerales > Tepidisphaeraceae > RYN-431. Next base: position 1,156 of record DASVSC010000065.1, on the reverse strand, counting down.
ACTGCACGGCCAGCTTCTCGATGCTGCTCCCGCGCTGCCGGCACAACGCCGCCGCTTTGCCAGCGGCGGCCTTCAATTCCGAGGGGGCCGGATGCCAATCGGGCGTGCCGCGGTGGCTGAGTAAGCCCATGCCCAGCGGCGAGGCGCTGATCACGCCGACGCCCTGCGATTCCAGGTATGGCACCAGGTCCAAGAGAGCGGTGTCGTTCAATTCGTAATGGCAGTAGGACAGAATCGTGTCAATTCGCGCTCGCTCGACGACGTACCGGAACGCCTTCATCGGCAGGCCCGTAATGCCCACGAACCGGGCCTTCCCGGCCTTCACCACGTCGCGCAGGGCCGGCACGGTTTCATTGGCCACCTGATCCAGGCTGCCGAACTCCATGTCATGCACTTGAATCAGATCGACGTAATCGACACCGAGACGCGTCAGGCTTTCGTCCACACTGCGCTTCACGCGCGCCGCGGAAAAATCAAAGTCCTTTTGCTCCGCGCCGTAGCGGCCTACCTTCGTGGCCAAAATGTATTTGTCCCGCGGCACCGTTTTCAGCGCCCGGCCCAACACCGTCTCCGCCTTGGTCAGCCCGTAGTACGGCGAGACGTCGATGAAGTTGATGCCAGCGTCGATCGAAACGTGTACGGCCCGAACGGCTTCGTCTTCATTGATGGCGTGAAATACCCCGCCGAGGCTGCTAGCGCCGAAGCTCAGCGAGGACAGATTCAGACCCGTATTGCCCAGCGGGCGGTATTCCATGCCGGACCCTTTAAAAACGAGGCGGCATCGTAGAGCGCGACCAAAACGGGCACAACGATCGAAGACAATGCCTAGCCGCACACGCGGAACGAATCGGCTTAATCCACTAGACTTAATCCACGTCGAAGTATTTTGCCTGCGGGTGGTGCGCGACAATCGCGTCGGTGCTCTGCTCGGGGACCAGCATGTAGTTCTCGCTCAGGTGAACGCCGATGTCCTCGGGCCTCAGCAGCTTCACGATTTTTTCGCGGTCTTCCAGGTTCGGGCAGGCCGGGTAGCCGAAGCTGTAGCGGCTGCCGCGGTATTGCTGCTGGAAGATGCGGCGGGTGTCGGGGTCGTCTTCGTTGCCGAAGCCGAGTTCCTGCCGCACGCGTTTGTGCCACATCTCGGCCAAGCCCTCGG
>DASVSC010000064.1:0-14259 GCA_036388295.1 Tepidisphaeraceae bacterium | reverse complement strand
CGGCCGCGTGCCGGGCGACGTCGACGCCCTGCTCACCCTGCCCGGCGTCGGTCGATACACGGCCGGGGCGGTGGCGTCGCTGGCGTACGACACAATTGCCCCGATTCTCGACGGCAATGTCGTCCGCGTCCTCTGCCGGATCGACGCGATCGAGGACGACCCGCGCGACCGCCTCGTCCAACAGCGTCTGTGGCAACGGGCCGAAGCGCTGCTGCCGGCCCGGCGTGTCGGCGACTTCAATTCATCCCTGATGGAACTTGGCGCGACCGTCTGCATCCCCAAAACGCCGGCGTGCCTGGTCTGTCCCGTCCGGCGGTTCTGCTCGGCATACGAACGGCAGATTCAGCACCGCGTGCCCGTGGCGAAGAAGGCGAAGGTGACGCCGTTGCAGGACCGCTGGGTGTTGGCACTGGAAGACGACGCCGGCCGATTCCTGATCGAACAGCGGCCGGCGACTGGCCGGTGGGCGGGCATGTGGCAGTTCGTGACGTCGGCGTCCGACGACGTGGCCGTCCGGCTCGGCATCGAAACGTCGCCGCCCGTCGACCTCGGCATCGTCCGGCACGCGCTCACGCACCGGCGGTACACGTTCCACGTCCGCCGCGCGAAGCTCACGACGCGGTACGCCCCGGCCGCCGACGCTCCGCCGCGGCAATGGGCGAGGTTTGACGCCATGGCGGCACTGCCGTTCCCGAAGCCGCACCTGACCGTGCGGCGTCTGCTGATCGAACCAGCACGATGAAAACGCAGCCGGGCCGCGTAGTTATTTATCCGCCCCGATGCCGGCCGAAAAGCAGCGGTACTCGACGGCGGTAGTCGTCGAACGCCTGCCCGTATTGCCGGCCGATCATGCGGTCCGAATGCACCGCCCCGAGCAGCGAATACGCCGCCAACGTCAGGCAAACGGCGGCCGAGCGGGTGGTGACGCGTGGGTTGAGGAGCAGCAACGGCACCATGCCGACGTTTGCCGGCTGCCGCGAATGGGCAAACGGCCCACAGTCGTGCACGCGGCCCTGCTCGTTCAACGCAGGCCCTTGGCCGGCCGGCTCGCGCGGGACGTTCGGTCGCCGGAGAACCCACGCGACCAGGCCGGGCAGGCCGGCGAAAGAAAAGGGCCCGGTCCGAACGGCCGCCGACGCGATGTACACGACGGATGCCGCCTGCCCGGCGCGCATCGCCACCGCCGCGGGTCCACGAACGTGGTAGAGCGTTCGGGACGGCTGACGGAGGACGTAAGCCGCCAACGCCGCTAACGAAACGACGGAATGCGCGTTGTAGAGCGGCCGGTACCACGCGTTCCGGCGTCGGGTGCCGACGGCGCGTTCGAAGGCGGCCTTCGAACGCGTATCCGCCAGCACGCTATGGAGCAGACCGAACGCGGCAGTCGCGACGACAACACGCATAGCGCCGCGGGCGATAGCCGTCATGGCCGACCGGCCTCATCGCCTCCGGCCGCCGGACGCAGTGCCACCGGCGGCTGCAGCACTTCGGCCAGAATGTACGCTTTCCGCAGATTCCGTACCTTCAGAAGCGCATTGAGCATCTGCCGACGCGGAATCCCGGCGGCCGCGGCCGGTTTCGGCGACGGTGCGTCGGCAAGCGGCGCGCGGCGCGTGAATGGCTGTGCGGTCGGCAACGCGGCGGGCGCGGGCCGTGACTGCACCGTCTGTGGCTGCTGGCGTACCGGCGGCGGCTTCTGCCGTTTAATGCGCGGCGGCACGGGCGGCTGCGAACGCGGCACATTCGTCCGCCCCATCGGCGGCTGGCGCTGCGGCATGTCCGGCGGCCGGCCGGCCGTCGGCGGCAACCGCGACGGCGGCCGCTGCTGGTCCGGCTTCTTCGTCAGCGCGCCGATGACCTGTGAGATGATCCAGATCGCCGCGACGACCACGCCGATGACGATCTTCACCGTCGGGTCGTCGCCGGCCGCGAGGATGTACACGCCCGTGCCCATTACTTGTCGTCCGGTTTGGCGATGGCCTCACGCATGCTCGTGTCGGCCTGCACGTTTTTCATCTTGTAGTAGTCCATGATCCCGAAGTTCCCACTGCGGAACGCTTCGGCCATGGCCTTGGGGATTTCGGCTTCGGCCAGGACGACCAGCGCCCGGTTTTCCGCCTGCCGGGCGATCTGTTCCTGCTCGCTGGCGACGGCCATCGCGCGGCGCTGCTCGGCCTCGGCCTGGAAGCGGCGCTTGTCCGATTCCGCCTGGTCGGCCTGCAGCTTCGCGCCGATGTTTTCACCGACGTCGATGTCGGCGATATCGATCGACAGAATCTGGAACGCCGTGTTCGCGTCGAGGCCCTTGTTCAGCACGGCCTTGGAAATGTGGTCGGGATTTTCCAGCACGTCTTTATGGTCCGTGGCCGAACCGATGGCCGTGACGATGCCTTCGCCGACGCGGGCGATAATCGTTTCTTCCGTCGCACCGCCGACCAAGCGGTTGATGGCGGTGCGGACGGTGACGCGGGCCTTGACGCGCAGCTGGATGCCGTTCTTCGCGACCGCGTCGATCGTGTTACGGCCCATGGCGGCGCTGGGCACGTCGATGACTTTCGGGTTCACGCTCGTCTGCACGGCGTCCAGAATGTCACGCCCGGCCAAGTCGATGGCGGTGGCGTTTTTCCAGCCGAGTTCGATGTTCGCCTTGCTGGCGGCGATCATGGCGTTGATCACGCGCATCAGGTTGCCGCCGGCCAGCACGTGGCTTTCCATCTCGTCCTGCGGGATCTGCAGACCGGCCCGGGTGGCCTGAATGCGGGCGGCGACGATCAGGTTCGGGTTGATCTTCCGCAGGCTCATGCCGATCAGTTCGATGAACGTCACGCGTGCGCCGCTGACAAGGGCCTGCACGTACAGCTTGATGAAGCTGAACGCGAGCACGAACAGCACGAGGAAAATGATCAGCACGATGCCGATGACGGCATACATGATCAGCGAACCGGCGTCGCTGTTGGACTGGGCGAGAAGAGAGGGATTCATAGTCATAGTTCCTTTGGCAATTCAGATGAGTTGTTCGCGGCGGTCGAAGCGTCGATGGGACGGACGACTGCGACGCCGTCATTGAGGGCGATGGCGATTACACGCTGGCCGGCCGGAATAATGCGGCCGAGTTCGGAGCGGGCTTCGAGCTTGCTGTCGCCGAACTCGCACTCGCCCATGGGTCGCAGTTCGGTGAGGGCCGTGCCGGTGCTGCCGACGAGGACGAACGGCCGCTGCGGTTCGCCGGCCACGGAGTGAAGCACCATCTTCCGCCCCACCGGCGTCCGCTGCCACACGCTCACGCCCAGCGACAAACCGATCGGCCCGAGGATGGCCAGCGCGACCAGCACGCCCGTGCCCAGCCAGCGGTCGAGCATGAAGCAGAGCACGACGACAATGGCCATGCAGCCGGTGGCGAGGATCGACAGCACGCCGTGTGACGGGATGAAGACTTCGGCCACGTACAGAATAAGGCTGACCGCGAGCAGCGTCAGGAGCCAGATGACGATCGGGTTGCTCATGAGGATGACACCGCCCGTTCACCGACGGCCCGGACGACAATAGTGGCCCCCTCGCGCGAGCGAACGACGACGCGCGCACCGACATCGACGTAGCCGTGGTCGCTGACGACGTCGACGGGGCGGGCGTCGTTGATGATCGGGTCAAAGAAGTTGGCCACGCCGCCCGGCGTCAGGCGGGTAATGGCCTGACCGCTGTCGCCGGTCCTGGGCCACGCCTCTTCGACGGCGTGGCGGATGTCGCCCTCTTCCGGCGTGCTGCCGACGGTGGTCGCGAGAATCAGCCGGTTCATGTACGGAATGCGCGGCAAGTATTTCGCCAGCCAGACCCAAAGCAAGGCGCTGACGACCAAGGCCGCCGTCACGCCCACCATGCCGTGGCGGAGTGCTGTCCAGGTGCCCTGCAGTTGCGGGACCAATCCGCCGCCGGGCAGTTCGGGCGGGGCGTACGTCAGCACCAGGCCGACGATCATCAGGATAATGCCCGCCAGACCGGCGACGCCGAAGCCGGGAATGACGAACAATTCGAAGGCGATCAGCACCACGCCACTGAGAATCAGCAGAAACTCCAGCCAGCCGGCGTAGCCCGTCAGCAGCGGGACGCCCAGCAGCACCGCGCCGCTGACGAGCGCAATCGTCTCCGGCACGCCGGTGCCCGGCTTGCTGATGGCGGTGTAAAGAGACCACATGAAAACGATGCCGAGCAGCGACCGCAGGCCCGCGCCGCTGAGCAGGCCGACGAGTTCTTCGCCGAGCGTGGTGCGGAACGTGCCGACGACGGTCAGCCCGTTGGCCTGCGCGTACGCCTCGGGCGACGCAACCGTGCCGGCCGACAAGCCGATGCGGGCCGCCAGCGAATCCGTCACGGTGAGCAATTGTTCCGGCCCGTCCAACGGCGTCGGCACGTCGGCGACGGGCGTCCAGCCTTCTTTGGTCAGCGTCGCCTGATCGGCCGCCGTGACGAACCGCCGCTGGCCGTCCGGGCCTTGCAGGTAATGCACGACGACGCCGTACTGGACCATGGCGGAAACCATCAATTGGTCGTAACCGCTGCGATGGGCCGAGTCGTAGAACTCGGCCAGGATGGGGCTTTCCATTTTCGCCCGCTCCGCGCCGGTCAGCGTCTGCAGGCCGCTTGGGCCCATCAGGATCGGAGCACAATCGCCGAGAAGCGCGCCGGGTTCCATCACGATGCGATCACACGCCACCGCCAGCATCGCACCGGCCGACAAGGCCATATCGTGAACGACGGCGACGAACTGAATTTCCGGCCGCTGCCGTTTGATGAACTGGCTCATCCGCAGGGCCGACCCGACGACGCCGCCGGGCGTATCGAGGCGCAGCAGAATGGTGCGGGCCCCGGCGTCGCGGGCCGCTTTGACGTGTTTTTCGAATACGTCGGCCGAGTAGTCGTTGATCTCGCCGGTCAGTTCCACGACGGCCGCCGGCCCGCGCGGTTCGAACGGGCGGGTCGACTGGCTAAAAGCCGAGTTCGTGAGCAGCAGGGAAACGATCAGCACCCAAAGGGCGTTTTTCACAAGCGTCATTTTACACGAACGGCGGGCGGGCCATACTGCCGGGCGTTATAAGAGACAGCGATTTTGAAAGGCTCGCCGCATGCTGCGACTGCTGCTCGTCCAATCCTTCGCCCCCGGAAACGTCGTCGTTCGGCAAGTGCCGGACACGCGCCGGGTGCGGCCGGACGTCGAACGGCTCATCGACCAGGCCTGGCACAAAACCCTCGCCCGCCCCGGCGTGCGCCTCTACGACGGCCCGATCTGTCGGTTCGAGCATTGGCAGGTTGACGGCAAGCGACTGACCGTCGACCTCAGCCGCACCAGTTACCGCGTGTTCGTCGGGACCAACTTCTGCAATCCGCATTTTGCCGACCTGTACAGCACCGACGTCATGGCGAACGCGCTGGGCGTCAGCACCGGGCTGCTGACCGCCGACGGCTTTTGGATGATGGGCCGCCGCAACGCCAGCGTGGCGTACTACCCGAACCGTGTTCACCCGTTCGCCGGGTCGATCGAATTGACTGAGCAGATCGATTTGTTCGCGAACGCCGAACGCGAGTTGCGGGAGGAACTGCACCTGACGCCCGGCGAAATCGTCGGCACTACGCTGGTCGGCCTGGTCGAAGACACCTGGCTACGCCACCCGGAATCAATCTTCATGGCCCGCACCACGCGCGACCGCGCGGCCGTCACCGCGGGCCTGGACGCCGACGAACACGACGGCGTCTGGTCCGTAGCGAACGAAGCCGACGCGGTGGCCGAGGCGCTCACGCTGCCCGACCTCACGCCCGTCGCCCGGTCTGTGCTGCTGCTGGGCGGCAAGCAGACGTTCGGCGACGACTGGTTTGACGCAGCGAAGGCGTGCTGTCTTCAAACAGATTGAAGGACGCCGGACGTGTGGCCGGAAGCCCGATCGCCTAGGATGCGCTGATGACGCGAGAACTCCGCGCCAACCTCATTTTCTTCGTCTGCCTGGTCCTGTTCGTGTCGCCCGGCTTCCTGATCCTGATGAGCCGCAAGCTTAACGGTCGCGACCGGCCGAACGATTTGCCCGACCCGGTGCCGTCGGCCATCGCGTACGTCCAGCCGCCGCCCGTCCCGCCGCTGCCGCGTATCGAGCCCAAACCCGTGCGCGATTGGGTCCGCCAACTGCTGCAGGACCGCCAGGGCAGCGACGCCCGCATGATGCGGGACGCCGACAAGGCCGTCGTCAGCGACCGTTTCGTCACGCAATTGGTTTCGATCGCGCCGGCCGAGAATGGCGCGACGCGCGTCGCGCTGCTCATCTGGGACGAGCGCAGCGAGCTGGCGACCGAACAGCTGCGGCTGACGGCCGAGGTCGGCGGGCGAACGATCGACGCGGTCGTGGCGCGCACGGAGCCGATCGACGTCACGAGGCGCGTCCGCCATGCGCTGCAGGACGTCGGCTACGTACGGCCGCCGGAAAAAGTGTGGTGGCTCAGCGCGACGCTGGCGACGACGGAACGGCCGAAGTCGCTGACGCTGCACCGCCGCCTGACGGCCGACACGCCGGAGCCGGAAGTCATCGCCGTGCCAGCGGCGTCGGCAACGACGCAGCCGACGGAGCCGACACCGTGACCGCCCTGCCCGCCGACACCCTTGAGCCCGACACCTCTTTCCCCGAGCGCCAGGCGCGGCCGTTCCCGCCGGTGCGCGCGCCGCGCATCGTCCTGACCTGGCTGCTGCGTCTCCGCTGGATCGCCGTAGCCGGACAACTCGTCGCGACGGGCGTCGCCCTGCTGCTGGGGCTGAACGCGCCCGTGTGGCCCGTCGCCGCGGTGGCTCTAATTACCGCCCTCAGCAACGGCATCTTTTACATTTGGCTGCGCACGCGTCCGATCCCGACGCGACTGATCCTGCTGATCCTGCTGGCCGACATGTGCCTGCTCACTGTGCTGCTGCACTACACCGGCGGGCCGGACAACCCATTTTGCACGCTGTACCTCGTCCACGTCGCGATGGCCGTCACGACGCTGGGCGGCGCCTGGACCTGGATCGTCCTCGGGGCGGCCGCGTTGCTGTACGCGTCGCAGCTGGTCATCCCGTCGGTCCCCCTCACGCCGGGCGGCACGCTGCCGCCGCTGATCCGGCACATCGGCACGATGGCGAACCTCGTCCTCATCGGCGGCCTGATCGGCTATTTCAGCGGCCGGGTGAACCGGTCGCTGCGGTGGCGCGAAGTGCACATCAACGCACTTCGCGAACGCAACGCGCGGAACGAAAAGCTGACTACGCTCACCACGCTGGCCGCCGGCGCGGCGCACGAGCTGGGCACGCCGCTGGCGACGATCGCCGTCGTCGCGCGCGAACTGGAACTGGCCATCGCGAAACAGCCCGGCAGCGAAGACCTGATTGACGACGCCCGGCTGATCCGCCAGGAGTGCGACCGCTGCCGGTTCATCCTCGACCGCATGCGCGTCGATGTCGCCAGCGACCCCCGCGCCGGCCGAACTGAATTAGACGAACTGCTGGCCCGGCTGGAACAACATTTGCGCGACGACGAGCGCGAGCGCCTGCAAATCGTCGGCCCGCTGAACGGCTTCGCCATCGCCGCCCCTTGCCCGGCGATCGAGCAGTCGCTGACCGTCATGATCCGCAACGGCATGGAAGCCGACGCGGCCGGCCAGCCGGTGCGGCTGGTGATTCGGCCGGACGGCGATTCGATCGCATTTGACGTCCTTGACCGCGGCCACGGCATGACCAGCGACGTCCTCAAACGCGCCGGCGAACCGTTCTTCACCACCAAAGAGCCCGGCCGCGGCATGGGCCTGGGCCTGTTCCTGGTCCGACTGGTCGCCGAGAACTACCGCGGCAAGTTCACCATGACCAGCCAGCCCGGCGAAGGAACGCAATCGACCCTTGAGTTTCCCATGGATTCTTCCCTTCGTGTCGGCTGATCCTTGGTGTAAATTGCTCCAGAAATGGAGCAGTCCATGTCACAGCGTTTTCGCCTTCGAACGGCCATCTTGTCCGTGGGCCTGACGGCCGGGCTTTTGCTCGGCCAGACGGCCGCCCCGACTTACACGAAGGATCAAAAGGTCCAGGTCCGCGAGGGCGACGTCTGGTCCGACGCGACGGTCGTCTCGCAGGAGGGCCGGCGGGTCAAGGTGAAGTACGAGGACGGCTCCGAAGAATGGGCACCGCTGGCGCGGGTCCGCCTGCCCGGATCGACCGCGCCCGACGCCACTCCCGAAAAGGCCGCCGACGCGCCCGAACCCGCCACGCCCAAATCTGCGCCGGCGGAACGTGTGCCCGCCAGCGGGAAGTGCGAGGCCAAAGACGGCCGCGAGTGGAAGCCCGCCGTCATTCGTAATCGCGACGGCGATCTGTATCTCGTCGAGTTCCAAGGCTGGAAAGACCAGATGTTCTGGAAGTGGGTCAGCGTCGACTGCGTGCGCGCCGTCGGCAGCAGCAAAGCCGGGCCCGAGCACGGCGTGGGCGAAGGCGTCGGCGGCCGAACGCTGCAGGAAGCCAAGGCGACGGCGAAGCTGAAACTCGCCGGCTGGCGTGCCGCCGCCAAAGCCGACGCCGATAGCGGCAAACGCAGCCCGTTCGACCCGATCCCGTACGACAAGCCCGTGACCGCCGTCGACCGCAAAGCCGTCCGCGACCGGCTGCCCGACGCGCCCGACGGCCCGTGGAGCTACACACCCGAGGCCGCCCCGCCCGCGAAAACGACCGCCCGTGCCGTGCCGCTGCGCGCCGAAAAGCCGTCCGCCGCCGGCACGTCGCTGTTAACCGCCGGCGATGCCGCGGTGCTGGCGTACGCTTCGCACGGCGAGAATGGACTGGTGCAGATCGAGAAGCTGAACCTCGCCGCCGGCTCGGCTACGCCACAGGGGTTTGACCCGATGTCGCTCCCGATCGCCCTCTCCGCCGACGGCCGACGCCTGCTCGGCCGGGCCAACGGCTTCTTCGGCGGGACCAAGCACCGGGTCGATCTGTGGTCGCTCGAAACCGACGACCCCAAGCACTTGGTCAGCTTTGAGCCGTACGCTGACGAATCGGATAAGAACCATCGTGACGTCAGCTACGCGACGTTGCTGGACGACGGCACGATCCTGACGTGCAACACCGACGGCACGCTGACGGCGTTCGCCGCCGGTGACGCGGCCGCGCAGCAGAAAGCCGTCAAAGCGGTCTGGAGCATGAAGCTCGGCCGGGACGTCGCGCTGGCGCTCAGCCCGTCGCGCAAGACGCTCGCCGTCGTCGGCACCGACGGCTTGGTGCTGGTCGACCCGGCCACCGGTGCGGCGCGCCAGCAAATCACCGGTCCGCGCCGGGCGGACAGCATCGCCTTCACAACCGACGGCGCACGCCTTGTGGCCGTGTCGGGATCACTGCTGGCGGTGTACGACCTGAAGACCGGCAAAGCGGGGCCAGACATCGGCCTGCCGCCGAGCGTGAACGCGCGTGGCGTCGTCGGCTTGTCGAGTGACTGCGTGTTGCTCGGCGGCCGATCGCTGTTCGATCTGACGCGGCAGGCAGTCGTCTGGGAATACGCCGGCGCAGAGAACGAGACGGCCTTCGCCGCCGGAAAAGTTTGGGCGGTGTTGACCGACAACAACCGCCGTGTGCTGACGTCCGCCGTTCTGCCCGACGCCGCCGCGAAGAAAGCCACCGCCGACTTCGCCGGCGGGCCGCTGCTGAAGGCGGGTGATAGCGTGTCGCTGGACATCGCGATCGAGGGTGATGAGAAAGAGCGCGAGGCCGCCACCGCTTCGATCAAAAAACAGCTCGCCCGCGACGGCCTGAAGGTTGCCGAGGGCCAGCCGGTCCGCCTCGTCGCGCGAACGGAGAACGGCAAGACGACGCAGGAAACCTGGCGACGCATGGGCGGCCCGATGTTCGGCGGCGGGCAGGAGACCGTCGAGATCACCGAACGCATCACCCGCATCTACTACGAAGACCACGGCAAAGTCGTCTGGGAAAACCGCACCGTCGCCCGGCCGTTCGGCATGATCCGCGGGGACGGCAACAAGAGCATCAATCAGACCGTGCGCGACGCCAACACATTCAACCTGGGATTCCTGCAGAGCGTACGCATCCCGACCGTCGTGCCGCGCTTCCGCGAACCGCTGACAGCGGGCAAGTCGAAGTGGACGATCGGCGGCGTGACGGAGTCGAAGGAGTAGTAGCAGCGACGTTGTCGCGTCGTTGCGGACGGAAAGCGACGGGGCATCTGGGGTGGCCGTTTAAACGGCCACCCCGAAGAAGCCAACACGTGTCCGGACGCTTTGAGGAGTTCCTAGGTCGCTCCAGAACTCGCGCAAGTCCGGCGAACGTCGGTCCCGTGTGTTCGAACTCAAAACGCCGCGACGAGCATCGACTGCGGGTAGGCCTGCGTGACGATTTGCTGGAACGACTCGCCCGCCAGCGCGCGGGCCTGCATGCACCATTGGCACGCCCCGACGCCGTGGCCGAAGCCGTGGCCGTCGGCGAAGCGGATGTTGTCGCCAGCGTCGACGGGGCGGAAAAAGCCGCTGAAGACCGTGGGCCCGCCGGCCGGGTCGGAATTGATCGCCCAGCGCAGTTGCTCGGCCGTCAGGGCGTACTGCTGGCCGCGGGTGTCGGTCAGCAGGTACGTGCGCGGGCGGCCGAACGGATTGGTCGCACCGATCTCGATCGACTGCACGCCCGGCAGCTTCGCTTCAGGACGGTTCGTCTTCCCACCCCACGCGCGGAAACGGCGGGCAAGTTCGGCTTTGCTCAGCATGACGGCAGGCCAGTTGAATCGGGGGCTGATGGAGCAGACGGTGCCGTTCGACTTGGCCGACAGCGGCGCGATGGCCGGGTCGTTGAACACGTCGGCCGCACTGCTGCTGATGCCGCCGCAGCAGGCACTGAAATAGGCTTTGAAAATCCGCTCCTGCCCACTCGGCCCGTGGGCGGCCACCAAACCGCGCGTGCCGCTGACGGCCGCATTCGCCTTGGGCGTCTCGGCCTTGACGCCGCCGTAGACTTGGCTGCGTTCGTCCGGGTTCAGATCCCACCCGCGGCCGGCCGGGTTGGTGCGGGCTTCGTACAGGGCGTACGTGCGGGCGATGACGGCTTGCGCCCGGTAAGCCTCGGGATGCCAGTCCGGCAGCAGTTCTTTGGCCAAAACGCCTTGCAGGTAGGCCTCCACGTCCACGTCATTGACGACGTCGATCCGCCCCTCACTCGTCGGCAGCAGTGTGTACGCACCGCGATACGGCTGGCCGTTCACGCTGACGATGCCGTCGGCGTCGGGCTCGATGCGCAGGGCGACGCCCGGCAGTGTTTCGCCGCCGGCTTGCCAGTTCTTTCCGTCGTAGGCGAGCGTGAGTGGTTGACCGGCAGGGAGTTCGGCTTCCAGCGGACGGCGTGTGGACGCGTCCAAAATTGGCGTTGCGCGGTCGCCGGTCAGCGTAACCTGCGACACGCCGGCCAGCAGCCGGACGCGTACCCGCGGCGTGCCGTCATCGACCCGCGCCGGACGCCGTTTGGGTTCACAGCCGGCTGAAGCTAATACCAGAAGTATCAATGCGACTGACGTGATCAGACGGAGGGCCGGCGTTGACATGGCTTCCTTGCCTTTGTCCGTCGAACGGAAAGAAGTTCACCACGGAGGCACGGAGACACGGAGGAAAAGCAGAGGCAGAAACAGAGTAGCGGCTGAACCACCGACTTTAAGAAACACACGGGTTCGAGGAAATGCACTTTCCTGTCGGTGTCATCTGCGAAATCTGTGGTCTGTCCTCTTTCTTTCTCTGTGTCTCCGTGCCTCCGTGGTGTCGGCATTTCCGTCTTAGTGCGCCGACGTATCCAGACGGCGCAGGTGCAGGCCTTGCGTGCTGAGGATCTGCTTGATCTCGTTCAGCGACGTGTGCCCGAAGTTCTTGCAGCCGAGCAGTTCGTCTTCCGTGCGGCCGATCAGTTCGCCGACGGTGATGATGTTCAGGCGCTGCAGCGCCTTGCGGCTGCGGACGCTGAGTTCCAGGTCTTCGACCTTCCGGTTGTGCATTTCCGAAGCGGCGTCCGTGGCCGTCGGGGCGGCGGCCGCGGCGATGCGGCGGGCGGCGCTGGGAATGGCCGGCTCGACGGCCTGGCCGAGACGCAGGCCCTTGCTGCTGAGCAGCGCCTTGATCTCGTTCAGGCTGGTTTCGCCGAAGTTCTTGAAGCTGAGCAGTTCCTGTTCCGTGACGCGGAGCAGGTCGCCCAGGCTCTTGATGTCCATCTTCTTCAAGCAGTTACGGCTCCTCACGCTCAGCTCGAAGTCGCTGATCGGCACGTCCATGACGATGTTGCCGCTGCGGCGGTTGCGGTCGTCCTCGTCGCTGTACATGCTGCGGGCCGACTCCACGTCCTTGATGTACAGGCTGGCGCGCGGGTGGTTCGGGTCGGTCTTGAGCACCGCCATCAGGCAGCGGCGGCTCTCTTCGTACATGTTGTTGTCTTCGTACAAGACCGCCAGGTTCAGCAGGGCCGAAATATGCACGGGTTCGCTGGTGCAGAGGCGCTCGTACAGTTCGATGGCCTTGGAGTCTTCGGCGCGGCGGTCGTACAGGACCGCCAGGTTGAAGCAGACCTGTTCATGGTCGGGGTTTTCGTTGAGGGCGCGCTCGTAGAACTCAATGGCCTTTTCCGGATTGCCGTCTTTTTCGGCTTGAACGGCCTTGTTGAAGTATTCCTCGGCGGCGCGGTCATTGATGGCGGCGACAGTATTCGGGTTCATAAAAGCAGGCTCCGAAGCGAAATAGAAAAGGCCGGAGTGGGATTCGAACCCACGAATACGGGATTTGCAATCCCGCCCCTTAAACCACTTGGGTATCCGGCCGGGCAGATGGGGCAGTGTAGCCGGAGGCGTTTTTGGTGTCAAAACGGAGGAAGTGCGGGCAGCGGGCAGCGGGCAGCGGGTGGCTGGTGGCTGGTGGCTGGTGGCTGGTGGCTGGTGGCTGGTGGCTGAAGAGGAAGGTAACCGCCAAGACGCCAAGGACGCCAAGGAAGAAAGAAGAAAAACGTTGTCTTCTTGGCGTCCTTGGCGTCTTGGCGGTTATTTCTCTGTTTCAGCCATTAGCCATTAGCCACTAGCTGTTAGCTGCCAGCCTCCCCGGCGTCCGTTATAGTGATGCCCATGCCCAGCCGCCCTGCTATCGTGGACGCACTTGAATCGCGTCGGTTGTTCGCCTCCCTCACCCCCGGCGTGACGGCCGAAACCGCCATTACGACCGCCCGGCCGAACAAGAACTGGTCGATTAACCTCGTCGCCGGCCAGGCGGTTTATATCGGTGCGGGCGAAACGACGCCGTCAGCCCTGCAGCCGCTGTTGATCCTGATCGGCCCGAACCGCAAAACCGTCGGCCGTTCGATCGGCAACTCGGGCGCGTTCATGGGCAAAGTCGCCCCGCTCACCGGCACGTACACCGTGCGCATCCGCGATACCGCCGGGACGCAGACCGGCGGCGTGCGCGTGACGGCCGTCTTCACCGGCAGCACGCCGATCACCGACGGCGACGACGCCGGCGTCGCCGCGAGCGGCCGCCGATTCCCCGCCTCGATCGCGCCCGGCGACCTCGACGTCTGGCGCATCAATGCGACCAATGTCCGGCAGTTCCTCTCCCTCGTCCTGAACGAAAACAACAACGGCAGCGCGATCGGCGTCGGCGTTGCCCTGATCGGTCCGGACGGCAGCGGCCTGACCGGCAGCGAAAGCACCACCGGCTTCGCCCTTGACGTCCCCGCCGCCCGTCGCGGCACCTACTACGCCGTCGTCTACGAGCCCGGTTCCGACGCCAGCGGCCGCTACGGCTTCAGCCTCGGCCTCTCGCCCGGCACGCAGACCAACGAAGACCCCGACACCCGCACCCCGCTCAGCAGCGGCCAGAACCGTACCGGCGATATCCCCAGCGGTGACATCGATTTATACCCCGTCTCGCTCGCGGCCGGCCGCACGATCCGGATCACGATGAGCCGCAACAACAGCAGCGTGACGCCGGAAATCCTGATCATCGACCCGAACGGCAATCAGGTAGCCAGCGCCAGCGGCACTTCGAGTGCGTCCCTGACGTACACCACGCGACAGAGCGGCACGTTCGCCGTCCTGACCCGCAACCGCGACGCCAATACCGGCGGCGGATACCGCTTGAGCTATTCTGTGTCTTGATGCGATTTGCTTTATCACGAAGCACACGAAAAGGAACACGAAGAGGGCCTGGAAGCGGCGTTGTAGCCTCGAGTTTCGAAGCCAACCATTAGGAGCA
>DASVSC010000063.1:0-20324 GCA_036388295.1 Tepidisphaeraceae bacterium | reverse complement strand
GCGTGCGTGGTGTTCGCCTTGTTCCTGGTCAGCCAGGGGATGATCCAGAACTTCAAGCCCTACACCGCCGCCACGACGATGGAAGGCGCAGAGCAGTTGATCCCGCAGGGGCCGATGGCGTCGCAGGTGGCGATCAAAATGCTCGGCACGAACGGCGGCGGCTACGTCAACGCCAACGCCGCGTTCCCGTTCGAAAACCCGACGCCGCTGAGCAACTTCGTGCAGATGCTGTCGATCTTCGCGATTCCCGCCGGGCTGACGTATTTCCTGGGGCGACTGGTGAAAAAGCAGGCGCACGGCTGGGCCGTCTGGGGGACGATGTACGCGCTGTTCCTGGCCGGCTTCGCGGTCTGCTACTGGGCCGAAGCGGCCGGTAATCCGCAGATGACGGCGATGAACGTCAGCAGCGACGCCGGCAACACCGAAGGCAAGGAAACCCGCTTCGGCGTCGCCAACAGCGCGCTGTTCGCCACCATCACGACCGACGCCAGTTGTGGCGCGGTCAACAGCATGCACGATTCGTTCACGCCGCTGGGCGGCCTGGTGCCGCTGTTCAATTTGCACCTGGGCGAAGTCGTCTTCGGCGGCGTAGGCGCGGGCCTGTACGGCATGCTGCTGTTCGTCGTGCTGGCCATCTTCATCGCCGGCCTGATGGTCGGGAGGACGCCGGAATACCTAGGCAAGAAGATCGAAGCCTACGACGTGAAGGTGACCGCGCTGGCGGTGCTGGTGACGTCGATCGGCGTGCTGGCCTTCACGGCCCTGGCGGCCGGCGGCACGGGCACGGCCGACGCGCCGTGGTGGGGACTCAAAACCCTCAACAACAGCGGCCCGCACGGCCTGAGCGAAATTCTCTACGCCTACAGCAGCGCGGTGGCCAACAACGGGTCCGCCTTTGCCGGGCTGGGCGCGAACAACGTCGCCTGGAACACCACGCTCGGCATCGCCATGCTGTTCGGCCGGTTCTTCATCATCATTCCCGTGCTGGCCCTGGCCGGGAATCTGGCGGGCAAAAAGCTGCTGCCGATCAGTGGCGGCAGTTTCCCGGTCAGCGGCGGCACGTTCGCCGTGCTGCTGCTGGCGACCGTCGTCATCGTCGGCGCACTGACCTTCGTGCCCGCGCTCTGCCTCGGCCCCGTGGTCGAACACTTTCTCATGAAAGGCGGCCGCACGTTCTGAGCAGCGTGCCCCTGAAAACTATTATGGCCACTCAATCCAAATCCATCTTCTCCGCCGACCTGATCGTCCCTTCCGCCCGTGCCAGCTTTGTGAAGCTCAACCCGACGCATTTGTGGAAAAACCCCGTGATCTTCGTGACCGAAGTCGGCGCGGCGCTGACCACGATCGACCTGATCCGCACGGTCGCCGCCGGCGGCCAATGGGGCTTCCCGCTGCAGATCACGCTCTGGCTCTGGTTCACCGTGCTGTTCGCCAACTTCGCCGAAGCGATGGCCGAGGGCCGCGGCCGTGCACAGGCCGACTCGCTGCGCAAGAGCCGCACGCAGTCGCTCGGCAATAAGCTCGATCGCGCCACGGGCCGAACGCAATCCGTGGCGGCCGAGACGCTGCGTAAGGGTGACCTCGTCCTCGTTGTCGCCGGTGAAATTATCCCCGCCGACGGTGAAATCATCGAAGGCGCGGCCACCGTCAACGAATCGGCCATCACCGGCGAAAGCGCCCCCGTCATCCGCGAAGCCGGCGGCGACCGCTCGGCCGTCACCGGCGGCACCACCGTGCTGTCGGACCGCGTCACGATCCGCGTCACCGCCAACCCCGGCGAGTCGTTCATGGACCGCATGATCGGCTTAATCGAAGGAGCCAAGCGGCAGAAAACGCCGAACGAAATCGCCCTGTCGATCCTGCTGAGCGCGCTGACGATCGTGTTCCTGATCGTCGTCATCACGCTCAAGCCGCTGGCCAAGTACACGGGGCCGGAGGTGGACGCGTCGCTGACGGTGACGGTGTTGGTGTCGCTGCTGGTCTGCCTAATCCCGACGACCATCGGCGGCCTGCTGAGCGCCATCGGCATCGCGGGCATCGACCGCATGGTGCAGAAGAATGTGCTGGCCATGAGCGGCCGCGCGGTGGAAGCCGCCGGTGACGTGGACGTGCTGCTGCTCGATAAGACCGGCACCATCACGCTCGGCAATCGCCAGGCCGTGGAGTTCGTCGCCGCGCCCGGCGTGGACGAACGCGAACTGGCCGAGGCGGCACAGCTGTCGAGCCTCGCCGACGAAACACCAGAAGGCCGCAGCGTGGTCGTGCTGGCGAAAGAGAAGTACGGCATTCGCGGGCGCGAAGTCGGCGAACTGGCCGGGGCGGAGTTCGTTCCGTTCACCGCCCAGACCCGCATGAGCGGCCTGAACGTCGACGGCCGGCAGATCCGCAAAGGGGCGGCCGATTCCGTGCGCGAATACGTCGGCGGTCAGTTCCCGCCGAGCATCGACGAAGCGGTCGAGCGTGTCAGCCGCGCCGGCGGCACGCCGCTGGTCGTCGCCGAGGGCCGGCGCGTGCTGGGCGTGATTTACCTCAAGGACATCGTCAAAGGCGGCCTGCCCGACCGCTTCAAACGTTTCCGCGCGATGGGCATCAAAACGGTGATGATCACCGGCGACAACCCGCTCACCGCCGCCGCCATTGCGAAGGAGGCGGGCGTGGACGACTTCCTCGCCCAGGCCAAGCCGGAAGACAAAATGGCGCTGATCCGAAAGGAACAGGCCGCCGGGCACCTGGTGGCCATGACCGGCGACGGCACGAACGACGCGCCGGCCTTGGCGCAGGCGGACGTCGGCGTGGCGATGAACACCGGCACGCAAGCGGCGAAAGAAGCCGGCAACATGGTCGATCTCGACAGCAATCCGACCAAGCTCATTGAGGTCGTCGAGATCGGCAAGCAACTGCTGATGACCCGCGGCGCGCTAACCACGTTCAGCATCGCCAACGACGTGGCCAAGTATTTCGCCATCATCCCCGCGATGTTCGCCATCGCTTACGCCACCGGCCCGGCCGACGCGGGGCCGCTGTCGGCGCTGAACGTGATGCGCCTCGGCTCGGCCCAGTCGGCCATTCTGTCGGCCGTGATCTTCAACGCCCTGATCATCGTCGCGCTCATCCCGCTGGCCCTGCGCGGCGTGTCGTTCCGGCCCAGCGGCGCGGCGTCGATCCTGCGCCGCAACCTGCTGATCTACGGCCTCGGCGGGCTGATCCTGCCGTTCCCCGGCATCAAGTTTATCGACCTGATCGTGCACAACCTGCTCGGCCTGGCTTGATTCGAATAGGCCTGCCTTCGGAGATTTCATCATGCAATCCAAACCTGTCACCACCCTTCCGCAGAGTTCAACCACTTCGGCCCCGTCACGCCCGGTCGCTCTGGCTGCCGACGGTTTCGCCACGCACTTGCGCGCGTCGGTCGTCGCGACGCTGGTCCTGCTCGTCCTGGTTTGCGGCCTTTACCCGGCCGTCGTGTGGGGCCTGTCGCAGGCGCTGTTCAACCACAAGGCGAACGGGTCGCTCGTCTATTCCGCCGACGGGAAGAGCGTTGTCGGGTCGGAACTGCTCAGCCAGCCGTTCGCCGGCGAGAAGTATTTCCAGCCCCGCCCCAGCGCCGCCGGCAGCGGGCACGACCCGTCCAGCAGCGGCGGCACGAACCTCGGGCCGACGAGCGACAAACTGCTCAACGGCGTTGCCGACGACCCGGCCACGAAAGACGTGAATGAAAGCTACGACGGCGTCAAACAGTTGGCCGAGGCGTATCGAAAAACCAACGGCCTGGCCGCCGACGCGGTCGTGCCGGCGGACAGCGTCACGCGGTCGGCCAGCGGTGTCGACCCGCACATCAGCCCCGCTAACGCGAAGCTGCAAACCGCCCGCGTCGCCCGCGCCCGTGGGATCAGCGAGGCCGACGTGGCCAAGCTTATCGACGGCAACACGCAATCGCCGCAATTCGGCCTGCTGGGCGACGCGGGCGTGAACGTCCTGATGCTCAACCGCGCCCTCGACGCGGCCGGGCCGGGGCCAGGCCGCTAATTGGGTTTCCCGACGCCGAGTACACAATGCCCGAAAACCGCGCCGCTTCATTCCTGCAGATGATCCGCCGTTCGCAGCGCGGCCGGCTGAAGGTCTACCTCGGCTTCGCGCCGGGCGTGGGCAAAACCTACCAGATGCTGCAGGAAGGCCACCGCCTGAAAGACGAAGGCGTTGACGTCGTGATCGGCGTCGTGGAACACCACGGCCGGGAACAAACGCGGCAGCTCATCGACGGCCTGGCGCGCGTGCCGATGCGCGTGTCGGAATATCACGCGATCGCGGTCGAGGAAATGGACCTCGACGCCATTCTGGCCCGGCGGCCGCAGGTGGTGCTGGTCGACGAATTGGCCCACACCAACGTGCCCGGCAGCCGGAACGCCAAGCGGTACCAGGACGTGCGCGACCTGACGGCCGCCGGCATTCACGTGATCTCCACGCTGAACGTGCAGCACCTGGAAAGTCTGTACGACATGGTCGAACGCCTGATCGGCGTCAAAGTCCGCGAACGGCTCCCCGACGCGGTGCTGGCCGAGGCGGACCAGGTGGTGAACGTCGACTTGGCCGCGGAAGACCTGCAGAAACGGTTGCGCGAAGGGAAAATTTATCCGGCCGACCGCGTGGCCATGTCGCTGGAGAACTTCTTCACCGCCCCCAATCTCGAACAGCTGCGCGAATTGACGATGCGTGAAGTCGCCAGCCAGCTCGACCTGCGCCGCCGGGAGATGCGGCCGGAGCAAGCGTCGCCCGGCGGCGTGGCGGCGGAGTCGAACGTGTCGGACCAGATCATGGTCTGCTTGTCGTCGCGCGGGCCGAACAGCGCGCGGCTGTTGCGCTTCGGCTCGCGCTTGGCCGGGCGGTTGAACCGGAACTGGTATGCCGTGTACGTCCAGACGCCGCAGGAAGAGCCGACGGTGATCGACGCCGCTACGCAGCGCGTACTCGGCGAAACGCTCACGCTGGCCAATCAGCTCGGGGCCACGGTCTTCACGTTCAAAGGCGCGGACATCGCCGACACGCTGCTGCGCTTCGCCCGCGAATACCGCGTCGGCCAGATCGTGATCGGCAGCCCGCACCGCATTCCGTCGTGGCGACGCGTGCTGCTGGGCCGCCGCAGCGTGGCCGAGGAGTTAATCGTTCGGCAGAAGAACGTGACGGTGATCGTGGTGGACGCCGACGCCACCGACCCGGAGCGGCCGACGGCGGTGTTCGAGTCCGAACCCGCGGCCCGACCCGCCGCAACCGCCCCGCCCGCCGCCCCGCCCGCCGCGTCGCCGCCTGTGGATTTATCCACGGTGTTGCGGGCCGAGAACGTGGTGCTATTTGACGAGCCGGTGTCGCGTCGCGAGGTTCTGGAACGCCTTGTGCGGGCCGCGGTCATCGGGCTGGACGCGACGCCGTCGGTGGCGGACCTGCTGGCCGCGATTGAAGCGCGCGAAGCGCGGGGATCGACGTTCCTTAACGAAGGCGTCGCCCTCCCGCACGCGCGGGTGGCGGGCCTGGCCCGGCCGATCGCGGCGTTGGGGGTTACGACGGCGGGCGTCACGGACGCGAACGTCGCCGCGGGGATTGATACGGTGTTCCTGCTGCTGGTGCCCGCCGACGGGCCGAACGTGCACCTGCGCATTCTTGCCGCCGCGGGCCGTTTGCTCGGCAATCGCGACCAGCGCCGCCGTCTGCTCGCGGCCACGTCTCCACAGGCGTGCCTCGACACATTATTCGCGAATTGACCGTGTCACCGTCCACGGCCGATCTCAATTCGTCAGCCTACGATGACCGGTTGCAGGCGCGGCAGTCGTTCAAGGATGAGACATGGCGGAATTACGTAGCGACGGATGCGTATGGGTGAGCCCGACCGATTCGCCCGCGAAACAGGCCTACCGGGCGGCGAAAGAGGCGAGCCCGCTGATCGAATGGCTGGCGCGCATCGGCTTTGCCGCCAAGGGCGTGGTGTACGGCCTGGTCGGCACGTTCACAATCTTGTCGACGATCGGCTTGTACCGCGACACCAAGGGCTCCGCCGGCGTGTTGCGCAGCATTGCGGACGCCTCGTACGGGCCAGTGGTGTTGGCCGCTTTGGGAATCGGGCTGGCCGGGTACGCGCTGTGGTGCCTGGTGAAAGCGATTTTCGACGCCGAGGGGGACGGCTGGGTGTACCGCGTGGCGTCGGCGTTCGAAGGGCTGTTTTACCTGACACTGGTGGCGGCCGTCGTCTGCCTGATGACCGGCTTTCGCGCCTCGGTCACCGACGACCAGGGGGCCGAAGGCTGGACGGCCTGGCTGCTGGCGTGGCCGGGCGGGAAGTGGGCGGCGGTGGGCACCGGGCTGTTGGTTTCCGGGTACGGCTGTTACGCGCTGTTCGGCGCCTGCAGGCCTGGCCTGGATTGCCGGCTGAACCTCAGCGACCTGATGCCGCGTGCGGCCCGCTGGCTCGCCCGCATCAGCCGCTTCGGCATGGCGTCGTGGGGCGTCGTGTTCCTGCTGCTGGGCCTGTTCCTCATCGCCGCCGGCTGGCACTCGAATCCCGCCGAGGCCAAGAGCGTGCCGGATGCCCTGAACGCCATCAAAAGCCGTCCCTACGGCCCCGCCCTGACCGGCACGATCGGCGTCGGCATGATCTGCTATTCCGTTTACGACTTCGCCCTGGCCCGCTACCGCCACATTAAGCCGGTGTGACAGGGTCACGATTCCGGTGGCGTTGCTGGCAAGGGCCGGCCCGCTTTAGGAACGGGCCGCTTGATCGGCATGCCGGGGCGGAAGGTCCGGCGGTATTCGTCAGGCGAGACGCCGACTTCTCGCCGGAACGCGGTCGCGAAGTTCCGGAATGCGCCATAGCCGCACGCACCGGCGACGGCCGACAGCCGCAGTTCGCCCTCCACGATCAGCCGTTTGGCGCGATTGATGCGCACGCGTCGAATTTCCTCCGCGGGCGAGATGCCCAGCGCTGTGGAAAACAATCGCTCGAATGACCGGCGCGACATCGGCACGTGGTCGATCACGTCACTGACGCCGATCGACCGGGCCGCGTTCTGCCGGATGAACTGCAGGGCCGCCTTGAGCCGCTCGTCGATCAGGCTCAGCGACTGGCTCGATTCCCGGACCACCACGTCCCGCGGCGGCAGGTAAATCACGCCGTTGGGCACGCTTTCCCCCTGAATCATCCGGGCCAGGACCTCCGCCGCCCGGTAGCCGATCAGCGGCGTGCCCGGGTCGACGCTGGTCAGGCCCGGCCGGGCGAGTTCGGCCAGCAGTTCGTCGTTGTCGACGCCCACAATCCCGACGTCGTTCGGCACATTCAGCCGCATCTCGCGGCACGCGTCGATCAGGGCGACCGCCTGCAGGTCGTTGTGCGAGAAAAGCCCGAACGGCTTGACCTGGTTCCGCAGCCATTCCGCCAGGCGCACGTGCCCGACGCGGTCCGCTTCCGTCAGCGATTTGGTATCAAAAGCGTCGACCGGACGGCCGGCCGCCCGCACGGTTTCGCTAAAGCCCGCCAGTCGTTCGCAGGAGAAGGCGAAACGGGTGTCCATGCAGCAGCCGAACGACTGATACCCCTGCCGCAGCAAATGCTCGGCCGCCAGCTTCCCGATCAGCCGGCCGTCGGTGGCGACCGTCGGGACCGGCAGCGGAAGATGGCTCGACGAGACGTTCACCACCGGCCGGCCGTACCGCGCGGCCGCGTCGTCGTTCTCCAGCAGTGCGATCACGCCGTCGACCGAATGCGCGTCTTTCAGGAACAACGTGACCGAAGCCGACGTCCGATAGCGGAAACGCGGGTATTGCCGGCAGAACTGGCTGACGCCCAGAATAATTTGGCGCTGGTGCTGCTGGGTGGGCGAGAAGTCGACCAGAAGATTGAAGTGCCGGGGGCCGGTCATGGTGCGGACGCGTTCTGCCTCTGCATACCGCCCGAACGGGCCGGCGTCGAACGTGACGCAAATACAGACCGCGATTGG
This sequence comes from Tepidisphaeraceae bacterium, assembly GCA_036388295.1. Lineage (GTDB taxonomy): Bacteria > Planctomycetota > Phycisphaerae > Tepidisphaerales > Tepidisphaeraceae > RYN-431. Next base: position 12,345 of record DASVSC010000063.1, on the reverse strand, counting down.
CAGAGAATGACGCCAACGAATCGGCGTCTTAATGGTAATCTGAAGGGAGTCCAACTCGCCCAGCCGCGCGGAGCGGCGTCCCGGGCTGATCGGAACTCGACAAGAGGCAGCTTCATGGTTCGTTTGCGGCCCGATGCATGGCTTTCGCGGAAATCCGTCCTCGTCACCGGGGGCTTACGCCGCCTCGCCGTCGCGGCTTTCTGCGCCACTTTTACGGCCACCGTCGCCCTGGCGGCCGACCCTGCTGCCGAGACTGCGGCCGACACGGACGCTTCTTTCAAACAAATCGTCCGCCCGATCCTGGCCGCCAACTGCTTCGGCTGTCACGCCGACGGCAGTTCGTCCGGCGGCATCGCCTTTGACGAACTGGAAACCGCCGGCAAGTTGCTGGACAACCACGACGTCTGGCACAAGGTCCTGAAGAACGTCCGGTCCGGCATCATGCCTCCGCCGGACGACGCCACACTGTCGGCCGAAGACCGCGGCAAGCTGGTCGACTGGATCAAACGCCAGGCCTTCCGCCTCGACCCGGCCAAGCCCGACCCGGGCCAGGTGACACTGCGGCGTCTGAACCGCACCGAATACCGCAACACCGTCCGCGACCTGATCGGCGTCGACTACAAAGTCACCGAGCAGTTCCCGCCCGACGACACCGGCCACGGCTTCGACAACATCGCCGATGTGCTGACCATTTCGCCGATGCTGCTGGAAAAGTACATGGCCGCCGCCGACTCGGTGGTGCGCGAAGCGGTGCCGCTGGTCTCCCGCGCACCGGCCGAAACCGTGATCAATGGCTCGGCCTTCGCCTCGCCCGGCGTGCCCGCCCGGCCGCGGGGGAAAAGCAACGCCCTCACGCTGTCATACTACGAGCCGGCCAACGTCGAACACCGCGTCACGATCCCGCAGGCCGGCACGTACAAAATCGTGCTGAACGTGATGGCCGAGGGCCGTTACGCCGAACGGGCGTTCGACTACAACCGCGTCGAAGCCCGGTTCGGCATCGACGGCGTCGAAGTCCTGCAAAAAGACTACGGCTGGACCGGCAAGCAGGAATACCCCTACACGTTCGAAAAGAAATGGTCGGCCGGCGAGCACCTCCTGTCGCTGGACGTTAAACCGATCACCGACCTCCCGGCCCGGCCCGGCGAAATGAAACTAAGCCTGGTTTCAGTGCAACTCGTCGGCCCGCTGGAGACCGAACACTGGACCAAGCCGAAGAACCACGAGCGCTACTTCGGCAAAGCAGACGTCCCCACCGACCCGGCCGCCCGGCGCGACCTCGCCGGCAAGATTCTCACCAATTTCGCCAACCGCGCGTTCCGCCGCCCGATCGACAGCGGCACGACGGACCGCCTCACCGCACTGGCCGAAAGCGTTTACACGCTGCCGACCCAGACCTTCGAAGCCGGTGTCGCCCACGCCATGACCGCCATTCTGGCCTCGCCGCGGTTTCTGTTCCTTCAGGAAGCGATTCACCCCCAGGACGCCGCCGAGCCGTTCCCGCGGATCGACGAGTTCAGCCTCGCCTCGCGCTTGTCGTACTTCCTCTGGTCGACCAAGCCCGACGAAGAGCTCACCCGTCTGGCCGCGGCCGGCGAATTGCGGAAGAACCTCAAGGCCCAAGTCGACCGCATGCTGAAAGACTGGCGGGCGAACGCGTTCTTCGAAAACTTCCCCGGCCAATGGCTGCAGGCGCGGGACGTGGAACAGGTCCAGATCGAACGCCGCCGCGTGATGGACCGCCAGCAACTCGTGAAGTTCCTGATCCAAAGCGACAGCGATTACAACGCGCTGCGCACCGCGATGAAACGCGAAACGGTCGACTACTTCGCCCATATCGTCAAAGAGAACCGCAGCCTGGTTGAGCTGATCGACAGCAACTACACGTTCCTGAACGAACGCCTGGCCCGGCATTATGAAATCGAAGGCGTCACCGGCGACCAGATGCGCCGCGTCGAACTGCCGGCCAACAGCCCGCGCGGCGGCGTGCTGACGATGGGCACCGTGCTGATGGTGACGTCGAACCCGACGCGCACGTCGCCCGTGAAACGCGGTTTGTTCCTGTTGGAAAACGTGCTCGGCAGCCCGCCGCCGCCGCCGCCGCCGGACATCCCGTCGTTGGAAACCGTCAAAAAATCCATGGCCGACAAGCAGCCGACGCTGCGGCAGACGCTGGAACAGCACCGCGCCGACCCCAGCTGCATGTCCTGCCACACCCGCATGGACCCGCCCGGGCTGGCGCTGGAAAACTTCAACGCCCTCGGCGTCTGGCGCGACAACGAAGGCGCCCAGCCGATCGACCCGACCGGCCAGCTCATCACTGGAGAAAAGTTCCAGGACATCCGCGAGCTGAAGAAAATCCTGGCCCGCGACCACCGGCCGGAGTTTTATCGCTGCATCACCGAAAAGCTGCTCACCTACGCCATCGGCCGCGGCGTCGAACATTACGACGTCGAGACGGTGGACCAGATCGTCGAAGCCCTGGAACGCGACGACGGGAAGTTCATGACGCTGCTGACGCGGATCGTCGAATCCGCGCCGTTCCAGCGTCGCCGCGGCGACACCCAACCGGCCCCGGGCACGCCGCTCGCCCAGGCGCAACAGCCTTATCACCAGACGCCGTAAAAACGGGAACCAACACCATGAGCCAGAAACACCTGTCCGAAAGCGAAAGCCAAATGCGGCAAGCCAACCTGAGCCGCCGCCGGTTCCTCCGCGGCGTCGGTGCCTGCATCGCGCTGCCGGCGATGGAATCGTTCTGGCCCACCGGCGCGCTCGCGGCTGAAACGTCGGCGGGCGCGCTGGCGACCACCGCCACCGGCGCGCCGCTGCGCACGGCGTTCGTCTACTTCCCCAACGGCGCTATCCCCGCCGCCTGGTGGCCGAGCGGGCAAGGCCGTGACTTCGCGCTCAACGAAACGATGCGGTCGCTCGAGACGGTCAAGAACAACATCCAAGTCATCAGCGGCCTGGAACACCGCACCGCCATCGGCGGCACGGACGGCGGCGGCGACCACGCCCGCGCCAACGGCACCTTCCTCACCGGCGTGCGCCTCAAGAAAAGCGCCACCGACCTGCAGGCTGGCCCGTCGATCGACCAGGTCATGGCCCAGCGCATCGGCCACCTCACACGCCTGCCGTCGCTCGAACTGTCGTGCGACTACTACCGCAAATCCAGCGGCTGCGACGCCAACTATTCCTGCGCGTACCAGTACAACATCAGCTGGAAGAACGCGACCACGCCGATGGCCGCTGAGTTCAACCCGCGGCTGGCGTTCGAGCGCCTGTTCGGCACCGGCTCGCACGGCGAACGGGCCGAAAATTACAAGCGCCGCAAGGCGCAGGAGCGGTCGATCCTCGACTTCGTCATGGCCGACGCCCGCGCCATGAACAGCCGCGCCGGCGCACGCGACCGCGATAAGCTCGACCAATACCTCACCGGCGTGCGCGACATCGAAAAGCGCATCGAAAAGGCCGAGCAGTTCGGCGCGGTCGCCGACCCGGACTACGCCACGCCCAACGGCGTGCCCGTCAGCTACACGCAGTACGTGCAACTCATGTACGACATGCTGGCGCTGGCGTTCCAGACCGATTCCACCCGCGTCGCGTCACTGCTTCTGGCCCACGACGGCAGCAACCTGTCGTTCGACGAAATCGGCGTCACCGAAGGCCACCACGACATCTCCCACCACCAGAACAAGCCCGATCTGATCAAGAAGGTGCAGAAGATCGAAACCTTCTACGCCGAGCAGTTCTCGCGCTTCTTGAACAACCTGAACGAACTCAAAGACCCCGACGGCTACAGCGTGCTGCACAATTCGCAGATCGTGTACGGCTCGGGCAACGCCGACGGCAACCGCCACACGCACGAGAACCTGCCGATGTTGCTGGCCGGCGGCGGCGGCGGCACCCTCAACGCCGGCCGCTACGTCCAGAACTCGGCCACGCCGGCGTCGAACCTCTTCGTCAGCATGGCGCAGCAGGCGGGCCTGTCTGACCTGACCCGCTTCGGCGATTCGACCGGCGCGCTGAAAAACATCTGATCGCCTTAGCGAACCGATCGCGGGCGACATCCGTGTCGCCCGCGATCACCAGCACATCCGGACGGGCGACAGGCATGTCCCCCGACGAGAATCGCACTACATTTCTGGTCTTTTTCAAGGCCTAACTTCCTTCTCCCGCCCCGAGCTCCTATGAAGAAACGACTCATCGCCTCCGCCGTGCTGCTGCTTTCCGCGTTCGCCGTCGCGGAACAGCCCGCCGAAATCCGCCTCTGGTCCGGCGACGCGCCCGGATCGGAAGGAAAGGATTCGCCCGAAGTGCTGACGCGCGACGAAGCGGGCGTCGCCTGGCGGGCCAACAACATTCACCGCCCGACGATCACGCCGTACCTGCCGGCGGCCGGGAAGTCGACCGGCGTCGCCGTCGTCATCATGGCCGGCGGCGGGCACCGCGAACTGAACGTCGGGCCCGAGGGTTACACCATCGGTAAATGGCTCAGTGAACGCGGCGTGGCCGCGTTCGTGCTCAAGTACCGTTTGGCGCGGGAAAAGGATTCGACGTACAAAGTGGACGTCCACGCGCTGGCCGACACGCAGCGGGCCATTCGCCTGGTGCGCAGCCGGGCGGCGGAATGGAATGTGGACCCGAAGCGCGTCGGCGTGATGGGCTTTTCCGCCGGCGGAGAACTGGCCGTGATGGCTAGCCAACGGGCCGACACACCGGCCACGCAGCCCGCGGGGGCCACGGAAACGGCCGACCCGATCGACGCGATCGACGCCAAGCCCGCCTTCCAGGTGCTGATGTACCCCGGCGGCACCAACAGCATCCAGCCGACCAAAACCAGCCCGCCCGCCTTCATGGCCGTCGGGTTCAAGGACGGCACGAGCGAGGGCCTGGCCCAGGCGTACGTCCGCTTCCGCAAGGCCGGCGTCCCCGCCGAACTGCACGTCTACGCGTCGGCCGGGCACCCGGAGGGCTTCCGCGAGAAGGACAACACCCCCGCCAGCCGTTGGCCGCAACGGCTCATGGAATGGCTGGACGACCGTGGTTTCCTGAAGCCTGTTCAGTAACGTTGCTTCGAAGGCTTCGCGAAACGCCGCCATGGGCTGGAACTCGTGGAACACGTGCGCGACATCTTCGCCAAAAAGGATCTCGGCACGAGCGATTTGCCGGTGAAGCCCGAAATCGACGTCCATGGCGCTGCGCCCTACCGCCCGATGGTGGTCAAGTAACGACCGCCACGTTGGCGGCTGGAAACCAACGAAGCTCGCTTACGGAACGCCGGTTCCGTAAGCGAGTTTCATTTCGTACATTTCCCGTGTCCGTTGCAGGGATGACCTACAGGTCGCCCAGCGGACGCCGAGCGATGCTCCGAGCTAAGCATCGACTTACGCCCGTGTCGCCACGTCTGCCCAGGTCAGGCCGAAGCGGTGCAGGTATTTACGCAGGCGGTCGGCGTCGTTGCTCGAGCCCTTCGCCTGCCGCGACACTGCAAACAGCCGCCGGCCGGCATCGGACAAGTTTTTGGCCGTCCGACAGGTGCTGACCACGCCGGCCAGTTGAATGCGGTCGAACACGTCCATCGCCTCGATCCGATCCGGCGGCAGCACCGCCGCCAGCGAATCCTGGCCGTCGCCGACGCCCGCCCACGTTGCCCGAAGACGGTCGACTTCTTCATCCACCCCTTCGATAGTGATTCGCCCGCCCGCCGCCAGCGTGGCCATGCGCGTGACGGCCGCGTTGAGTTCGCGGAAGTTGCCGCCCCACGCCGCGTCCGGCGCGGCAGCGAAGGCCAAGAACCGCTCCCGCGCTTCACGATTGAACGCCACTTTCCGCCCCGCCTTCCGCCCGAACTCGGCCAGTTCGTATTCCAAGTTCGGCTCGATATCCTCCGGCCGTTCCCGCAACGCCGGCAGGCGGAAAGACCACAAATCAATGCGGGCCAGCAGGTCTTCGCGGAAGGTTCCCTGCCGCACTGCACTCGTCAGGTCGCGATTGGTGCCGGCGATGAGTTGAAAATTGCTGCCGACTTCCTTGTCCGACCCGACCGGCATGAACCGCTTTTCTTCCAGGGCCCGCAGCATCATCGCCTGTTCGTCGAGGCCGAGTTCGCCGATCTCGTCGAGGAACAACACCCCGCCGTCCGCCGTCCGCAGCAGGCCGGGCCGGTCGGTCGTCGCGCCGGTGAAGGCGCCGCGCTTGTGGCCGAACAGGGCGCTCATCGCGCCGTCGCCGCGCAGCGTGGCACAGTTGATCTCGGCGAAGACGCCCGCCACTTGCCGACGTGCCTTTTTTAATTCGTACACGCGCTTGGCCAACCGACTTTTGCCCGCGCCGGTCGGGCCGGTCAGTAGCATCGGCGCAGACGAGTCAATGGCGACGCGTTCGATCCGGTCGATCAGCGTATTGAACGCCGCATTACGCGTTTCGATGCCGCCTTTAAGAAACGATTGGCCCTCGATTTTTTTCTGGCCGAACCGTGCCGCCAGGCGGTCGTAACGCGACAGATCCAAGTCAATAATTTCGAACCGGCCCGCCCCGCGCTCGTCGCGCGTCGGCGGCGCGGTCTGCAGCAGCCGCGCCGGCAGGTACCGCGCCTCGGCCAGAAGGAACAGACAGATCTGCGCCACGTGCGAGCCGGTCGTGATGTGAACGAGATAATCCTCTTCTTCCGGCTTGAACGGGTAGGCCGCCGCCCAATCGTGCAGGCAGCCGTAAACCTCTTCGAAGTCCCACGGGTTCGCCATCTCGCAGCCGTGCTGCCGGACGACGGTTTCCGGCGACACCGCCGCGATGTCTTGCATGATCGTCCGCGCCAGCTTGGTGAACTTCGCCTGGTGGATCAGTTCCAGCCGGCTGACGAGCAAGTGCTCGTGCTGACACAACGACACCGTCGGCCGCCACATCTCCCATCGCCGCGGGCCAATGCCCTGATCGAGGTGCGGGCCGAGAAGGCCAATGACAACGAGAGGGCGGTGCATAGATTTAAAGATAACATTTTCTACCTGTATCTACATTCTCAACCGCCTGCCGCGTCAGACGATTGTCCGATCGGCTACGAAAATATTTCAGCAAATCCCGATTGCTAAAGGACTTGCAAATATCTTTCCTCCGCCAATTCTGCCACTGGCACGCCGTCCGCTTTACCGATCCTCGTCTAACGGAAAGGAATGGTGCGACATGGCGAGCAAAACCCTGTTCAAGTCGATGATCGGCAAGCTTACTCCAGCGGCCAACGCTGTAAACGAAGCGGGTGGCCGGGCGTACGAGCGGTCGCCGCGGGCGTTGCTCGCCCAATACGCCGCGACGGGTTGCCTGAGCGACACGTTCTACGCCTCGGCCGAGGACCAGCTGGCGACCGTGCTGTCGCTGTGCCAGTCGCCGGCGGTTGAGCCGGAGTTCATCGCCCGGACGGCGATCTACGCCCGTAGCCGCGGCAACATGAAGGATCTGCCGGCGTTGCTGGCGGCGTCGCTCACGGTCCGCAGTCCGGGCCTGCTGGCGGAGGTTTTCGACCGAGTGATCGACGACGGCCGCATGCTGCGCAACTTCGTGCAGATCGTCCGCAGCGGCGTGGTCGGGCGTAAAAGCCTCGGCTCATTGCCGAAGCGGCTGGTGCAGAACTGGTTCGATACGCGCAGTGACGAAGAGGTGTTCCGCGCCTCAGTCGGGAACGACCCAAGCCTGGCGGACGTGATCAAAATGGTTCACCCGAGCCCGACGTCGTGCAAACGGAGCGCCCTGTACGGCTACCTCATTGGCCAGCCGTATGACGCCGCTGACTTGCCCGACGTGGTCAAGGCTTACCTGGCGTTCAAGACGGGTGCGTCACGCGAAGTGCCCGATGTTCCGTTCCAGATGCTCACAAGCCTTGGCCTTAAGCCACCGCAGTGGAAGCGGATCGCACGGCTCGGCTCGTGGCAGACCGTTCGGCAGAACCTGAACACGTTCGCCCGTCACGGCGTGTTCGACGGCGACGACGCGCTAACCGCCGTTATCGCGGCGAAATTGCAAAACCGCGACAACATCAAGCGGGCGCGGGCCTTCCCGTACCAACTGATGGTCGCCTACAAGCAGACGTTGTCGACGATCCCGGCAGCCGTCAGTGAGGCGCTGCAGGACGCGATGGAAGTCGCGACCGAGAACGTGCCGAAACTGGCGGACGGCGTGTTCGTGCTGCCGGATGTCAGCGGGTCGATGCACTCGCCGATCACCGGCGTCCGCCGCGGCGCGACGAGCGTAGTGCGTTGCATCGACGTCGCGGCGTTGTTCGCGGCGACGGTCCTGCGGACGAACCCGCACGCAGAGGTGCTGCCGTTCGAAAGTAAGCCGATCGACGTGCGGCTCAACCCGCGCGACAGCATCATGACCAACGCCAACGTGCTGGCCTCGTTGCCGGCGGGCGGCACGAACTGCTCGGCCCCGCTGGCAGAACTGAACCGGCGAAAGGCCAAGGGCGATCTGGTGATTTACGTCTCGGACAACGAGTCGTGGATCGACTCGCCCTGGTACGGCCGATTCGGCGGCGGGCCGACGGAGACGATGCGTGAATGGTCGGTCTTCAAGCAGCGGAACCCACGGGCCAAGCTCGTCTGCATTGATCTGCAGCCGACCGGCACGACGCAGGCCGTCAGCCGCGACGACGTGCTGAACGTCGGCGGGTTCAGCGACGCGGTGTTCGACGTGATCGTCGGCTTCATGGCCGGATCGAGCGGCGACCATTGGGTGAAGACGATCGAGGCGGTGAGCCTGTAGGTGGGACGCCGTGGGCGGGGCGAAAGCCGCGCCCACGGCTTGGTGGAACGGTCGGGCCGAATGCAGGTAGGGAGTACATTTTCCAGTGTCCACTCCCGTCCAACAGAGTTAGTCGGCCCGGCCGGGAAACCGTGAGTTTGATCCGTCAGCGAATGCCGTCGGGAGTACATGGCGCCTCGGTGGGTTCGAACCCCACGCGGCCGGCAACGGCCGTCAGAGACCTCTCGGTTCTTTCGTCGCGAGCGGATCTTTTGTAAATGTCCGGCTCCCTTTCCCGGCATGCCCGGGAGAGCGAGAAAGAGAAAGGAATAACCGCAGGACGAATGCCGATGGAACTACAGCTTCAGGAGCTCGAGGTCACGGGTTCGAATCCCGTCCGCGCTATGGCTATTTCAGTCGCGCGGTAGCTCAGCGGTAGAGCGCGAAACGTTTCATCACTCTGGTCGTCCTGCGGATAAATAAAGCGGCGAATGCAGGAGAAACTACATTAACTCGTCGGTCGTGGGTTCGATCCCCATCGTGGTACGTGAGTGCCACGTAGCTCAGTGGTAGAGCAACGAAACTGTTTCTTCGATTCTTGTCGCCGCTCTTGTATACGGCCTACGGCCGGTGACTCTGGCTCTCTCTCCCGGTGCCCCGGGAGAGAGCCAGAGTCACGAAACTTCAATCAGCCGAGAATGACATGACTACATCCATCGAACCCGTCACACCGCCGATCATTCCGCAGGGCCCCGCCGTCGGCATTCTGCCGGTCCCGCACCGCCGGCCGATCACGGTCATCGGCACCGACGCCATCCGCGCCGGCTTCGACGCCCGGTGCATTCAGCAGGCGATCAATTCCGCCTCCGGGCCGGGCGTGACGCAGGTGGTGCTGAACCCCGACGCGCACGCCGGCTATGGCGCGCCGATCGGCAGTGTAATCGTCTCGCCGACGCACATTTACCCCGGCCCCGTCGGGGTCGACATCAAATGTTCGATGAGCCTGCTGCAGCTCGATTTGCCCGCCGACGCCGTCGCGTCGCGTGAGGTCCGCCGGGCGCTGATCGATGCCATCGGCGAGCGCCTGCCGACGGGTCCTGGCCGCGGGCAGCGCAGCGTGCGCAAGAGTCGTCACGTCGACGTCGAAATCGGCACGAAGGCCGTCACCGAAGGCGCGACGGCTGAGGTCTGCCGTGCCCTGGGCATACCCGAAGCTTGGATCGACCGTTGCGAAGACAGCGTCCACGTCGGCCATGACGGCACCGCCGACGCGCTCGCGCGTCGCCTCGCCTATCACCTCGACGCCGGCACGGTGCGTCATTTCCCCGAAAAAATCAGCCAGCTCGGCAGCTACGGCGGCGGTAACCATTTCGGCGAGTGCGAGATCGTCCGCGTGAACCCGCAGGCCGACCCGGCCGTCGTGGAAACGTTCGGCTTGCGCGACGGGCACGTCGCCTTCCTTAGCCACTGCGGTTCGCGCGGCTTCGGCAACATCCTGGCCGACCGGCAGTTCCACGTGCTGCAGGACTTTTTCAAACAGTGGTCGATCCCGCTGCCCGGCAATGACAGCCATCTGGTTTACGCCCCACTCGGCACCGCACACGCCGACGCGTATCTGGACGACCTGGCGCTGGGCTCGAACTTCGCCACCGTGAATCACCTGCTGATTAACGCGCTGGTGCTGGAGGCGTTTCAGGAAGTGATCGCCGGCACGACCGGCCAGTTGGTCTACGTCATCAGCCACAACATCGCCCGGCCGGAGGTGGTGGACAACACGCTCAATTGGGTTCATCGCAAAGGCGCGACCCGCGCGTTCCCCGCCGGCCACCATGGCCTGCGCGGCACGCCGTTTTATTCCACCGGCCACCCGATCCTGCTGCCCGGCAACCCGCGTGAAGGCTCGGCCATGATGGTCGCCAGCGAAGGGGCAAGCCGCACTTGCTACAGCGTCAACCACGGCGCCGGCCGCCGCATGGGGCGAAAAGACGCGGCCCGTCGCCTGGACCAGAAAACAGTAGACGCGGATTTGGCCGCCCACGACATCCTCAGCAACTGCCGCCAGTACCCGATCGACGAAGCGCCAGACGCGTACAAAGACTTCGGCGAAGTGATGAAAAGCGTGGAGCTGGCGGGACTGGCAAGCACGGTGGCGACGCTGAAGGCGACATTTGTGATCAAGGACGGGGGTAAAGCAGATGACTAAGCCGTTCGACGAGAAACTAACCAAGAGCCATGGCGAGAGAATCCGCTATGTTCATCCTGATCGGATGCACGATGGCAAACTCAGCCTTATCCTCGGCCGGCCTTGTACTGCACCCGCACTGGGCGAACGTATTCTGACGAGAAAATTGCGGACGATATTATGACGCATTCGGTCGATAAAAATACCCCCCCGCTCGCCCTCGACGGCTCGCAAGGCGAGGGCGGTGGGCAGATTCTGCGGACCGCACTGGGGTTGTCGGCCCTGACCGGCCGGCCGTTCGTGATCGAGCGCATTCGGGCCAAACGCGACAAGCCCGGGCTGATGCGCCAGCACCTGACGGCCGTTAACGCGGCGGCGGAGATTTGTGGGGCCGTGGTCGACGGCGCGACGATCGGGTCCTCGCGCGTGGCGTTCACGCCGGGCCCGGTGCGGGCGGGCGAATATTGCTTCGCCATCGGCTCGGCCGGCAGCACGACGCTGGTGCTGCAGACGGTATTGCCGGCATTGCTGACGGCGAGCGGTCCGTCGCTGATCACGCTGGAAGGCGGCACGCACAACCCGCACGCCCCGACGGTGGACTTTATCCGTGAAGCGTTCGTGCCGATCGTCAACCGCATGGGGCCAAGCGTCGAGATCGAACTGGAGCGGCACGGCTTTTATCCGGCGGGCGGCGGGCGGTGGCAGGCGGCGATTACGCCGGCGAAGCGGCTGACGCCGATCACGATCGACCAGCGCGGCGCGATCCTGCGCCGGACCGCCAAGGCCGTCGTCGCGGCGTTATCCGGCGACATCGCCAAGCGCGAACTGGCGAAGGTGGAGCAGCGCCTCGGCTGGTCGGGCGACGCATTGCAGATTCGCCAGCTGCCCGCCGACCAGGGGCCCGGCAATGTGGTGCTGCTGACGGTCGAGTGCGAACACGTGACCGAAGTATTCACCGCGATCGGGCAGAAAGGCGTGTCGGCAGAAAGCGTCGCCGACGCGGCCATTGATGACGTACGGGCCTACCTGGCGTCGAACGCACCCGTCGGCGAGTGCCTGGCGGACCAGCTGCTGATCCCACTGGCCATGGCCGGCGGCGGCAGCTTCGTGGCCACACGGGCGACGCAGCACCTGACCACGAATGCCGCGGTCGTCGAACAGTTCCTGCCGGTCCGCATTCGGATCGACACGGGCGGGGGCGGCGTGCAGTGCACGATTGCGGGTGAGTGATAGAGTTCGGCCGCTGGATGAAAGCAGCATGATCCTGCTTGAGCTCACGCCGTGCGGGAGCCAGATCGTTGCCCCGATCAGACGGGTGTCACCCTGATCTGGCACAGGAGATCGAAAAAGGCAGTGTCGGGGGGTGACAGGGCCTACGTAAAGCCCGTGTCGTACCGGTGCGTACTACATCGTATCACGTTAGTGCG
>DASVSC010000062.1:0-4129 GCA_036388295.1 Tepidisphaeraceae bacterium | reverse complement strand
CAAATCCGCGTCGCTCAGGATGGGTGCTAAGGACAAGTACACTTGTCCTAGCGCGCCAGAGAGTAAGGACAAGCGTACTTGTCCTTAGCACCCGCATGGCACCCGCTCGCGCTGCAGCCCAGTTCGCTAATCCTGGAAGTTTCGCCCGGTCGTCGGCGTCGCCTGCGTGGTGGGCGCGACCGGTGTCGGCGGGCTGAGGCGGTAAACCCGGCCGGTCTTGCCCTCGACGCGCTCCTGGCCCTTTTTCATTTCCATCCGGCCGTAGTCCACGATGTACAACGCGCCATCGGGCCCGAACTTCACGTCGATCGGCCGCTCCATCTGCTGGTCGACGCGCTTCAGTTGGCTCGCGGGCCGACGCTGAGTGTTGACCACGAAATCGGTGACTTGTTTGTTCTCCAAATCGACGATCTTGACCATGTATCCCTGCGGCCCGACGAGCGGCTGGCCGCTGGTGGCGAACGGGGCGCGGTCGCCGCTGAGCGCGACGATGAGTTGTCCGCGGAACCGCTTGAACGGATCGGCCGGCTGGTCCGGCACGAAGGCCATCTTCGCCGCGCCCGACAGCGGCGAAAAGACGCCGCGCAGCAGCGTGTTGCGGTCCGGCGGGATCAGGCCGCTGGCCTCGTGGTCGATGACGGTGGCCAGTTCCGGATAGCCCGTTCGCATGATCATCTGCGACGGGGGCTGAAACACGCTGTCACCAATGGACCGCAAATCGGCGGAAAAATCAGGGAAGCCGTACCAGATCTGGCCGCCGAGCGGGACGCGCAAGACGGCGTCGGGGTCGTCTTTCACCGGCCGCGTGCCGCGCAGTTCCATGCCGTTGTTGGTGGCAAAGAGGTTGCCGAACTCATTAAACACCAGGCCGCGTGGCAGGCGGATGCCGTGGGCTTCGACGCGCAAATCGCCGCCGCCCAGATTGACCGAATAAATCGCCGCCGTCGGCTTGCCGTTGACGCCCGCGGGGATGCGCAGTTTGCCGAGCGCCCCGAACGGCTGCAGCGGACCGGTGACGACGATGTCGTCGCCGCCGAACAGACCGCCGCGCGGGTTGGGCGTTCGGAACTGGAAGCCGTTGAGTTTGACCGGCCCGAGCGGCTGGTCGCAGAACTCGGGATTGCCGTCGACCCAGCCGGCTTCCCAGTTGTCCAGCCCGACGACGCCGCTGTTGGTCGCCGCGCCGACGCCGAAATAGATGCGGCCGTTGCTGGGGTGGACGGCCAAATCGGTCACGCCGTAGTCGCCCAGCGCGGGCAGGTCGGCGACGACGGTGCTGTGGCCGCCGTCGTAGTCGAGGGCGGTGATGGCTCCCATGCCGCGCGGGTCGCGGTGGGCGACGTAGATTTTCCCTTTCGCCAGCGCCATGCCGGTGATCGGGCCGCTGATGCGGAACTGTTCGTCGAGGATGGGGATGCGCGTGAAGCGCGGGTAGACCGGGAAGGTTTCGCCGTTGGGGCGGAAGCCGATGATGCGCGGCGCGGCGAAGCGTCCGCCGATGCCGCTCTCGGCCACCAGCACGCAGCCCTTGAAGCGTTCGTCGTCCTGTTCGAACCCGATGGCGACCGGCGCGCTCAGGCCGTTAATGAACGGCGTGAGCTGCAAATCGTTTGGGTATTCGATTTCGACGCGGTCGATGACCGGCCGTTCATCGGCGGCCAGCAGATGCGGCCCCCGCGCACAGCCGCCCGCCCACAGCCCGATCAGGCAGGCTATCCCGAAGGCCCAAGGGCCCGCACGTTTTCGATCAGAATCGGTCGACACCGTCGCCTAGCGTACTGCCCCCGCGCACAACCCTCAAGCCACCCCCAAGCGCCAGCCCCTGGACGGCTTGCAAACGCCCCGCCCCGGGCTATCATGTTCGGCCCAACGCCTCGATAGCTCAATTGGTAGAGCAGCTGACTCTTAATCAGCGGGTTTCAGGTTCGAGTCCTGATCGGGGCACTGAACCATTCGCCTGACACGCAACAGCCCCCGGCCCGGCCGGGGGCGTTTTCGTTGGTGGGCTCGCCGTAAGGCTTTGGGTCCCGCGGCGCGTTTGGTCGCGTGGCTTTGCGTACCGATCTATACTGCGGCGGGGTCGCAGGGACCGTCCCTGGATCCAAACCGGCCCCGGCGGCGGAAGTGGGATCGGCGGTCGGCGGTCGGCGGTCGGCGATCGCGGAGGGCACATCTTGCGATTTTTTCCGTCGCGACCTACGGCCGGCTTCCACGCGCGGCCCGGTCGCGCGTATGAACCCTACAAGATCGCCGGCCGTCGCTCGCTCGGCAGGCCCGGTTCTCGCGCCCGAACGTACTCGATGAAGGGATGGACTCCATGCTTCGCTCCATGATGATGCTCGCCGTATCTGCCGTGTTCTTATCGGCCGTTTCTCCGTGCCTGGCGCAGACCGCGCCGGTGACACTCAAATCGCCCAATGGGGCGCTGGAGATGACCATCGCCACCGTCCGCGGCGGCGGCCGGGGCGCGCAGCAGGCGGCGCCGCAGGGGGACGGGCAACTGTCGTACCGCGTCTCGTTCCAGAGCAAGCCGGTGCTGGAATGGTCGGCCATGGGCTTGGCGATCGAGAACACCCCGGTGCTCGGCGCGGCCGTGCGGATCGAGTCTTCGGAAACGTCCAGTCAGGACGAAACGTGGACGGCCGTCGCCGGCAAGTCCAGCCGCGTCCGCAATCATTACAACAGCGTGACGGTCAACGCCGTGGAGATCAGTGAAAACGGCCGGCGGCTCATCGTCGAGGCCCGGGCGTACGACGACGGCGTGGCCTTCCGCTATTCGGTGCCCGAGCAGCCGGGCGTTAAGGAGTTGCGCATCCTCAACGAGGCCACGCAGTTCCGCTTCGTCAAAGACCCGATGACGTGGTCGCTGATCTCTCGGGGCTTCCAGACCAGCAATGAAGGCGACTACCACGAACTGACCGTGCGGGCGCTCGAGCGCGAGTTCCTGGTGAACGTGCCGATGCTGCTGAACGTGCCCGGCGTGGCGTGGGTCGGGCTGACGGAGGCCGACGTGCGGGACTACCCGCAGATGTACGTGACCGCCATCACCGACGCCAGCGCCCTGGCCACGCGATTGGCGCCGCGGGTGGAATCGATCGAGACGAATGCGGTCGTCGCGCCGGCCTTCGACGCGGTCGCCGACGCGAAACTGGTGTCAGTCATCACGCAGGCGCCGATGAAGTCGCCGTGGCGGGCGCTGCTGATCGGCGACGCGCCGGGCCGGCTGGTGGAATCGAACCTGGTGCTGAACCTGAACCCGCCGAGCGCGATCAGCGACACCTCCTGGATCAAGCCCGGCAAGTCGGCCTGGAACTGGTGGAACGGCACGGTCGCCACCGGCGTGCCGAACGCCGGGATGAACAACGACACGATGAAGTATTACATTGATTTCGCCTCCCGCATGGGCATGGAATACATGCTGATCGATGCCGGCTGGACCGCCCGCATCCCCAGCGCCGCCACCGCCACCGCGCCGACCACAGTACGGGCGAACGCCATCAGCAGCCCGCTCAACCGGCAGGCCAACGACCTGACGCGCTCGAACCCGAATATCGACGTTCCGATGCTCGTCGAATACGGCAAGAGCAAGAACGTGAAGCTGTGGCTCTGGGCGCACTACCGCGACATGGACCGGCAGATGGACGAGGCCCTGGCGCAGATGCAGAAGTGGGGCGTCGCCGGCGTGAAGCTCGACTACATGGACCGCAGTGACCAGTGGATGACCAACTGGTACCGCACCGTGGCCAAGAAGGCCGCCGACCATAAGTTGATGCTCAACTACCACGGCGGGTTCAAGCCCGACGGCATCGAGCGCACGTTCCCGAATGTGATGACCCGCGAAGGCGTGATGGGCGCGGAATACAACAAGTGGAGCGGCCGGATGACGCCGAAGCACAACGTGACGCTGGCGTTCACGCGCATGCTGGCCGGCCCGATGGACTACACGCCCGGCGGGTTCGACAATGTCACGCCGGAGGAGTTCGCCTTCCGCAACCGCGCCCCAATGGTCATGGGCACACGGGCCCACCAGACGGCCCTGTTCGTGATCCTTGAAAGTGCCGTGCAGTGCGTGTCCGATCACCCCGACGCTTACACCGGTCAGAAGGAAACCGAGTTCCTCAAGACCGTC
>DASVSC010000061.1:0-2589 GCA_036388295.1 Tepidisphaeraceae bacterium | reverse complement strand
TGATGACCCAACTGTCGGCCCAGAGCTGGTTTACCTACCAGCGCCGCGCCGGCCATGACGACGCGGCCCAGAAGGTGACGCGAACGGTGTCCGGTGCCGTCGTGGAATTGAAGGCCATTCTTGCCCGCACGCACATCGCCCTGAGCGACCTGATGGCCCTGCAGCCGGGTGACATTATCACCACCGAACGCCGCACGCACGAGCCGGTCGTCGTACAGATCGAGGGCCGGCACAAGTTCCAGGCTTCGCTGGGGCAATTCCGGGGGAAAAAGGCGTTACGACTCCTCCAAGTGCTGCCGACCGCCCCGCCGGATGCGGCTGCGGTCTAGCCAAGCCCGGAAGAAGCGGCACACAACTAATAGGCCGTTAATTTTCCTTAAATCCACATCTGGTGCCGCGACAGAAAGGCCCGTCCGCACGGCCCCCGTTCTGACAGCCGATACCTCGTCCTAAGTCACGCACCGAAAAGAACTTGCGAGCGACTGCCTAGCCCGCACACGCCTAAAAAGAATTTCGTGTGTCGTATTTAAGATTCTGCTATAGTTATAAGCAGCTTTGCCCTTACTGCTTGCTGAGCGGACGTTAGCGTTCGTTGCCTCTGTTCGTCGGCTTGGAAGCTGGTGTTCAGAGGCCTGACGAGTTGGTCTTCCGCATGTCGCATCGGTTGGGTGGTCCGCGATCAGGTTTTGATTCGGTCAACACGTCAGGGCAAAGCGCTTGACCCAGAAATGAGGCACGGAAGCAATGAGTAATCGAACCAAGCAACGCCGTTGTAGCGGGCTGACGCTGATGCTTTATCAGCGCACGCTCCATCCCGAACTTTTCAAGCTGCACGCCACCGACCAGGTCAACCGTCGCATGTACGAGGCCGACGTTTGGGTGGTGGACGGCGGACACGTTATTACGTTTTCCAGCGGTAAGAATACGCTGACGGAAGTGATCGTTAATGCCGCCCCGGCCCTGACCGACCGCGGCCTGATTCAGACGATTCCCTGCCGCGGCGAGCGTTACCACGAGATGACGACCGGCAACATCAAGTACATGATCAGCACGCAGGAAGAACAGCTCACGCAGACGCTGTACGACGCCTCGCGGGCCGAGATCAAGCAGTACGCGATGAAGCGCGAGCTGATGGTCGCCGACGTGCCGCTCTCGGCCGACGGCACCAGCGGCGGCTTCCTGTCCGTGCTGGACATCGAACGCCGCAGCCATGAGTTGCTCGTTCAGTCGTTCCACCTGTTCGACGACAGCCTGATGGTCATGAAAACACAGGGCATCTTCGAGGTCGCCCGCGGATGACGAATCTGTTCTGCAATGCAGACGACTCTGACGACCTCGAAGCGATATCGCTTCGAGGTCGTCTCGCTTTAGGGCAGCCCGTATCGGCCGGGCAGGGCGTCGGGTAGCATCACGCCGCCCGGCCGGACGTACGCTCCTGATTTTTGTTTAAGTCGCTTTCACCGGAAATCAGCTTATGGACATGGCAGCGAACCCGCCCTTCTCCATGGCGGTCAACAACCTGGGCCTTGCCGCAAACGTCTTGGTCCTGAACAAGTATTACCAGGCCATTCGCGTCGTGAACGTGAAGCGCGCCTTCGCGCTTTTGGCCAAGGACCAGGCGGAAGTCGTCCACATCGAGACCGACCCCGCCGGCCAATCGATCTGGCAAAACCTCGACCTGACCGAATGGACCGAGCTCAGCCAGCTGAAGCGCGAGTTCGAGCCCGACGGCCACGACTGGATCCACACCGTCCGCATGGCCATCGCCGTGCCGAAGATCATCCGCCTGCTCGGCTACGACCGCCTGCCCCGGCAGGACGTGAAGTTCAACCGCCGCAACATTTTTGCGCGCGATTCCAACAAGTGTCAGTACTGCGGGAAAAAGTTCGCCACCAGCGAACTCAGCCTCGACCACGTCGTTCCGCGCTCACAGGACGGCAAGACGACGTGGGACAACATCGTCTGCTGCTGCGTGAAGTGCAACGTCAAGAAAGGCGGCCGCACGCCCGAGCAGGCGAAGATGAAACTGCTGACCAAGCCGGTCCGGCCGAAGCGGTCGCCGGCCATTACGTTCAAACTGGCGGACGAACGGTACCGCTCGTGGAAGCAATTCCTGGACGAGGCGTATTGGACAGTCGAACTAAAGTGACGTTTTGGTGTATGGCGGGCACCGCCCGCCATTTCCACTCGGCGGCGGGCAGTGCCCGCCTTACAAGAACATCGCCCGCGCGGAAGGCGTCATGAAGCTGCCGCGGCCTTAGCAATTCAGAGGCAGCGCCCCGCCGGGTTCCGTCCAGTCGTATTCAACCGTTTGATCGTCGAACCGCCACCGCGTCGGGGCCGTGTTGCGCAGCCAGTCCAGCGGCTCGGCTTCGCGCGCGCCGCCGTTAAGAGCCACTCGCATGGCCTGCGTCATCGCTGCCTTCACCTCACTGCTAATTTTAGTCGGGTCGACCGAGACGAACAGCGCCGTGCCACTGCGGGCGACCGCGTCCAGCCACTGACGGTCTTTCTCCCACGGCGTGTGTTCCGTGTGCGCCACGCAATCGGCGTCGACCGCGAAGAACGTGTTGTGCTGCGGCAGGCGGT
>DASVSC010000060.1:0-4974 GCA_036388295.1 Tepidisphaeraceae bacterium | reverse complement strand
GGCCATGTATTCGGCGGAGAACAAAGGGTACGGCCCGTACGGCGATACCTACGGCGGCACGGCTCCGAAGGAGGCTGTGCGCTGGGACTCGCCGACTGGGACTGGCGTCTCCTTAGCACCGGTTCAGAAGGCTTGGCTCTGGTTCGATACGTTGTCGATTTTGATGGACCGGCGTTACAACAAAACTGGCAGCCCCGGCGCAGTGGCTGGGACCGCGGGGAACTTGGCCGAAGTTGTGAATGCGGCCTTTATCGACGTCGACACGGTCAGCAATGACACGGTCAACAAGCGTCGTGTCAGCCACTACACCGCGCACCCGCGGATCATGCCGAAGTTCGAGGCCTCATCGAAGTTTGAATACGTTCCGACGCTCTCACGGCTGAACATCCGCAAGATCACCAGCATCAAGCGGTCGTCCGAAGTTTTCGCGATCTGGGACGGCCCGCAGCAGTTGGATTCGCAGACGCAGACAAGTGACCCCGATTTGTTCGGGTCAGCCGTTCAGGTCGCCGTCGACATCGACGACAAAGCGATCCAAAACGGTACTGGGTTGTACAGCCCAGCGAAGGACGCCGCGTACAACAGCCGAATGGATGAGCCGGCTCACCTCGGTCGGAGCCCGACTGGCCCCGGTTCGCCGCCTACATTGGCTAACTTACGCTTGACTAATCGCGATGTAGCGACGCCTGACGAGAAGAATAACGTGCCCGCTGCGATGCGGTTCCGGCACGTACGTAACGAGTACGCCAACTTCCTGGCCCTCGACGGCCACGTGGAAAGCCGCAAAATCGGCTCGGTTCTCAAAAAGGAACTCTGCGTGCCCCGGTAACCCAACCGGTCGCCCGTTCGAACACAGCCGCGCCCGGCCCTGCCGGGCGCGGCTTTTTTTCGAGACGGATTGTGCACCGGAACAACAAGCCGTGACGCTATGGCGTGGCCACACCTAACGCCGCCAAGCCCATGATCCGGAACTCGTGCCCGCGGCTTTTCTCGGCCTTTTCGTTCAACAGTTCGACGCGCACGGCGTGCCGGCCGGGCGGCAGGTCGGTCGCCACGTCGCTGGTGTGGCGGTAGCCGCCCCAGGTTTGGTCGAACCAGCCGTCGAACGTCTGTTCGTGCGCGCCGTCGACCGTCACACGTGCCCGGCCGAAGTCTTTGTGGACGCGGTAGTACATCAGCGCCACGCCGCGGCCGCTCGTTTCGAACTCGATCACGCTGCCGGGCCGGTCGGCCTTCCAGGATTTCGTCGCCGCGTCGTACGCCCAGCCGTCGGCGCGCGTCGGCCGCAGGTCAGCGGCGTCGCGCGAATCGACGTTCGCGTACAAATCCGTGAACCGCGGCGCGGGCAAGGCGGCCGTGGCCGGCTGTGGGGCGGGCGGACGGGCCGCGTGCGTGTCCAGCAGGGCCGTCACGTACCGGGCGGCCATTGCGTGGCCGCGGTCGTTCGGGTGGATGTCGTCGGGCGAGATGTCCGCCCACTTCAGCCGCCCCGCCGCAATCTCTACGGCTAAGCCGTCGCGGTAGCTGACCATCGGCAGGTCGTAATGCTTGCCGACTTGCGCGTGCCAGCGTTGGGCGTTGCGGCCGTTGTGGCTCATGAACAGCAGCACGCAGGCCGGCGAAACTGGTGCGCCCAGCACCTGCCGGACCACGCCTTCCAAGGTGCGGGCGCTGTGTTCATTGTCGCCGTCGTTGACCGCGAACTCCACGAACACGACGTCCGGGTTCTTCGACAGCAGATCCTGCTTCACGCGCAGCGCGCCGTAGTCGGACCCGGTGCCGCCGATGCCGGCATTCACGGCCGCGACTTTGGCGGTCGGGAACTGCTGTTGCCACCAGGCGGTGATGCGGCTGGCGTAGCGATTGGCGTCGCGGCTGGCGGCGTAGCCCTGCGTGATCGACCCGCCGAGGTAGCCGAGCGTGATCGCTTCGCCGCGGCGGGCCTTGTCGAACGCCCGGGCGAGCCGGCCCGAGTCACCGACGTTGACGACCGACTGCGCCATAGACCCGGCCGTATCGGCGTCCGCCTGCGACGGCTCGGCCGCGGGCGCGTCGGCCGCGGTCAACGCGCACAGCGCGAACAGGAACACGCTCGGCCGAGAACGGACGCTCATCATCGCAACTCCTTCGCTCGCGCCGCTCATCGTGCTGCAACCGCCGGAACCGGTCAAGCCGCACGACGACGAACGCCTAAAGCGATCCGCGGACGCGACCCACGCTGGACGGCACAGGCCATTGGGCGGTATGAACAGGCGGTCGGAAGTGGACGAGGATCCTACTTCGCGTTGATACCCCTAATTTGATCCGCTCGCCGGCCGATCCTGTCGGCGTTGATCGAGGAGAGTTCGCATGTCCGTTGCCCCCGCCCAACCGTCCGAAGCCCTGCCCAACATCCCGTGGCAGGACCGCCCCGCCGGCTCAAGCGAAGTCATCTGGCGCTACAGCGCCAATCCCGTGATCCCGCGCAGCCCCTTCCCCACGGCCAACAGCGTCTTCAACAGCGCGGTGGTCCCGTTCCAGGGCAAGTTCGCCGGCGTGTTCCGCTGCGACGACACCGCCCGGCTGATGCAGATCCACGTCGGCTTTTCCGACGACGGCCTGAAGTGGAACATCACCCCGGAGCGCCTCCAGTTCCAAGGTGACCCCGACGTCACGCCATTCGAATATGCCTACGACCCGCGCGTCGTCTGGATCGAAGACCGCTACTACGTCACCTGGTGCAACGGCTACCACGGCCCCACCATCGGCGTCGGCTATACGCACGACTTCAAGACGTTCCACCAGATCGAAAACGCCTACCTCCCCTTCAACCGCAACGGCGTGCTGTTCCCGCGCAAGATCAACGGCAAGTACGTAATGCTCAGCCGCCCCAGCGACTCGGGCCACACGCCGTTCGGCGACATCTTCCTGTCGCAAAGCCCCGACATGATCCACTGGGGCCAGCACCGCCACGTCATGGGGCGCGGCAACGGCTGGGAAAGCACCAAGATCGGCGCGGGCCCGATCCCGATCGAAACCCCCGAAGGCTGGCTGATGATCTATCACGGCGTGCTGACCAGCTGCAACGGCTTCGTCTACAGCTTCGGCGCTGCCCTGCTGGACCTGGAAAAGCCGTGGAAAGTGCTCGCCCGCACGCGGCCCTACCTGCTGAACCCGCGTACGGATTACGAATGCGTCGGCGACGTCCCGAACGTCGCTTTCCCCTGCGCCGCCCTGCTGGACCGCCCGACGGGTCGCCTGGCGATCTACTACGGCTGCGCCGACACCGTCACCGGACTGGCATTCGGCAAACTCGACGAAATCGTCGCGTTCACGAAAGCCAACAGCAGCGTGTAACGCACAAATGCCGTGCTCTGGTCCCCTCTCCCATTCACATACGGGAGAGGGGATCCAGAGCCCTAACTGTCACGCGTTGGACATTAGGAACGCCGCAGTTGATGACGGCCGGTACGACCCGGCCAGCCGTTCGCGCGGAGGCTGGACGTGCCGACGTTCACCCGCGATATTGCCCTGCGGCTGTCGCCGGCGGACAACGCCGCGTCGCAATAGAGTCTGCCGAACCGTTCAGGAGAATTGAATGTCCGCCACGCTTTGCCCGCTACCGCCGATGGGTTGGAACAGTTGGAATACCTTCCAGACGCGTATCGACGAACAACTCATTCGCGACACCGCTGAAGCCATGATCAAAACCGGCATGCGCGACGCCGGCTACGTCTACATCAACCTTGACGACGGCTGGATGGAGCGCGAACGCGACGCCAGCGGCAACTTGGTGCCCGATCGCCAGAAGTTCCCGAACGGACTCAAGCCCGTCGGCGACTACCTGCACGAACGCGGCTTTAAGTTCGGCATCTACAACTGCGCCGGCACCAAGACCTGCGCCGGCTATCCCGGCGGCAACGGCTTCGAAAAACGCGACGCCGAGCTCTACGCCTCCTTCGGCGTCGACTACCTGAAGTACGACTGGTGCTTCAGCGACGGCATCGACGCCAAGAAAGCCTACGGCGACATGGCCGACGCGCTGGCGGCGACGGGCCGGCCGATCGTGTTCAGCTTGTGCGAGTGGGGCAAGCACAAGCCGTGGACGTGGGAAAAGCAGATCGGCTCGCTCTGGCGCACCACCGGCGACATCCACGAATGCTACGACTGCCGTGAACGCTGGCTTCTCGGCTGGAAGATCATCCTCGACTCACAAGTCGGCCTGGAACAGTTCAGCGGCCCCGGCCGGTGGAACGACCCCGACATGCTCGTCGTCGGCCGCCCGCTGATGCCGCATCAGGAAAACAAGGCCCACTTCAGCCTCTGGTGCCTGCTCAACAGCCCGCTGATCGCCGGCAACGACGTGCGGGACATGCCCGAAAAAGTGCGCCTGATCCTGACGAACAAAGAAATCATCGCCCTGAACCAGGACCCGCTCGCCAAGCAGGGTTACCGCTACATCTATGAAGCCGACCAGCGCGAAGTCTGGGTCAAGCCGCTGGCCGGCGGCGACTGGGGCGTGATCGTGTTCAACACGAGCAAGGAAATGATCGAGAAGTACACGTTCGACTTCGCCGAATTGAAGTTCCTCGACGGCAAAACGTACAAGGTGCGCGACCTCTGGGCCGCCGCCGACATCGGCGACACCACCAAGCCGTTCGAAGGCACCCTGAACTGGCACGACGTCGCCGTGTTGCGCCTGAGCCCGGCGTGACAGCCCTTAATTAGGGCGTCGCGCCTTTTCGCGTAGCGACCTCTGTCTCCCTCTCCCGGTATGGCCGGGAGAGGGGACCAGAAGCCGCTACGCAAAACTCGCATTGCTTTAATCCAACGGCGGCGTCTCCCCTTTCAGCAGCGTAGGCAGCCACACGCGCCACTGACGGTTCTCGAACGGGGCATGCGTGTTGTTGACGTTCTGGTGCGGCGCGCCGGGCATCAGCACCAGCTTCTTCTTCTCCGACGGCATTTGGTTGAACGCCGCGATGATGCCTGCCG
>DASVSC010000059.1:0-4585 GCA_036388295.1 Tepidisphaeraceae bacterium | reverse complement strand
AAACGCATGCGTCGGATCGGTACGCGGTACGAAAAGCGGGCCGACCACTACGCCACGATGCTCACGCTCGGCATGGCCGTCCTCTACCTGAGGGCACTGGCGTGACCCGTCAGACACAACCTAGGGTGAGGGCCGGCGACGAAAGACGACTTCGGAGCGAAGGCGGGCTGACGCTCGATATTGCTCGGTCGAAGCCCTCACCCTACCCGCGTGCCTGCGGCACCTCCCGGCCATACCGGGAGAGGGAACTCCGGTAGCGCGCTTCGAGGCTTGAAAGCCGCCACGTTTCGTTTCATTCGGCCTTGAAAATTTTCTCCAAGCTCTCGCCCACGACCGGTGCTGGCGACGCCGTCAGTTCGGGGGTTTCGACGGTGCCGGTGACGGTGAAGTGCGTGAACTGCCGGCTGACGGAGCCGAACGCGTACTGTCCGGCCCCGGCGATGGCGCGGCCGATGTCGCTGAGGACGGGGATGTACAGCTCTTTTTTCTTCGGCCGCCGGCGCCAGTGGCCGTCGGCGTAGACGCTCAGGTTCAGCATGCCGTCGAAGTGCACGTCGCCTTTTCCGACGGCGCTGAGCACGTCGGTGCTGACGGCCAGGCGGGTGAAGTTCATGCCGCCGGGCGCGACGGTGAAGCGGCCGGTGATTTCGTGGGCCGTGAAGGCGTTGCGGGCGATTTTCAGCGCGTCCGCCAGGCCGCCCAGGATCGGCACTTTGGCGAAGGTGCCGCCGGTGATGCGGAAGTAGCCGTCGCCGCGCACGGCGTCGAGGTCGTTGGTGGCGGCGGCCTTGAGATGGCCGTTGAGCACGCCCTTGAGCGTGCGCGTGGCGTCGGGGTCGATGGCCCGGCTGAACCGCTCCAGGTCGACGCCTTCCAGCGTCACTTCGCCGGCGACGGCGCTTACGGTGTCGTTGATCACGCCCGCCAGCGTGATCGGCCCGCCCATGCCGTCCACTTTGGCGGCCTCGATGGTGATGCCCTCTTTGTCGTAGCGCACGGTGCCGCTGACGTCGAGATCGCCGGCCGTGTCGGGCAGCGACAGTTTCGTGCCTTCGAGGTTCACGCGGAACTCGTCGCGCTCTTTCAATTCTGTCAGCGCGGCATTGATCATCGCGGTCGCGCGCTGCTGGCGGATGCCTTTGGCCGTGACGGACGGCAGGTAGACGACGGCGGCTCGAATCGGCGTGACCGTCCAGCGGTGCGTCGCCAGCGCGTACTTCACCGTGGCCGGCTGAATGCTCACGCCCGCGGTGCCGCGACGGCAGCTGAAGACTTTCACGTCCACCGTCACGTCGCGCCCGTGCATCGCCAAGCGGCCGGTGACGTCGAGGTCGTTCAACGGCTTGCCCTCACGCGAGAGCCGGCCCTGGGCGTCGTCGATGACGAAATCGCCTTCCAGCTTCATGTCCCGTTTGCGCAGCAGCGGGATAACGCCGCTGACCGTCGCCCGCCCGCGGCCGGCGACGCCGAGGGTGTTCAGCACGCGTTGCACGCCCGCCGGCAGCGGGCTGTTGCCCTGGCCGCGGGTCATGTGGGTGGTGAGGCTGAGGGTGTTGAGGGTGAGGACCAGTTCGTCGAGGTCGATCGAGCCGTCGCCGTCGACGCGGGCCGTGTCGCCGTTGCCGGCGCCGATCTTGAAATCGAACAGCGAATCGCCCCGCGCCCGCGGCACCCCGTCGAGGTTCAGTTCCAGCTTGTCCCAGACGAACGGCACGCTTTTTGAGATCGTGCGGTCGTCGAACTCGACGCGGGCGTCGGTCAGGCGCACGTGCCGCAAGCGCAGCACGTCCGACAGCTTCGGCGGCAGTTCGCTGTCGTTTTTCTTCTCGTCGGCGTTGCGGAACAAATGCTCCAGGCCGATGAAGTCGCCTTGCGGGTTCTGCACGACGTAAAGCGTCGGCCGGTGCACGTCGATGCGTTCGATGACGAGCGGACCTTTGCCCAGGGGCAGGCGGTGCAGCTGCAGGTCCAGGCGGTCGAAGCCGACGAGTTTGATCGACGGCTCGCCGGGCGTGGCGCTGTGGAAGGCGGCGTCGGTCACCTGCACGCCGTAAGGCCAGCAGTATTGCAGGCGGCCGATGTCCAGGCGGGCGTTCAGTTGCTGGCCGACCAGGGCGATCAGCTTGGCCCGCACGGTGCGCTCCATGTACGGCCGGCCCCAGAACCAGCCGACGGCGACGGCTACGATCACCAGCAACGCCAGCACGCCCGCGAGGCGGGCGACGCGGCGAAACCAGCGGCGGGCGGGCGAGGGCATCGGCATAGCGTATGCCGGCGCGAGGGGGAAAGAGTGAAACACGAAGGTGCGAAGCCACGAAGATCCGTCCGGCAGCCGCGTTCCGTCGGACAATAGGTAAAGCCCGATCAAGCACGTTTCAAGCACGTTGATTCGGCTCCGGCTCCAGCTCCGGCTCCAGCTCCGTCGCCGTGACGCCGTCGATTCGCCCGATCTTCTTGGCTCGTCCGTAGCCGTATTCGCACGCGACCGCCGGGCGACTCTTCGTGGCTTCGCGTCTTCGTGTTTGATCTTCCTTGCCGGGCCGTCATTTTGCCGGCCGTTGCCTTGCATGGCGCGGACCGCGTCCTTAGACTCGCCCGCCGCTCTCGGAAGGGTCTCTCGGCCGCCGGGGGCGCTGCTTATGACCGAATCGCATTTCGTGCCCGCCGCGTTGAACTTTCTGGCCCAGGCCGCCTCGCCGCTGCCGAGCGAGTCGGTGATCGCGCCGCCGTTCACGCCCGCCCTGATCATCGGTCTGTGCGTCGCCGCGGGGTTGGCGACGTGGCTGGCGCTGCCGAGCAAGCGCGAAGTGAGCATCCGCCGCATCGGGGCCGTGATATTGGGGGCCGTGGGGCTGGTCGTCGCCGCGCTGATGGTCCGCTGGACCGTCGATCAGGGCGGGATGAGCGTCTATTTCTGGCTGTTTTCGGTCGTGGCGCTGTTCGCCAGCGTGCGCGTGATCACGCACACGAAGCCGGTGTATTCGGCCCTGTATTTCGTATTAACCGTGTTCGCGACCGGCGGGCTGTTCGTGCTGCTGTGGGCCGAGTTCATCGCGGCGGCGCTGGTGCTGATCTACGCCGGCGCGATTCTGATCACTTACGTGTTCGTGATCATGCTGGCCAGCGAGGCCGTCACGGGCGGCGGGGCGGACAGTGTGCAACTGGTGAGTGACCACGACGCCCACAGCCGCGACCCGTTCTGGGCCGCCATGACGGGCTTTGCCGTCACCGGGCTGCTGATTTACCTGATTTTTGACAAATCCGCCGCACTGGACCGCAACCGGCCGGCGCTGGCGTTCGCGGGAAGCGGTACGCCGGTCGCCGCGATGGCCGCCTCGCCCGTCGGCACGCACGACGCCACTCCGGCTGCGAATAAGCCCGCCGAACTGCAGCCGGACCTCGGTTCCGCTCAGGCCCTGGGCCAGGAACTGATCGACAATCAAGCGCTGAACGTGCAGTTGGCCGGCATTCTTTTGACGGTCGCCATGGTCGGGGCGATCACCCTGGCCCGCCGTCGGGTGATCGTCGCCGCGCCCGAGGGCGGACACGAGATCGTCAGCACGCCCGCCACGCCGGTGGACGACAACCCCAAGTCGATCCCGATCTACGGCACGGACAACCCGCGGCACAAGGCTTACCCGGAGAACTGAAATGCAGTGGACAGTGAACAGTGGGCAGCGGGCCGTGGCGGACGTAAGCGTCGTCACGCGCGAACTCACGGTTGTCCCTGCCCACCGCCCACTGCCCACTGCCCACTAACCCATGCCCGACGTCTTCACCAAAATCGCCCTCACGCACTACCTGCTGGTCGGCACGATCATGTTCGGCATCGGCCTGATCGGCTTCATGTGCCGGCGGAATCTGATCATCATGTTCCTCTGCTCGGAACTGATGTTCCAGGGCGTGGCGATCCATTTCGTGGCCTTCGGGGCGTACTGGCACAAGCTGTCGGGCCAGGCGTTCGTGATCTTCATCCTGGCCCTGGCGGCCGCGGAAGCGGCATTGGCGCTGGCGATTATTGTGCTGCTGTTCCGACAGAAGCAGACGGTGGACTCGCAGGCATTTAGGGAACTTCGAGGCTGATTAAAGGGGATTGCGGTCGAGGTAACGCAAAGATCGCAAAGACTCAAAGGACGCAAAGAAGAGAACACTGTTTTGCCTTTTCTTCTTTGCGGTCTTTGAAACTTTGCGTCCTTTGCGTTTCATATAAAACGAACGGTTTCGGAATACGGCATGCACTTCGTCATCGACCACAGCTACCTGATCCCGCTCCTGCCGCTGCTCGGCGCGCTCGTGGCCGGCCTATTCGGGGCGAAGTTCCTGAAGGGCCAGTCGCACTGGCCGATCTGGCTGGGCGTGGGGGCGGCGGCGGTGATGTCGCTGACGCTGCTGGTCGGCCTGCTCGGCGGACACGGGCCAGCGATTCCGGGCGCGCCGCGCCTGGTGAACGACGCCATCGACCACCTGCAACAGCAGGCCAACGCCGGCCAGCCGCATCTGCTGTCGTTCCACAGCCACTGGTTCGATTGGATCGTCGCCGGCGACGACGCCGGGCAGTTCCGGGCGACCGCCGGGGCGTTCATCG
>DASVSC010000058.1:0-1754 GCA_036388295.1 Tepidisphaeraceae bacterium | reverse complement strand
GGTTGCGTCTTGCGTCGCCCGGCCCTCACCCTAACCCTCTCCCGGCCATACCGGGAGAGGGAACAAGAAGCCGCGCGACGTCGATACGTCTAGATCACACCGGCCAGATTTTGACTTCGCTTTCCAGCACGGTCTGGTGCTTGTCGTACACGCGGTCCTGAATGACCTTGATCAGCTTCAGCACGTCGTCGGCCGTCGCGCCGGGGTGGGCGACGACGAAGTTCGCGTGCTTGGCGCTGACCTCGGCCCCGCCGACGCGCAAACCTTTCAGGCCGGCCTGGTCGATCAGCGCGCCGGCACTGATGCCGCGCGGGTTTTTGAAGACGCAGCCGCAGTTTTTCGTGTTCAGCGGCTGCGTGTTCCGCTTGTACATCCAGATTTCTTTCGTGCGGTGCGCGATCGCATTGGCGTCGTCCGCGTCCAACTCCAGCGTCGCGCCGAGAATGAACGGGGCGACGATATTCGTGCGGCGGTATTCGAAAACGAGGTCTTGTTTGGTGCGCTCGAAGACTTCGCCGTGGCTGTCCATGACGGTCACGCGGGAGACGATCGCGCCGATGTCGCCGTATTTACCGCCGGCGTTCATGCGGATACCGCCGCCGATGGTGCCCGGAATGCCGGCCATGCATTCGAAGCCGGCCAAACCTTGGCGGGCGAGGTTCACGACCAATTTGGCCATGTCCGCACCCGCGCCGACTTTGACGTTGTCGCCGCTGACGTCGACATTCGACCAAAACGGGTCGTCGAAGCGGAACACGGCCCCGTCGACGCCGCGGTCGTTGACCAGCACGTTCGCGCCATGGCCGAGCACGTAAATCGGCAACCCGTGCTCGACGCAGCGCCGGCTGGCTTCCTGCAGCTGTTCGACGGACTTCGGCCGAACGAGGTATTTCGCCGGGCCGCCGATCTTGTACCAGGTCAGCGGCGCGAGCGGAGCGTCGGCGGTGACGATGGCGTCGAGGCCTTCGAACGGTTTAGGCGTGGCCAGTTGCATCTAGGCGGTTCCAGATTCTTTTGGGCCGCAGATGAACGCGGATAAACGCGGATAAGAAAAGAAAATAGTCGTTCTTATCCGCGTTTATCTGCGTTCATCTGCGGCTACCTAACGCTTAGGCGTCGACGAGTTCGTTCGCGATCTCGTTCACGTTGCCCGCGCCCATCGTGACGATGAGGTCGCCGTCCCTGGCGAGTGCGCGGACGTGGCTCACGATAGCTTCGAACGTCGAAATGTGAACAGCCTGTTGGCCGCCGGCGACGATTTTATCGATCAGGTCCTGCGTGCAGACGGCCTGCTTCTCCGTCTCGCTGTCGCGCACGAAGAAGATGTCCGGCATGATGACGAGGTCGGCCTGCGTGAAGCTGCGGGCGAAGTCTTCGATCAAATGCCGCGTGCGGCTGTGCTGGTGGGGCTGGAAGATGCAGACGAGGCGCTGCGGGTTGTACTTCTCGCGAAGGGCCTTGAGCGTCGTCCGCAGTTCGGTGGGGTGGTGGGCGTAATCGTCGACGATTGTCGCGCCGTTGTAATGGCCGAGCTCGGTTTGGCGGCGGTCGACGCCTTTGAAGGTGCCGATGGCATCGGCGGCGGGCTGCAGATCGGCCCCGCAGGCGTACGCGGCAGCCAGTGCCATGGTGGCGTTCAGCAGGTTGTGCTCACCGGGCACGCTGAGCTTCAGCGTGGCGACGACGGTGCCGTTGAGGCTGACTTCGCCGGTCGGGCAGCCGTTCAGCAGGCCGGTGGGGCGGGTGGACCAGGT
>DASVSC010000057.1:0-13546 GCA_036388295.1 Tepidisphaeraceae bacterium | reverse complement strand
GGCGGCCAGGTCTTCGAACACGCGGATGTACGGATTGTTATGGTTAGCCCGGAACGCCTCGCTGACTTCGGCCAACGGCGAGATCTTGCAGTGGGCGTTGCACAACTTTTCCATCACGTCCTGGCGGTTCATGTAGGCGATGAACTCGAACGCTTCCTTCTTGTGCTTGGCCCCTTTCGGGATCACCAGAATGTCGGCCTGCGCGGACGTCGTGCCGGCCAAACCGGGCAGTGTCGGCAGAGGCGCGGCCGCCCACTGCTTGGACATGCTCTTGTTCTTCGTGTGAATCACGTTCGCGAAGAACGTGCCCTGCGACACCATCGACGTCGTGCCGGCCAGGAACGGGTTCTGCGGTGAATCGTAATTTCCGAAGCCCGAGCGAAACTCCGACACCGCCGACCGGCCGAGCCGCTTGGAATAACTTTCCACCCACTTGAAGGCCTCGATGACTTTCGGGTCCGTGAAGGTGAACTTCTTGTTCTCCGCGTCCCACCACGTGCCGCCGAACTGGTACGGGAGATAAGAAATGTCCCAGCCCGGTTCCAGCGGCAGGTAGCCGGTGACGCGGATGGTGCCGTCCGGGTTCTTTACGTCAATCGCCTGGGCGTAGGCGTCTAACTCAGCAATCGTCTTGGGCGGCCGCGTCGGGTCCAGGCCGGCCTGGCGCAGCCTGTCGGCGCTGTCTTCAAAGATCTTCGTGTTGTAATGCAACGCATACACGTACGGCGTGCTGACCAGGGCGTACAGCTTGTTGTCGTAGTGACACTCGTCCCAGAAGACCTTTTTGTACGTCTTCTCGGTGATGCCGTGCGCCTTGGCCAGGTCGTCGAGCGGCTCGAGCGCACCGAGCGCGGCGAACTGGGCGAGGATGTTGTCCCACAGCCCCGCCACGTCCGGCGGCACGCCGCCCGCGGTGGCGACGAGCGTCTTCTGCACCACGCCGCTGGCCGACAGGCAGTTGACGTAAATGCCTTTTTCTTTTCCGACCGTGCGGTTGAAGTCGTCGACGACTGCCTGAAGGGCGGCCCCCTCTTCGCCGGTCCACTTCTCCCAGTATTCGACGACGACCACGCCCTTGGGCGCCTCGTACTTGGCCCGCGGCCCGATGGCGAGCAGAACGATGGCCGGGACGGCCAAAATAAGAAAGCCGATGACTTTAAATATCTTCATAGCGACCGCCCCCGCCAGGGGCCCTGTGCACCACTGTCGGCAGGCGGACGCCGTTGGTCAAGGCGTGCGCTCTCAAGCCACAGGCAATCAACACATTTCACGGCGTCGCCGGGTGAGCAAAACGCCGCCGCCGACGCCCAGCAGCAACAGGGTTGACGGTTCCGGGGCCGACTGGACGCCGCCGCCGTAGCCCAGGAACAGGTTCATTCCGGCGCCGGACGACTGAGTCGACAGGCTGAACTCGCCGCTCGGGATACCCAAGGCCGTGGTATCCAGAACGAAGTTGTCGGTGAACTCTGAGTCAACGGGTCGATCCGTGCTGGTGATATTGAGGATCTGGAACTTCGCGCCCGGCTGAAAGAACAACGCTTTCAGCGGGATGACCTTGATGATGAACGGCGACTTCCCCGTCACGTCCGCGCCTAAGCCCAACGCCGTCATCGTAAGGTTGTCCCAATACGTGCCGGCCCCGGCGGTTGAGCCCTCTGGCGTCGTCGCGCCAACCGTCTCGGCGATCTTGAACGCGTACGCGCCGCCGGCCGACCAGAGCTGCTTGGAGGTCGACAGCGTGCCGACCGTGTCTGCTGCGGTCGAACCACTGCCGGCGGTGATCGTTCCCCCGGTGAGAACGCTCACGCCACCCGTCCCGCCGGAGCCGGCGAGCGTGCCGCCGCTTTGGACCTCGACGTTGCCGGAACCCGTTCCGGACTTAAGCGGGCTGCCTACGACGTGGGCGCCGTCGGACACCAGCGTGCCGCCGCGAATAATGGTCTGGCCGGAATACGTGTTCTGAGCGCTCAGGGTCCACTTGCCTGTTCCGTCTTTGACGACTCGGGTGGTCGTGCTCGAAGACCCGGCAGCGATGACGCCGGTGACTTTCCCGTTACCGGCCCCATAGAGGTAATACGCCCGCCGCGTCGAGCCGGCGTTCCCGTCGAGCTTGCCGCTGAGGGTGAGCGTTCCGCTGTCCGACCGGACGAGGACGCCCGAGCCGCTATTCGGGATCGGCAGCGGTGTGGAGATCGTGTTGTCGCCCAACACATTCTGCAAATGAGCGGACCCGGCGGGGGAAAGCGTCGGGTCGTTGCGGCCCGAGGAAAGCATGATGGTATTGCCGACGTCCAAGCCGGCCGCGGAACTGGCAAACTGCAGCGTACCGCCTTGGGCCTCGCTGCCGTTGATCGTGATCAAAGCCGCGCCGGCCGCCGTGCTGTTGCCAAGGCGCAGGTTGCCGCCGTCACTGCTGATGGTAATGCCACGGGCGAAGGTTCCGGTTAGTGGCGTTGTGCTCTCGGCAGGGCCATTGATGATAAGCGTCCCCAAGCCGTCTTTAGTCAGCGAGCCGGAACCCGAAAACCCGCTCTGAAAGGTCGTGGTGTTGTGAACCGCGAACGTTCTTAGTTCCGACCCGATCGTCGCTTGTGCCGAACTGGAAAAGAGAAGGTCGCCAGTCGTTTTGCCCTGAGTGCCAAAACGAATGACGGCCCCGTTAAGCCCGCTGATAAAGGCGTTCGGGAGCGTGCGTGCGTTGAGGTCTGCACTTTGAACGCCGCCCGAGTTATTAATCGTCAACGCCCCGATGCCCAGCGCGTTGTCGTGCCCGACCGCCAACGTCCCCCCGCCGCTGATGGTCGTGCCGCCTGAATATTTGTTGTTGCCGGTCAACACCCACGTGCCTGTGCCCGATTTGATGACCGAAACGACGCCCGTGCCGTTGTCGTTGATCGTCGCGGCTAGCGTGTTGTTGCCCGAACTGGCGCTGGCATTCAGGGTGAGGGTGCGGCTCTGGCCACCTACGCCGTAGGCGATCGCGCCGCCGTTGGTGAAATTGACCGGCCCGGTGCCGCTGGCGTCGATCGTGACGCCATTGCCGTTGGCGACGCCGTTGAGGGTGAACAGGCGGTCACTGTTAGTGGCCGCACCTTTGTACTGAAGGGTGGTCCCGTTCGACAGCAGCAGATTCGACGCGTCAGACGAGACCGAGCCGATGGAGCTGTCCGCGCCCCCGTTGGCCAGCGTGTTGACGCTAAGGATGCCGGCCGAAACGGTTGTGACGCCCGAGTAGCTGTGCGCACCGTTGATTGTGAGTAGTCCGGTCGCCGTTTTAGTCAGTCCACCCGCACCGGTCAGGGTCATGCCGGTGCCGGCGGTGGTGCTGCCGAGGGTCGTCGGGCCGGTCCCGACGATCGTCAACTGAAAGCCGCCATTGTTCAGTGCGCTCGCGGTACCGCTTGTGCCGAGATTGAGGGTCGCGCCGGTGCTGACGTTAAATGAACCGGCTTGGCCTAACACCAAGTTCAGCGATCGTGTGTCGCCTCCACTGATGTTGAACACGGTGCTGCTGGCCCCGGAGTTCACGTAGATTAAATCACTCGAGACGCCCGATACGCCGTTCCCCAGGCTGCCGGTGCCGCCGAGCGTGAGCGTGCTGGCCGCGGTGGTCGAGATGTTCGTAAGATTTGCCGTTCCGGTCCGGACGTCGTTGATCGACCCAACAGTGAGCGTCGATCTGGTCAGTGAATAGTCGGAGTTCCCATTTGAAGTACCGAAAACAGCGTCGTCCGAAACGACCGGAAGCCGATTCTGACTCCAGTTCGAGGCGGACGTGAGCGAGGTCCCTGCCCGGAACTCGTTGCGCGTGTTCGACTGAACGGTCTGCCCCGGACTCGATTGGGCGAGAATGCCTAAGACAACCAGCGCCGTTCCGCCGATTGAGCGTTGTCCGAACAGGCCACCTCCAAAGAGCATCGGACAATCGTTTCGTGCGTTCATCAACACGGTCCTCGGCAGATCGGGAGGAAGAATTGGAAATGGGTTCGACCAGAGTCGGCTACGGCCGCCGTACATATCCCTTGATCGTGGCGGGCGTCAAGAACAACTGCTTTTGATGACGTAGGTCTGCGGTTGTGGTCAGGCACGATGACTGCGGACACAGAAAAGACGCCCCAATTTACCAGTCGCACGTGTGTCGGCACGCATGGAGAAAATATCACCACGCTGCCGCGGCGATGCACTGACTATAGAGGAATCCGTCAGGCACAGACGACCATTAGTGTGAACAAATTGAGCAAGAACGGGAACCCACCACGACGCCCCCGACGGCGTCAGGGGCGTTCAGCCGTCGCGCGCAACGGGAGCAGGTCCATCGGGCCGCCGACCGCGATGCGGGGAGGGGTTGAGGATTCAACGCGGACGGGCACAACTGCGTCCTGTGTGGCGGGCCAATAATCAATCGCCGTGCGGGCGGCGAGGACGCCGAAGCCGAGGACGACGGTCGCGGCGACCAAAGTTGTAGCCGCCGTCCGGGCTTGCCCGACCAGCAGGCCGCGCGTGACGCCGTCGGCGATCAGGGCCGGGCCGGTGCGGCCAACGTCCGCGGCGCGCAGCGCGCCGATTCCCAGCGACGTCGTCAGGCCCGCGGGCGCGGCTTCGGACGCCTGGGCACTGATGACCACGCCCAGCATCGCGCCCGTCATCGTCACGCC
Organism: Tepidisphaeraceae bacterium; assembly: GCA_036388295.1. Taxonomy (GTDB): domain Bacteria; phylum Planctomycetota; class Phycisphaerae; order Tepidisphaerales; family Tepidisphaeraceae; genus RYN-431. The sequence goes on along the minus strand of DASVSC010000057.1, from coordinate 8,891 downwards.
GCGCCGGCTGAAGAAGCCGCGTAATTTCTCGACGGCCCGCTGCACCCGCATGTGCGCCGCGTTCTCCGACACCCCCAGCGTACGGCCGACCTGTGCCAGGCTCTGGCGTTCCAGGTAGCGCAGCACCAGGGCGTCGCGGTCCGCGGGACCGAGCCGGGCGAGGGCTTCGTCCAGCATCGGTTCGACCTGAGCCCAAGGCGAGCGGGTTGGGTGTTGCGCGCGAGCCATTTGCCCCGCCTTCCTCTCGTGTCGTCGCCGCCGAGCCTGAGCTTTCAGGGCGTTGAGGGCGGCATAACGCGTGGCCTTGTAAAGCCATCCGGCAATCACGGTGCCGGGCGGCAAGCGGTCGGCCTTGCGCATCAGCAGGATGAAGGTCGCCTGCGTCACCTCATCAGCCAAACCGCCCGGCCCCACCTGTCGCCGGGCGGCGCTATAGACCATGTTCGTGTGACGGGCGACCAACCGCGCGAACGCGGCATCGCTGCCGGTCTCGACGTACTGCCGCAGCAGGTCGTAGTCGTCGCTCGCGGGGTACATCCGCCCCATTATGTCCGCCGGGCCGGCCGATCCCACAAGATAATTATTCGGTCGTTCAAGGCGTCGCCGCCGGCTCGACGGTCACGTTCCCGCCGAGGCCGACGCGGGCGCGGGGCTCGGCGCGGATCAGCACACTGAGCGTCCGTTCGCCGTCCCCCGCGGGCACGTCGCAGACCAGTTCGCCGCGATCGGCCGCCGCACGCTCGCCGACCTTTCGGCCGTCGATCCACACCTCCGCCGCGCCGGTCAGGCCGGGCAAGGTCAGGCGCCCACCGGACTTACGGACCGCGGCGCGGGGCGTGAAGGTCGCGCGGTAAATCACGTAGCCGCCGGCCTCGAAGGTTTGCGTGCGGTTGGCGGAGACCGGCGACCAGGTGTTCTGGTCCGACGCGGCGATCGTCTGGTTCGGGTCGGGCCGCTCGGCGGAGAGGGGTGAGATGCGCCAGCGACCGACGGATTGCGCCGTCCGGGTGGCCGGCACCTCAAGCGGCGCTTCACGCCCCGCAATCGGCAATGACAACTCCGCGGCGTTCAAACCGTCGGCCGTCGCTTTGAGCGTCAGGCTGCCCGGGCCGGCTCTGTTCGACTGCAGGATGACCTGCGCTAACCCGTTGAACAGCCGGCGCTTGTTGCCCATTTCCGGGTCATGGTCGAGCGGATCGCCGTTGCCCAAGCCGATGATCGCGGCCCCGCCGCTGATCTCGAACGTCACGGCCGAATTGGCAATCGGCACGGGTCGGCCTTTGTCGTCGATGGCCTGCACGGTGACCGGCATCGCGTCGAGCGTGTCGCCGGCCAGTTCGGCCCGGTCGGGCACCAGTCGCAACGCCACCGGGGCACCCGTCGTTTCCACTGCATGGCGAGCGATTTCACGGCCGCCGCGGGTGCCGATCGCTTCCAATCTGCCGGCGGCGTACGGCACTTGCCATTCGACGAACATGAATGGGTCGACCGGCTTACTGCCGAGCGATTGGCCGTTGAGGATCAGCTCCACGCTCTCGGCGTTCGTGAGGGCCATGACCTTGATCGGTTTGCCCTCTTGGCCGGCCCAGTTCCAGTGCGGGATCAGCTGCAGAACGGGTTTGTCCTTAATCCAGTGCGCCTGGTGCATCCAGAACGCACTTTTCGGGAAGCCGCACAAATCCATGATGCCGAAGAACGAACTGGCAGCCGGCCAGGCGTGGGGCGTCGGCTCGCCGCGGTAGTCGAAGCCGGTCCAGACGAACCCGCCGGCCAGGAACTTACGCTCGGCAATACGCTTCCAGCTGTCCCGGTGCGTGCGGCCCCAGTCGGCCGCCTGTGTGTCGTAGGAATCGATGATGAACTTGGACTTGTCGGTCACGTACTCGCCGCGGGTCATAAAGCCGCTGGTGTCTTCGGAACTGGTGACGGGCTTGTCAGGGAAACGGTTGTGGAACGCGTCGTACTGGTTGTGCTGGTAATTGATGCCGGCCACGTCGGCGGCCATGGAGGCGTTCGGTTCGGTGGTCAGGGCCCCGTTCTGCGCCGCCGTCACGGGCCGCGTCGGGTCCAGCTTTTTCACCGCCGCGCTCATCCGGCGGACCATTTCGTACCCCTGCGATGTGCCCTGCATCGGCTCTTCATTGAACACCGACCAAAGGATGATGCTGGGGTGGTTTCGGTCGCGCCGCACCATCCATTCCAGCTGTCGCATGTATTCGGGGGCGGTGTTGAAGTTGCGGTTTTCGTCCATGACGAGGATGCCGGCGCGGTCGCAGGCGTCCAGAAACTCTTTGGCCGGCGGGTTATGCGCGCAGCGGTAGGCGTTGACGCCCATTTTCTTGAGCCGGCGCAAGCGGAAGTCCCAGATCGAATCCGGCACCGCCACGCCGACGCCGGCGTGGTCCTGGTGGTTGCAGACGCCCTGCAATTTCAGCGGCCGGTCGTTGAGGAAAAAGCCGTTTTGGGTGTCGAAACGGATGGTGCGGAAGCCGCAAGCCGTGGTCAGCCGGTCGACTTCAAGGCCGTCGCGCGTGACGGTGGTGACGCAGCGGTACAGCGTCGGCTCGTCGACCGACCACAAACGCGGCCCGGTGACCGGAATCGCGTATCGCGCCACGGCGTCGCCCAGCGCCCCGACCGCCGCGTCGTAACCCCCGCGGGCCACTTCTTTTCCGTCCGGATCGATCAGGGCCGTCTCCACGCGCACGGTCGCGTCGGCTTTGTCGGCGCTGTTGAGCGTTACTTCCACCGGCACGGTCCACGCGCCGTCCGGCTGGCGCACGGGGTGGGCGAAGACGCCGTCGGTGGCGATGTGCACGGGCTCGCGCGTGACCAGCCAGGTATGCCGGTACATGCCCGCCCCTTCGTACCACCAGCCTTCCTGTTCGTTCGCGTCGACGCGCACGGCAATGGTGTTGACCTCGTTGCCGTAGCGGGCGAACGGGGTGATGTCGATATAGAACGATGTGTAGCCACAGAAGTTACGGTGGGCCACGCTGCCGTTGACCCACACCGTGCAGTGGGTGGCGACGCCGTCGATTTGGATTTCGATGTGCTTCCCGCGGTCGGCCGCCGGCACTTTGAAGTGGCGGCGGTACCACCCGATGCCGCGCGGGCGGTAACCCTGCGAGACGTTTTCCTTCGGGTCGAACGGCCCTTCCACGGCCCAGTCGTGCGGCAGGTCCAGCGTGCGCCAGGCGGTGTCGTCGAAATCCATTGCCGCGGCACCGAAAGCGTTGCCGGCCTTGGCGTTACCGTAGCTCATGCCGTGGCCGGTGACGACGGGGAACGGGACGTCGCCCAAGTGGAACAGCCACCCGCGGTCGAGCGACGCCACGCGCCGGCCGGTAACCGCAGGGCCTGACGTCGGTTGGGCCGCAGCCAAGTCGCCGGCGATCAGGACGATCAGACAAACCAGGACGGCCGGCCAGGGTTGGTAACGCATTCGCGTCAGCTTGCCGTGTCACCGGATGGCCCGCAAGACGATAAGACCCGCCAAATTGCGGCCGGCCCGCATTTACGCGCCCGCCCGAATTGGGGATGATGCCCGCATGTCTAATCCCTGGGAATCGCCGCGCCTGCTCGGCACGAACAAACTGCCCGCCCACGCCCGCCTCGGTGGCTACCGCACCGCCGCCGACGCCGGCCAGCAAAGCGGCGGCGACGCCATAAGTCTTGATGGCGACTGGACTTTTCGCCTGACGGCCTCGCCAGTGAAGTCGCCGGACGGCTTCACCGCCGAAGCGTTCGATGATTCCGAATGGGACCGCGTGCGCGTGCCGCACACCTGGCAGATGCCCGCCAGCGGCGCGACATTAATCGACCCCGCCACCGGCGACACCCTCGATCGGCCGGCGTATTTGAACATCCGCTACCCGTTCCCGCTCAACCCGCCCTTCGTGCCGGCGGACGACAACCCAACGGGCCATTACCGCCGGCTGTTCGACGCCAACCCCGAAGCCGGCCGGCAATACCGCTTAACCTTTCACGGGGCCGATAGTTACCTCGAAGTACACCTCAACGGCCGGTTCGTCGGCATGAGCAAGGACAGCCGCCTGCCCGCCGAGTTTGACGTCACCGCCCTGCTCCGAAAAGGCCGTAACGTGCTGGCCTGTCGCGTCTTAAAGTTCTGCGACGGCAGTTACCTGGAAGACCAGGACCAGTGGCGGCTGTCGGGCCTGCAGCGCTCCGTGGAGTTGCTGTCGGTGCCGACGATGCACATCGCCGACGTCGAAGTCCGCGCCGACCACACCGGTAAACTCCGCGTGGCCATAAGGTTAGGCGGCGCGGAGGAGGCCGAACGCGTGGCCGCCAGCGTCGAACTTACGCTCCTGCACCGCGACGGCACGCCCGTCAGCGGGTTCGCGCCCCGGACCGGCCAGATCCGCACGACCACCAACACCAACGACTCCGGGGCCCCGCTGCCGAACCTGGCGATCATCGAAACCGTCGTCCCGAACGCCCTCCCCTGGTCGGCGGAAACGCCGAACCTGTACCGGGCGGTCGTCACGCTCAAGTCCTCAGCCGGCCAGGGGTTAGGCGCTGAATCCGCCGACTTCGGCTTCCGCACGGTGGAGCTGAAAGACGGCTTCGTCCACGTCAACGGCCGCCGGGTCATCTTCGCCGGCGTCAACCGGCATGAGTTCGACCACGTCGGCGGCAAGTGCGTCAGCGAGCAGCAGATGCTCGACGACATTCGCCTGATGAAGCAGTGCAACATCAACGCCGTACGCACGAGCCATTATCCTAACATCAACCGCTGGTACGACTTATGCGACGAGCATGGCCTGTACGTGGTCGACGAAACGAACATCGAAACCCACGGCGCCAACCCCTGGAGCCGCTTCGCCAACGACCCCGAATGGCTGCCAGCGTTCGTGGACCGCGTGGCCCGGATGGTCGAACGCGACAAGAACCACCCCAGCATCGTTTTCTGGTCACTCGGCAACGAAAGCGGCTACGGCCCAAACCATGATGCCATGGCGGGTTACGTCCGCGGGCGCGACCCGACGCGCCTGGTCCATTATGAATCCTGCGGCGACGCACCGGCCACCGACGTGATCTGCCCCATGTACGCCACCGTCGAAAAAGCGATGGAACTGGCGACCAAGCCGAATGAGCACCGCCCGGTAATTCAGTGCGAATACGCCCACGCCATGGGCAACAGCCTGGGCAATTTCAGCGACTACTGGGCCGACGTCTGGCAGCGGCCGCGGCGCAAGACGAACGTAAGCTTCTACGAAATCAACGCTTACGCCCGCTTGCAGGGCGGCTACATTTGGGACTGGGCCGACCAGGGCGTGCTCGTCAAGACGGGCGACGGCCGCCCGTACTGGGCTTACGGCGGCGATTTCGGCGAAAAAGAACACGACGCCGCCTTCTGCAACAACGGCATCATCTACCCCGACCGCACCGTCCACCCGACGTACTACGAAGCCAAGTGGTGTCACCAACGCGTGGCCACTGAACGAGTTGCGCTCGCAAGCGACACGCTGACGCTCGACATTCACAACCGTTACGACCACATTTCCCTCGCCCACCTGGCCGGCCGTTGGCGGTTGCTGGAGGACGGCGTGGAGACCGCCGCCGGCGAACTCTCGCCGGGCGATGTGCCGGCCGGCAGGACGGCGCGAATTGACATCCGCCTCCCCGCCGCCACGCCCGGCCGACTGCGGACGCTGCGCACCGAGTTCGCCCTGCGTGACACAACCTTCTGGGCCGACGCGGGTTACGTCGTGGCCGAGGACGAACACACGCTGGCCGAGGCGCCGGTGTCGCTTGATATCCGCCCCGGCGCGAACGTCCGGCCGGCCGACCCCGGTAACGTCTCGGCCGGCGCGTCGACGTTCGCCTTCACCGATGGCATGCTAAGTCATTGGCAGCAAAAGGGTAACGCCCTCCTGTCCGGCCCGATCCGAGGCGAGTTCTGGCGCGCGACGACCGACAACGACCGCGGCGGCAACTCCTACGCGGCCGAGTGGGAGGCGAGCGGCCTGAACGCTTTGGTCGCCCGCACCCTCTCCACGACCGCGACGCCGCTCGGCTCGAATGGCCTAATGGTGCGTACGCACCAGACTTACAGCGGCACGAACGCGTCGATCGACCTGCGGCTGACGTACGAAATCGCGGAAAATCAGGTGCTCATCACGGCGGCCGCGACCCTGCCCGACGCGTTCGCCACCCCGCCGCGCGTCGGCCTGCGCCTGACGCTGGGCGAATGGCCGACGCGGGTGAGCTACGTAGGTCGTGGCCCGCACGAGAATTACAGCGACCGCAAGTCGTCCGCCTTCGTCGGAAAATACGACAGCCACGTCGACGCCCTGTCACGCCCGTACATCCGCCCCGGCGAGTTCGGCGGCCGCGAGGACGCCCGGCTGATCCGCCTGCAATCCGCCGACGGCCGCGGGCTTTCGGTCGAATCGGACACGCCGCTGCACTGGTCGCTGCACCGCTTCACCACCGAAACCCTGGCCAGTGCGCTACATACGACGGACCTGCCGACGACCGGCCCGCTGTATCTGTTCCTCGACCACCGCCACATGGGCGTCGGCGGCGACGTCGGCTGGGGCAAATCCGTCCGTGCGCCCCACCTGATCCGGCCCGGCGTCTACCGCTGGTCGATCAAACTGACGGCGAGCGATTGAACCGACGGCGACGATTCCGGCCGATTCCGCTGGACACCGCCGGCCCGACAGTCACACTCAGGCATCCCTTAGATTAAGGCCCCGCTGCGGCAGGAACGACCAGGCGACGCCCGGCCCCGTTCCCGGCCGCCGCGGCGGCCGCACGGCGTTTTTTGCCCACATTTGTAGATGACCCGGCGCGCGTGTTCTGGTCCCCCTCCCCTTGCGGGAGGGGTTAGGGGAGGGGTCCTTCGGTTGTCGTTGCGGTTCTCGCATGAGGAAACCCCTCCCCCCACCCCCTCCCGCAAGGGGAGGGGGAGCCCGAGGCGTCCTCCGCCCCGCGCGTTTTCCGCGCCGCTGGATACACTGTCCGCCGCCCGGCCGCGGGCGTTTGCCGGGACGGGCGTTGTCGATGGAAACCAAGCCGATCATTTACCAGCTCGTGGTCCGCTACTTCGGGAACACGAACCCCACGAATCGGCCGAACGGCACCCTCGCGACCCACGGCAGCGGGAAGTTCGCGGACGTCACGCCGGCGGCCTTGCGACAGCTGCGCGACCTGGGCGTGACCCACGTCTGGCTCACCGGCTGTCTGCGGCAGGCGACGCTCACCGACCATTCCGCCCTCGGCCTGCCGGCGGACGACCCGGACGTGGTCAAAGGCATCGCCGGGTCGTTCTACGCGATTCGTGATTACTTCGACGTCTCGCCCGATTACGCCGTTGAACCCGCCAACCGTTTAGCGGAGTTCGACGCCCTGGTGCGGCGCGTCCACGAGGCCGGGATGAAGGCGATGATCGACTTCGTCCCTAACCACGTCGCCCGCGGCTATGGATCGGTCGTCCGGCCCGACCTGAACTTCGGCGTCGGCGACGACACGAGCGTCTTCTTTTCTCCCGCCAATCATTTTTACTACCTGGTCGACCGCCCCGGCCGGCCACTGCGCCTGTCGCGGCCGGCGCACTGGAACCCGCCGGGCGTCACTTTCGACGGCCTCTACCCGCCCGAAGACGGCACGGCCAAACGGCCCGTCAAAGTCACCGGCAACAACTGCGCCGAAACCGACCCCGGCCCCGACCCGTGGTACGAAACCGTGAAGCTGAACTTCGGCTACGACTTCGTAAACCACACCGGCCATTACGACCCGCGTCCACGTCTGTGGAACCTGATGGACGAAATCCTGGCCTACTGGCAAGGGCGTGGCGTCGACGGCTTTCGCTGCGACTTCGCCCACTACGTCCCGCCCGAGGCGTGGCGGTTCCTGCTCGAGCGGGCCAAAGGACGCGACGCGCAGGCCTACTTCATCGCCGAGGCCTACCCGTGGGAAGGCAGCGGCGACCCGATCACCCAGCGGCAGCAGTTGATCGATAGCGGTTTCCAGGCCGTCTACAACGACGCGTCGTACGACGCGCTCAAGCGCATTTACCTCGACCGGCCGAACGGCCAGGACGATTACCACGCGGCCCTGGTGTCGGTGTCGCCGGCCGAGCGGCGACGCATGGTCCAGTACATGGAAAACCACGACGAGCGCCGCATCGCCTCGCCCGTCAATCCCGACGCCGGCTGGACCGGCAACAGCGGCTTCGGCTCGGCGGACGCGGGCTATCTGCTGGCCCCGCTGCAATACCTGTGCGGCCCCGGCCCGGTGCTGATGCTTAACGGCCAGGAAGTCGGCGAACCCGGCGCCGACGCCGAAGGCTACAGCGGCCGTGACGGGCGGACCACGGTGTTCGACTACTGGACGATGCCGGAAATGGCCAAGTGGGTGAACGGCCACGCCTACGACGGTGGCCGCCTGTCGTCATGGCAGGTTCGTCTGCGTTCGTTTTACGCCGATCTGCTGGCCCTGTGCCAGGACCCGTGCGTGCGCGGCGACGGCTATTGGGGCCTGAAGTATTTCAACCGGCCCGAACGGTTCGCCGACTGCCCCGCGGCGTTTTACACGTTCGCCCGCTACGACGAAGCCGCCGGCCGGCTGCTGCTGGTGGTGGCGAACTTCGACCGCGGGCAGGAAACGGGCGGCCGCGTGCGCGTGCCGGCGGAATTGCTGAGCCTGTGCGGCTTGAATGGCCGGATCGAGGTCCGCCTGCGGCTCAACCGCGACGGCGCGACGGACGAAGCGGTGGCCACGCTCGACGCCGACGCCTTGGCCTCTGACGGCGTCGACGTCCGCTTGCCGGCCGAGTCGACGAATGTGTACGTCGTGCGGGCGCTGGCGTAGAAGTCCTTCTGGTTCCCTCTCCCGTGTACCCACGGGAGAGGGTTAGG
>DASVSC010000056.1:0-36854 GCA_036388295.1 Tepidisphaeraceae bacterium | reverse complement strand
CTGAGCGATCGAAAGCGCAACCTTGCTGAAGCATCGCCATCTATTCTCGCCGTGTACCTCGTTCGTCGGCAGCCCTCACCCTAACCCTCTCCCGGCCATACCGGGAGAGGGAACCAGAGGCCGAGCCGCAGGTGCGATTGTGACCGGCCATAAGTCACACGGCGGTCTGGGCAAGGGCCGTACGGCCGTGGCGCGTCCTGTTTTCGCCTTATCCCCGACTGGCCCTGCACTTGACCCGCGCTGCGCGTTTGTAATCTGGCGGAACAAGATGGCCGCCAAAAATCAGACTTAGCCACGCCTTGCCGCGCAGCGACCTCGCCCTATCATCGCGGCAACTTTTTTCGCATTGAAGGAAACATCATGGCCACCACAGGCAACGCAGTCGTCGGACAATCGGGCGGACCCACCAGCGTCATCAACCAGTCGCTCGTCGGCGTCATCGAAGAAGTGCGCAAGAGCGCCCCGCACATCAAAAAACTGCTCGGCTGCCGCCACGGCGTACGCGGCATTGTCAGCAACGATTACATCGAACTGAACGACGTGCCCGCCGACCTGCTGGAGAAGATCGCCGGCACGCCGTCGTCGGCGCTCGGCAGCACGCGCGACAAGCCCGACGCCGAGTACTGCCGGAAGATCATGCTGAACTTCAAGCAGAACGACGTGCGCTACTTCTTCTACATCGGCGGCAACGATAGCGCCGACGCCGCCCGCATCGTTCAGGAAATGGCCGCCGCCGACGGGCACGAATTGCACGTGTTCCACATTCCTAAAACGATCGACAACGACCTGCGCGTCCACGACCACACGCCCGGCTTCGGCTCGGCCGCCAAGTTCGTCGCCAGCGCGATGATGGGCGACAACTACGACAACGCCAGTCTGCCCGGGATCAAGGTCGACGTGATCATGGGCCGTAACGCCGGCTTCCTGACCGCCGCCAGCGTTTTCGCTCGCCAGTATGAAGGCGACGGCCCGCACCTCATTTATGTGCCCGAGGCGGCCGTGACTGAGGAGAAGTTCCTCGCCGACGTGGACGCCATCTACAGCAAAAAGGGCCGTTGCCTGATCGCCGTCAGCGAAGGCATCAGCACGCCTGACGGCCGGACCTGGGCCGAGAACATGACCAAGGACATCGAAAAAGATTCCCACGGCAACATCCAGCTCAGCGGCACCGGCGCGCTCGGCGATTACCTGGCCGGCCTGGTCACGCGCAAGCTCACGCCGGCGGGCGGCAAGAAACTGCGCGTCCGCGCCGACACGTTCGGCTACCTGCAGCGCAGCTTCGCCGGCTACGTCAGCGAGAGCGACGCAAAGGAAGCCCGCGAAGTCGGCCGCCAAGCTGTGCCCTATTCGGCCGACAACGCCAACATGGAACTGAGCGTCGTGATGAAACGTGTCAGCACCAGCCCTTACAAGATCGAGCTGGAATCGACCAGCATCAAGAACGTCGCGAAAGACACCAAGCACCTGGCCGCCGAGTACATCAAGAACGGCAACGACATCACGCAGGCGTTCATCGACTACGCCAAGCCGCTGGTGGGCGAGTTGCCGACGGTCGGCACGTTCCCGCAGATGCGGAAGTAACAGACGCTTTTGACAGGGGCGACGCCAGGCGTAGCCCCTGCCAAAGTCACGGCCTGCCGCCCCGGGCGAGCCGCAACGCGGCCGCGTCAGGCTTTAACGGCAATGGTATAGGCCGGCCGTTCTTGAGTAGGCCTGGCAATTGCCGGAGTTGGAACGCGACATTCCCCGCCGTCGCCGCGTACGCCGGCGTGATCGGCAGGCCGGCGTTCGTCAGCATGGAAGCGGTCCAGTGGTTGCAGGTGCGGTAGAACGCGTAGCGGCCGCTCGCCGCGAAGAACCGGCCGCCGTCGATGCCGGGGCCAGTGTCGATGACCTTACCGTCACTCCGGCGGAAGGCGGCCGACACGGCGGCGATCATGCGGTCGCGTCCAGCCGCGCGGACGGGGATGCGGTAGATGTCGACTTCGTCGGCGAAGTGGAACTCCGGAATGCCGTCAAAGCCGACGACCAGCATCACGCTGCCGCGGCTGTAGAACAGGGCCTGCGCCACCAAACCGGGCGAAATTTCCTCCGCCCGGAAAAACCCTTCGTCCCCCCAGCCGACCATCACGTACCGGCGGTCGGCAAAGCCGAGCAGTTGCGACCGCAGATCGGCCGGCAGGTCTTCGGAGCGGAAAATCAAGGCCGTGTGCCAGTGGTTGTCGAGGACGATCGCCTCAGCCGCCGGCTCGCCGTGCCGTGGCGGGTAGAGCGACGGGTCGGCGGACCGACAACCGCTGGCCACAAGTGTGGCAATCAGGCCGGCGGTGAGCCGTGAACGTTTACCAGCGGCCATCGACATGCGCCTTGATGTATCGGTCGTAGACGCCGCGGATTGCGGTCATCTGCTCGGCCGTCAGCGGCGGTAGAGCGGCGGCGGCGACGTTGGCGGCCGCCTGGTCCGCGTCTTTCGCACCAGGGATCGCACACGTCACGGCGTCGTGCATCAGGATCCAGCGCAGGGCGAACTGCGTCAGCGTCTGGCCGGGCGGGACGATCTTCTTCAGTTCCTCGACGGCGGCGTAGGCGTCGTCAAGGTGGTCGCCGAGGCCGCTGAAGGTTTCACCGGCGTCGAAGGCTTGGCCGGTCTGGTTGAAGTTGCGGTGGTCGTCTTGGGCGAACTGCTGGCCGGGCTTGAACTTGCCGGTGAGTAGGCCGCTGGCGAGCGGGACGCGGGCGAGAATGCCGACGTTCCGCTGTTTGGCCGCGTCGAAAAATGTGTCAGCGGGCCGTTGGCGGAAGACGTTGAAGATCAGCTGCACCGTGCAGACGTTGTCGTACTGGATCGCCTCCATCGCCTCGGCGATCGTCTCGACGCTGACGCCCCAGTGGCGGACCTTGCCCTTCTGCTGGATGTCGTGCAGGCCGGCGAACAAGGCGCTGTTGCCGTAGACCGGCGTCGGCGGGCAGTGGAGCTGGACGAGGTCGAGCGACTCGACTTCGAGGTTCTTCAGCGAGCGGTCGACGAACGCCTCGATGTTCGCCGGCGTGTATCCCTCGGCGACGTGCGGATCGAGCCGACGGCCGGCCTTGGTGGCGACTTTCAGGCGGCCCGGGTGTTCTTTGAGAACCTGGCTGATCAGACGCTCGGACCGGCCGTCGCCGTAGACGTCGGCGGTGTCGATGAAGTTGCCGCCGAGTTCCACGAACTTCCGCAGGGCGGCCAGCGAGGTGTCATCGCTGACGTCACCCCACGAACCGCCGATGGCCCAGGCGCCGAAGGAGATGGCCGAGACGCTGTAGCCCGTTTTGCCGAGGGTGCGGTATTGCATGATTCGAACATCGTAGGCAGCAGACAGGCCCGCTTCAGCGGGCCTGCCTTGAAGACGTCAGACGATCAGGGTGCCCTTGGTGCTGGGCACCTGGTCGGCGGCGCGAGGGTCGATGGTCACGGCTTGGCGTAGGGCACGGGCGAAGGCTTTGAACGTCGCCTCCGCCATGTGGTGGTTGTTGCGGCCGTAGGGCACGTCGATGTGCAGATTGATCTTGGCGGCATTCGATAGCGCCTTGAAGAACTCTTCGACCAGTTCGGCGGCGAAGTCGCCGATGAGCGGGCCGTTGAAAGGGATGGAAAAGACGAACGCCGGCCGGCCTGACAAATCGAGGGCGACGCGGGCGAGGCTTTCGTCCATCGGCAGGTTCGCCCAGCCGTAGCGGTAAATGCCACGTTTGTCGCCGACGGCCTTGTCGATGGCCTGGCCGAGCAGCAGGCCGACGTCTTCGATGGTGTGGTGCTGGTCGACGTGCAAGTCGCCGTCGGCCTGAACGGTCAGATCGATCAAGGCGTGCTTGGCCAGCAGATCGAGCATGTGGTCGAAGAACCCGACGCCGGTGCGGACGCTGGACGTGCCGCGGCCGTCGAGGTTGATCGAGAGCTTGATCCTGGTTTCGTTCGTATCGCGGGAAAGGTCGGCGGTGCGGTCCATGGCGTGAAAATAGCGGTTAGCCGCCTCGCTTGCGAGGCATTCTGAACATCTCCCTGCGAGCGGTATCGCTAAATAACGAGCGCTATGCCGCTTTTTCGTGCGTCAGCAGTTCGCGAATGCCGCCGAGCAGTGCGTTGTTTTCGGTCGTCGTGCCGACGGTGATTCGGATGTAGGCCCGCAGTTCGTCGGAATCGAAATGGCGAACCAGAATGCCCATCCGCTTGAGCGCGTCGTACATCGCCCCGCCGCCGTCGCCCGGCACGCGGGCGAGCAGGAAGTTCGCCTGGCTCGGCAGCACCGTGAAACCGTGCGCCGTCAGCTCTGTGGTCAGGCGAGTCCGCTCGGAGCGAACATGATCCCACGTCATGCGGGCATAGTCCTGATCCTGCACGGCAGCGGTCGCGGCGGCGATGGCGATGGCGTCGCAGTTGTAGCTGTCCTTCACCTTCATCATCTCGCGGATGACAGTCGGGTGCGCGACGGCATAGCCGAACCGAAGGCCGGCCAGGGAATAGCTTTTACTGAGCGAGCGGCTGATGACGACGTTCGCGTGCTTGTGGACGAGGTCGAGGCAATTCGTATCGGCGAAGTCGGCATAAGCTTCGTCGACCAGCAGGAGCCTGGGGAACTTGTTTGCCAGGTCGCTGACGACCGACGGCGGAACGATCGAACCGGACGGGGCGTTCGGGTTCACCAGGTAAATGGCGTTCGCGTTCGTGGCCACCAGCGCATCGATCGGCAGCGTCCAGCCGTCATTCCAAGGCACCTTCGCGATGCTCGCTTCTTCCAAGCCGGCGAGAATGCTGTAGAGCGAATAGGTCGGCGAGGGGAACGCGAGCGTGCCGCCGGGCGGGATGAACGTGCGCGTGGCGATGGTCAGGATGTCGTCGCTGCCGTTGCCGGCCAGAATCATGTCCGGCGTGACGCCGAGCACCTTCGCGGCCGCGCGGCGGAAGTCGTCGGCCAGCGGGTGCGGGTAGCGGCGCAGCAGTTCGGGCTCGACCTCGCGGATCGCCTGCATCACCTTCGGCGACGGCGGGAACGGGTTCTCATTGGTGTTGAGCTTGATCACGCGCTCGCCCATTGCCGGCTGTTCGCCGGGCGAATAGCCGTGCATCGCGCGCACGTTCTGACGGACAAAGGTGGGAGCCATGCGCGGAGTATATCAACTGCGTCGGCGAGACGTCGAAGAGTTGGCGGCGCGGCGTCAACCGGTCTGGACGCCTTATCACAGGCCTGCGGAAGCGGGCCGTGCCGCGAAGTCGGTCGGCTGGATGCGAATGAAAGGCGGGAACATTTAGCGACGCTGCAGGGCCACCAGCGTCACGTCGTCGGCGGCATTCTGGTGCTGATACGCCATCACGGTGCTGACCACGCCTTCACACAGATCCGGCGGTTCCGCGTCGGCCAGCGCCGTGGCCCGTTCGATCAGCCGCTTTTCACCGAACATGACGTTCGATGCGTCGTGCGCTTCGGTCACGCCGTCGGTGTAGAGCAGGAGCGTGTCGCCGGGATTCAGCACGATCGTTGCCTGTTCGAACGGCCCGAGCAGGCCGGTGTTGTCGACGCCCAGCAGCGGGCCGGTGGGCGGGCAGCATGTTACGACTCGGCCGGCGCGTTGGACGCAGACGGCCGGCGGGTGGCCGGCGTTCACGTACGTCAGTCGACCCGTATGCGGCTCGTATTGGCCGAGCATCATGGTGACGAACAAACCGGGCTTGGTCTCTTCCACCAGCATGCGGTTCAGGCGTTCGACGATCGCCTGGGGCGACAGGCCGCTCTCGGACAGGTTGCGCAGCATCGTCCGCGTCACGGCCATCATCAGGGCGGCCGGCACGCCCTTGCCGCTGACGTCGGCGATCACGATCGTCAGTTGGTCGTCGCGGAAGAAGAAGTCGAAAAAGTCGCCGGCGATGTGGCGGGCGGGAATGTTCACAGCGTGCAGCGCGAACTCCTGCCGGTCCGGGAACGGCGGGAACGTGCGCGGGAGCAGGTCGCTCTGGATCTGCCGGGCGATGCGCAGTTCGCTATCGACTTTTTCCCGCTCCGCCGTCTGTTCGGTCAACTCGCGCACGTGGTGCCGCAGCCGGCCGGTCATGTCGTTGAAGCCCTTGGCCAGCTGGCCCAGTTCGTCACGGGCGGCGACGGGAACGGGCGCGATGTCGAGGTCGCCGCTGGCCAGACGCTGCACGGTGGTGGCCATCTGTTCGATGGGCCGGCAGAAGCGTGTCAGCACGACGCTGACAATGCCGACCAGCACCAGCAGGCTGCCGCCGAGGTAGATGCCGCGGCGGACCAGGCGCTCCTGCACCGGTCCGAGCAGATCCGATTCCGGGGCGGCCGTGACGTAGAGCCAACCGGTGACGGGCAGCGGTTCCATGGCCAGCACGTAGCGGGCGCGCGGCGCGAACTCGCCGAGCGCTTCGTTCAGGCCGCCCGCCAGGACGATCTCGCCGGAGCCTTTGAGTGAACGGTCGATCGCGGCACGCAGTTCTTCGTCGTCGGGCCCCACCGCCAGTGGCGTGCCCTGTCGTTTGCCGTCGGGCCGCGACAGGATCTGACCACGGCGGTCGATCAGCAGATAGCCGCCGTGAGCGAGCGAACGAGGTGCTTCAGCGTCGGTCGTCGGCCGGGTGGCCGGCTGGCCGGTGAGGATTCGGCGCAGCTGCGACTGGATCGGCGAATCGGTGCGCAGGTAGCGGAGCACTTCGACCGGCACGCTGGCGCAGACGACGCCCAGAAGACGGCCGTCTTCGGGTGAAAAGAAAGGTTCGGCAAACACGCACGACGCGCCCAGACCGATGTCGCCTACTTCGTCAGGCTCGAGCCAAAGCCCTTTGCCTTCGGCGGCCGCCTTGGCCGCGATGCGCGCGGCGGCGGCAGGGGTTGGGTAGAAAGGTTCGAACGGCGGGCGCTCGGTCTTGGCGCGCTGCAGGCCGAAAAGTTCGGGTGCCCGGGCCGGCCGAGGCGCACCGGGTTCGTATCGGACAAAGATGGCCGCCGTCCATTGCGACTGCATCAGGCCTTCGGCGATGCGGCTGCCGCTCCGTCCGAACTCGCCAAAGCCGCCAAAACCACCGCGCGTCGGCGAAGGCGTTTCAGGCGCGTTCAGCAACGTCGGGCTGTCCGGCGGTAACGGGAGAACGGGCTCCGGGGCTGCGGGCGGCGTCGGAGCGCCTGCAGGGCTGGCGGTGCCCGGACGATTAGCGAGCAAGTAAGCGGCCCGGGCGACGACCTGCTGCACCGCCGTCAACCGCGCATTGACCTGAACGGCCTCTGCCGAGGCGCGCTGCGCGACCAATTGTTCGATCTGTTGAAGCGCGTCCTCGCTGGATTTGACGTAGTCCAGGCTCAAGACGACCACGTAAATGACCAGCAGCGGCAGACAGGTGGAGAGAATGAGTTTCGCGCGAATGCCCATGCAGTGCCGAACACTTTAGAGAGACTGGCCGTAAAAGACGAAACTGCCCGCACCGGTAGCGCCTGACGCCGCGAACGGCCCGGACGTGACGCGCGGAGTGCGTTTGGTCTAAGCTACCGGGCCCATGACTTCGACTGCCGACCCGTTGGCCCCGACGCCCGTCCGAAGCGCCCCGCTGATCGGGCCTCGCCTTTCCGTGATGATGCTCTTGCAGTACGCGGTCTGGGGCATTTGGTTGCCGTACCTGGCGAATTATCTCGGCAGTAAGCCGGAAAACGGCGGCCTCGGGTTCACCGGCGGACAAGTGGGCTGGATTCTGGGGCTGGCGGCATCGATCGGGGCGCTCGGCGCGCCGTTCATCGCCGGCCAGGTGGCGGACCGCTTTATGAACGCCGAGCGGGCACTCGGCCTGCTGTTGCTGGTGGGCGGGGTGTTGAACGTGGTGCTGGCCCACGTGCACGCGTTCGGGCCGTTTCTGCTGGTCGCGATCGGCTATTCGATCGTTTACATGCCGACGCTGTCACTCAGCAACAGCATCGCGTTCCAGAACCTGCCCGACCCGGAAAAGCAGTTCCCGCCCGTGCGGCTTTGGGGCACGGCCGGCTGGGTGGTGGCGTCGATCGGCTTTACGAAGCTGTGGCTGACCCACGCCGACCCGGCCGTCAATAACGCCCGCATTGCCGACGCACTGACGGCCAGCGGCATTTTGTCCGTGGTGTACGCGCTTTACGCCTTTTTCGGCCTGCCTAAGACGCCGCCGAACCGCACGGCGCGTGAGCCGCTGGCATTCAAGAAGGCGTTCGGCCTGCTCCGCAACCCGTCGTTCCTCGTGGTGACGTTGGTCGCCCTGCCGATCGCGATGATCCACCAGGTCTACTTCATGCGGGCCGCGCCGTTCTTCGAGCAAGTCGTCGGCGTGAAGCCGGAGAACTTCGGCCCGGTGCTCGGCATTGGACAGGCGAGCGAGGCACTGTTCCTGCTGGTGCTGGCCGTGCTGCTGAAGCGATTGGGCTACAAAACCGTGCTGATCCTCGGCTGCCTCGGTTATGCGGCGCGGTTCGCGATCTTCGCCCTCGGCCAGCCAGCGCCGCTCGTGATCGCGTCGCAGGCGTTGCACGGGTTGTGCTACGGCTGTTTTTTCGCGGGCTCATTTTTGTTCGTCGAAAAAGTCGCCGGCGACGACATTCGGCACTCCGCGCAGACCGTATTCGGGATTATCATCCTCGGCGTCGGCCCGATCCTGGCGGGGATTTACAACAGCGCCGTGCTGGGCCGGTTCGAAACCGCGAACGGCGTCGATTACGCCTCTATCTGGTGGACGCAATCGGCCGTCGCACTCTTTTCAGCGTTGGCACTCGCCGTGGCGTTTCGCTACCGCGAGAACGACCGCGGCCACGACACCACGGCGGCCGGTCATCACGAAGGACATTTGGCCTGACCCGGCTTCGACTAATATTTCCGAAACTCGCAGGCAAACCAGCGGCCTATAAATAAACGGCCCTGGCGAGGCCGGATTGTTGCGAAAGGACAGTTGTATTCATGGCGTTGCCTCGTGAAAACGTGACTATTTTGCTGATCGAAGACGACCCCTCTCTCGGCTTGGCCATGGTGCGGTACCTTCAATCGATCGGTTACTCGCCCGTGCATTGCGCGAGCGGCGCTGCCGCGATGGAAGCGGTGCGGGACATCCAGCCGGACGCCGTGATCACCGACATTCACCTGCCCGACATCAACGGCCTGGTGCTGTCCCAGAAGCTGCGCGACAAACTCGGGGCGAGCGTCCCGATCATCGTCCTCAGCGGCGACACCTCCACCGAAGTGCTCAAATCGCTTTCCCACGTCGGGGCGACTTATTTTTTCAATAAGCCGGTTAATTGGGAACAACTCAAACAGCACCTGGCCGAGCAACTGGCATCGCCGGCGGAATGAAATAGAACGGGCGGCCCGTGTTCGTTTAGCCGGCAGGCATGCCGCCGGCCGCACCGAACTTCACATCAAATTGCCGGTTCAAGCGATCGTATTTAACGGGTCGATTACGCCCTTCCAGCCTTGTGCGGCCATCGGCCGCGGGTATACTTTGACGTTTCGCCACCCTTTGGGGTGGCAGCGGTCGCCGTCCCTGTGGGGCGTGATGATCGGGCGGGTGGTCCGCCGTGGGTTCTGACGCCAAGACGATCCGGTGCAATGCCGTCGTCGCATTTTTTTGAGTCCGTTTATGGTTGATTACAATCTGCTTCATTCGCTGGGTGATTTCGAACTCGAGGCCGACGCCGCCGTGGCACTGGCCTTGGGCGAAGGCGACGTCCAAATGGACCAGCTCGTCGGGTCCGAAGACCTGATCGATCTCGCACCCGGCAGCATCGTCAACGGCCGCGTCAGCGGCGTCAGTGGCGATGAGTTCCTCGTCGAGCTCGGCCGCAAGAGCGAGTCGCTGCTGGACAAGGGCGAGTTCGACGAACCCGAAAACGTCAAAGTCGGCGACGAAGTCAAAGTGCTCGTCGAAGACGTGGATCACGACTCAGGGACGGTGCGGATCAGCAAGCGCAAGGCTGACCGCATCATCAACTGGGAAGGGATCATGAAGTCAAAGAAGGAAGGCGACCCGGTCTCGGGTAAGGCCACCAAGAAGATCAAGGGCGGCCTGCTCGTCGACATCGGCGTGCCGGTCTTCCTTCCCGCCAGCCAAGTCGACATCCGCCGCCCCGGCGAAATCAGCGACTGGATCGGCCGCCAGATCGACGCCGTCATCCTGAAAATCGACGACGAGCGTCGCAACATCGTCATCAGCCGCCGCAAGCTCATTGAGCAGCAGCGCGAAGAACTGAAAAAGAACACGCTGGACCAGATTCAGGTCGGCGCGATCATCAAAGGCACGGTCAAGAACATCGCCGACTTCGGCGCGTTCATCGACTTGGGCGGCATCGACGGCCTGCTGCACATCACCGACATGAGCTGGGGCCGGATCAATCACCCGACCGAGATGCTCAAGATCGATCAGGAGATCGAGGTCAAGGTCCTGCAGGTCGACAAGGACAAGGAAAAGATCGCCCTCGGTTTGAAGCAGAAAGAAGCTTCGCCGTGGGAGAACATCGAAGAGCGTTACGCGGTGGGCACGGTGCACGACGGCGAAGTCGTCAACATCATGTCGTACGGCGCGTTCTGCACGCTGGAAGCCGGCGTCGAAGGCCTGGTCCACATCAGCGAAATGTCCTGGACGAAACGCATCAACCACCCGAGCGAAGTCGTGGCCCAGGGCCAGGTCGTCAAGGTCAAGGTGCTGGAGATCAACAAGGACAAGCAGGAAATCAGCCTCGGCATGAAGCAGGTCGAGGAAAACCCCTGGGAACGCGTGGCCGAGAAGTATCCGCCCGGCAGCGTCGTCACCGGCAAGGTCCGCAACATCGCCAACTACGGCGCGTTCGTCGAGATCGAAGAAGGCATCGACGGCCTGCTGCACGTTTCCGACTTGTCCTGGACCAAGAAGGTCGGTCACCCCAGCGAAGTGCTTAAGAAGGGCGACGACGTCGAAGCGGTCGTTCTGTCGGTCGATCAGGAAAAGCAGCGCATCGCGCTGTCCCTGAAGCACCTGCAGGAAGACCCGTGGACGACCGTCATCCCGACCCACTACCGCCCCGGCATGGTCATCAAGGGCCAGGTCACGAAGATCGCCAACTTCGGCGTGTTCGTGGAATTGGAGTCGGGCCTGGAAGGCTTGCTGCACGTCAGCGAAATCGCCGACCAGAAGATCGAGAAGCCCGAAGACGTGCTCAAGGTCGGCCAGGACGTGGAGGTCAAGATCCTTCGCGTCGACACCGACGAGCGCAAGATCGGCCTGAGCCTCAAGCGTGCCCAGTGGGCGCAAGAGGAAGCCGTTCGCGAAGAGAAACGCGCCGAACGCTCCAAGACCCGCGGCCTCCGCGGCGGTTTGGAGTAATCCTCCATAAGGCATGGCCGCTTAAGCGGCCATGGCCTCGGCCTGTAGTTGATATCAGACCACCCCCGTGGGCGTGCCGAATACTCGGCACGCCCACTGGCGTTGGCCGGTTACCCCTCCCAGCCGGCATAGACGGCAACGTGCACCGGCAATACTGCTAATCGCCACATTAACGGACCTTGCCAACCCGCATTGCAGTTAATCCCACGCCCGACCCCGCCGATCCCAATGCTGTCAGCCCTACCGAATGCGGTAAGGCCGGCAATGCAAAGGGAGACGAATGCCAGCGACTGCGGTTCAAACCGGATTGCAACTTTACCTGCGTCAGATCAACGAAGTCCGTCTGTTGACGGCCGACGAAGAGAAGTCGCTCGCCCGACAGATCATCAATGACTCCGACGCCGCCGCCCGTGAGCGGATGGTCCGCGCCAACCTGCGGCTGGTGGTGAACATCGCCAAGCAGTTCACCGGCCGCGGCATGTGCCTGACCGACCTGATCGAAGAAGGCAATATAGGCCTGATGAAAGCCGTCGAGGGCTTCGACCCCGAGCAGGGCTGCCGCTTCAGCACGTACGCCAGCTGGTGGATCAAGCAGGCGATCAAACGCGCCCTGATCAACGGCGTGCAGCCGATCCACGTGCCGGCCTACATGATGGAACTGATGACGCGGTACAAAAAATCGTTCCGCGCCCTCGAAGACAGCCTCGGCCATCCCCCCAGCGACGTACAGCTGGCGGAAAAGATGGAAGTGACGATGAAGAAGCTCGGCATCGTCAAAGATGCCCTCAAGGCCTATTCGTCCCCCACCCAGTTCTGCGGCGGCGACGCGAACGACGAGATCACCCTCGGCGACATCATTCCCGATGACAACACCAAAAGCGCCAGCGACCGCGTCTTCGGCAACGAAGACCTCACGAACCTCAACCGCCTGCTCGACCGCATCGATAACCGCGCCGCCACGATTCTGAAATTGCGCTACGGCCTGACCGGCGAAGAGCCGCTCACCCTCAAACAGATCGGCCAGCGCATTGGCCTGACCCGCGAGCGCGTCCGGCAGATCGAACACGACACGCTGATCCGCCTGCGCTCGTCGCTAGGCAATTAATAGACGTACCTTGGCCGCGGGGGTAAACCCGCGCGGACCACACCGCGAACGCCAGCCGCCCGACGTGCGACTGGCGTTCGCTCGTTTTTTGACCGCACCCGTCTCGCGCGGGTTTACACCCGCGGCCATAACTACCGAGCGTCGGACGCGTCCGGTAGAATCCGCAGCATGCCCGATCCCGTCACGCATTTGCGCTCGCTGATCCGCGACATTCCGGACTTCCCCAAGCATGGCGTCCTGTTCCGCGACATCACCCCCCTGCTGGCCGACGCCCGTGGCTTGGCCATGTCGATCGAACTGCTGGCCAATCCGTTCCGCGGCCGCGGGGTCGATCTAGTCATCGGCGCTGAATCCCGCGGCTTCATTTTCGGCACCGCCGTCGCCTGCAGCATCTCGGCCGGGTTTCAGGTCGTGCGCAAGCCCAAGAAGCTGCCGTGGAAAACGGTCGCCCGCACCTACGAGCTTGAGTACGGCACCGACACGCTGGAAATGCACCAGGACGCCGTCGTACCCGGCCAGCGTGTGGTCATTGTCGACGACGTTCTTGCCACCGGCGGCACGATGAAAGCCTGCTGCGATCTGGTCAAGCATCTCGGCGGCGACATCGTCGGCGTCGCGGTGCTGACCGAACTCAGTTTCTTGAAAGGCCGCGAGAAGGTCGCCCCGCACGACGTTCATTCTGTGATCGTGTACTGACGCAGGACGCACGCACCGTGTTGCTGACCGGCCTTTTCATCGTCGCGTGCGCAGCGTTAGCTTGGCGTCTGATCGCGATCCGTCGCTGCCTTCGGCGTCGCCGAACGCCGCCGGCAGAAATGAACCGCTGCGTCTGTGGCTATGACTTAAATCAGTTGGACACGATCCGCTGTCCCGAGTGCGGCCGCGTGGAAGGGTTCGATGTGACGGCCGAGGAATTGCAGTTGACGCCGCAGCAGCTTCAACTCGTCAAGGCCAAACGTGAAGCCCGTCGGCAGTCAGGCGCCTGGTGATTTTTTGGCCGCGAAAGATTCCAGCGTGACCCCAGCCGATCCACAGCCACCAGCCGCCGCGAGTGTGATCGTCCACGACGCCAGTCGGCAGTTCGACAACGGCCTGCTCGCGGTAGACGGCCTGTCGATCAGTATTCCCGCCGGCCAATTCCTGGCCCTGCTCGGGCCGAGCGGCTGCGGGAAAAGCACGTTGCTGCGCATGATCGCCGGCCTGGACCGGCCGACCCGCGGCCGCGTGGACGTTTCGGCCGGCGGCGTCGGCTACGTATTCCAGGATGCGCACCTGCTGCCGTGGCGAAACGTAATTGATAACGTGGCGCTCCCGCTTGAGCTTGCTCGATTGCCCGCGAACCAACGGGACGACCGCGCCGCCGAAGCCCTGAACCTCGTCGGCCTAAGTGAGTTCGGTGCGATGTATCCCGCCCAACTGTCCGGCGGCATGCGGATGCGCGTGTCACTCGCCCGAGCCCTTGTCGGCCGGCCGAATCTGCTGCTGTTGGACGAACCGTTTGCCGCTCTGGACGAAATCACGCGGCAACAACTCGACGACCTGCTGCGCGGGCTGTGGCAACGAACGGGCATGACCATTTTGTTCGTGACACACTCCATTCAAGAGGCGGCCTACCTCGCCGACCGCGTCATCGTTCTCTCCCGGCGACCGGCGCGGGTGATGCTGGATCATGTGATGGCGATGCCGTCGTCACGCGACGCGGCCCTGCGGACGTCCGCCGCGTTCGCCGCCGAAGCACGCCTTTTGTTTCAGGCCCTCGAACGCGGAGAACGCTTATGAACGTGCGTCGGCTCGCGTACCTCGCTTGGCCCCCACTCACCGTTTTCGCCGGCGTGTTTGCGATGCTGGAAGTCGCCGTCCGCGCCGGATGGATCGCGTCGTTCCTGGTCCCCCGTCCGTCGGACGCCATCAAATCGCTCGGGGCTAACTTCGCCGAAATCGCCGGCGCGTTCATGGCCACGGCCAGCGCAGCGCTGCGCGGCTTCGGCCTCAGTGTCGCGGTCGGCGTCGTGGTCGCTGTCGCGTTGTCGTCGGGCGGTCTGGTCCGCCGCGCGTTCTACCCGTACGCGGTGTTTTTCCAGACCGTGCCGATCATCGCCGTCGCCCCGCTTCTGGTCATCTGGTTCGGCTTCGACCAAGGGGCCGTCATCGCGTCTGCCTTCGTCGCGTCGGTCTTTCCGGTGATCGCCAACACGTTGTCCGGGCTGATGTCGGTCGACGCGCCGCTGGTCGATTTGTTCCGCCTCTACCGGGCACGGCCTCTCGCGGCGCTCGTTAAACTGCGGCTGCCGTTCGCACTGCCTCAAATCTTCACTGGCCTGCGCGTAGCGGCCGGCCTGTCGGTCATTGGCGCGATCGTCGGCGAGTTCATCACGGGCAGTGGGCTCGGCGGCCTTATTCAGGTCGCGCGGCAGCAGCGGAAGATCGACAAAGTCTTCGCCACGCTGCTGGTCACGTCATTGCTTGGCGTCGCAATGTTCGCGATGATCAATGCCGTCGCGCGCCTGACGCTGCGCCACTGGCACGCATCGGAACGAACCGAAGGAGCCTGATTGTGATACGTATTTTCCCGCTGTTGCTTTGCCTGATCGTATTCGTCGGGTGCTCGAAGGAAGAAGCGCCCGTCACGCTGCAACTGAACTGGAAGCCCGAACCGCAGTTCGGCGGTTTCTACGCCGCCGACTATGCCAAGCACGGGTTGAACGTAGACGTGAGGCCGGGCGGCGCGGGCACGCCGACGATCGAGCTGCTGGGGGCGGGGAAGGTGCCCTACGCCGTCGTGTCGGCCGACGAGATTCCGAAGGCGCGGGAGCAGGGCATCAAGGTCGTGGCGTTATTCGCCGTCTATCAGAAACACCCGCAGGGCGTGATCACGCAGTCCAAGCGCGGCTTGAAATCGCTGGAAGATTTGTTCAAAACGCCCGGCACACTGGCCATGGAATCCGGCTTACCCTACAGCGACTTTCTGAAGAACAAGTACGGCTTCGATAAGCTGAAGATCGTGCCGTCTCCGTTCGGCGATTTGAGTGTGCTGCGAACCGACGACACGTATGCCATGCAGTGCTTCGTGACGAGTGAGCCGCTGGCGGCAAAGAAGGACGGGCTGGACGTGACAACGTTCCTCATCGCCGACAGCGGCTACAACCCCTACGCCACCGTTCTGGCCACGACCGAGGAATATTTAAGGGCGAACAACGAGCAGGTCCGGCTGATGGTTGAAGCGGTGGCCGGCGGGTGGCGCAAATACCTCGAAGACCCGGCCGCCACCAACACGCTGATGCACGGCCTGAACCCGACGATGGACACGGCCACGTTCGCCGATTCCGCCGCCGCCCAGAAGCCGCTGATCGAAAACGACGAAACGAAACAGAACGGCATCGGCGTGATGACGATCGAGCGATGGCAGACGCTGATTGACCAGTTGAAAACGCTCAAGGTCATCACCACCGACATCATGGCCGCCGATTGCTTTAAGCCGCTGGTGCCCTGACCTGTTTCGTCCATGCGCCGCCCCTATCATGTCCGCTAAGGAGTTTTGGCGATGTACAAAATGTTTCCGGTTCTGCTGGTGTTGCTGTCGACGCTGACCCCGCTGCGCGCGGACGAACCGCTGCCGCGCGACGACGGCAACGTGTACGGCCAGTTCGACAACGGCCTGAAGTACATCATCCGCCACAACGCCAATCCGCCCGGCCGCGTGAACCTGTACCTGCACGTCAAAACCGGCGCGCTCAACGAAAGCAACGACCAGAACGGCTTGGCCCACTTCCTGGAGCACATGGCGTTCAACGGATCGACGCACTTCCCGCCCGGCAAGCTGTTGCCGCTGCTGGGCAGCCTGGGCATGACTTTCGGCGCCGACACCAACGCGCATACGAATCTTTGGGAAACGCTCTACAAGCTGAACTTGCCCGACACCAAGCCCCAGACGATCGACTTGGCGGCCCAAATTTTCAGCGACTACGCCAGCGGCTTGAACCTTTCGGACGCCGAGATCGAAAACGAGCGGAAGATCATTCTCGAGGAATATCGTTCCCGCGAAGGCGTCGGCCAGCGCGTGCGCAAGCAGACCTATCGCGACGTTTTCGCTGGCACCAAACTGGCCACGCACGACGTGATCGGAGATGTCGAACAGATCAAGGCATTCCCGGCGGCGTCTTTTCGCGACTACTACAACAAGTGGTACCGCCCGGAGAACATGACGCTGATCGTCGTCGGTGACATCAAGCCCGAGGACGTATTGCCGGCCGCGACGAAGTGGCTCAGTGGCATCAGCGCCCGCACGCCCGCCACCCAGCCGCAACAGGCGGGATTGAAGCCGACGACGCAGCCGCGCGCGTTCGTGTACACCGATGCCGAGATGGTCGCCGCGTCGGTCGATCTCACCAAGCTGGGTGCCGGCGAGCCGCCCGTGCGAACGTTCGAGCAATACCGCCGTGACGTGCTGCGTGCCGTAGCGAGCGGCATCGTCAATCGCCGCTATCGTAATCTGGTCGCCGCCGGCCGAGCGCCGTTCCGCGAAGCGAGTGCGGACATCGGCACCTTCCTCACCGAAGTCACCACCGCCAGCGCCGAAGCAACCGGCGAGCCGCAGGATTGGCAAAAAATCTTGGCCGGCCTGATCGGCGAAGTTGATCGCGCGCTGGAACATGGATTCACTGACGAGGAAGCGAAGCTGATCGTCCGCGGCCTGCTTGCCGACGCCGAACAGGCCGTCACCGCCGAAGCGACGCGCGACTCCACGGGCGTGATCAACGGCATCGCCCGCAAAGTCGGCATGGACGAACCGATCCTGTCGGCGGCCCAGGAGCTAACGCTGCTCCGTCGCGCGACGGCAGACCTGAAAACGATCGACTTGGATCAGCTCTTCGCCGAGGCGTTCGACACACGCGCCTATGACTACGTCGTGTCGCTCCCCGCCCGCCCGGGGCTCAAAGTGCCGACGCCCGCGGACGTGCTCACGGTCGCGGAAGCCACGTGGTCCGCGCAGACCGAAGTGCCGGCGACGCAGCGGTCGTCGGGTGACCTGCTGGCCGGTGAACTCGTGCCCGGGACGGTGACTGGGCAGGAAACAGATGCTGATCTGAAAATCACCACCGCCACCTTCGCCAACGGCGTGGTGATGCACCACAAGTTCAGCGACTACAAGAAAGACCGCGTGCTCGTCAGCCTGGTGCTGCCGGGCGGACAGCTCGAAGAAACCGAGCAGAACCGGGGCGTCAGCGAACTGGCCGGCAGCCTGCTCGACCGCCCCGCCACCAGCCGGTTTACCAGCACCGAAGTCGCCGACCTGCTGACGGGTAAGACCGTCAGCATCGAAGGCGGCATCGGCCGCGACTCGCTCGCGTTGAGCCTGACCGCCAGCAACAAAGACCTTCCCGCCGGCCTGCAGTTGGCGCACGCGCTGCTCACCGACGCCCGGCTGGAACAGGCCGTCGTGGAGGATTGGAAGAAGGCGCAACTACAGGAGATTGCAAAAAACGAGCGCGAACCGCGCGGCCAACTCCAACGGATTCTCGCCAACACCGTCTACGGCAACGACCCCCGCTTCCGCCCGCTCACGATCGCAAACGTTAACGCGGCCACGCGCGAAACGGCCGAGGCGTGGTTCAAGCGCATCGCCAGCGGATCGGCCATCGAGGTGACCGTCGTCGGTGACATTCCGCTCGAGCAGGCGACGACGCTGGTCGCACAGTACGTCGGGTCGCTGCCGAAGCGCGAACGCGGGTTTGATGCGTTAAACCCGTTGCGCAAGCTCGACCGCGGCAATGGCCCGTTCGAAGCCAGCGTCACGTTCGACAGCGTCACGCCGCAGGCCCTCGCCGTTTCCGGGTTCATTGGCAGTGACGAAAACAACCTCGACCGACGCCCGCTGACCCTCGCCGCCGAGGTGCTGACGAATCGAATGATCGATCGCATTCGTGAGAAGGAACAGCTGGTCTACAGCATCGGCGCCCGACACCAGCCCGGCCGCGGCCTGCCCGGCACCGGCCTGTTCTCCGCCGGCAGCATGACCGACCCGGCCAACAGTGCGAAGCTCGCGGACACCGTCCTGGAGATGTTGAACGCGTTCGCCAAGACCGGTCCTACTGACGACGAGCTTTCGACGGCCAAGCGGCAGATCATGACCGAAATCACGACCACCATGCGCGAGCCGGCCTGGTGGCTCACACAGATTTCGGAAAGCCGGTACCGCAACCGCCCGCTGTCCGACCTCAAGGTGCTGCCCGGCGTTTTTGAAACCTTTGACAAGGAAACCGTCCGCGCGACGGTGGCCAAGTATTTAAGGCCGGAAACCACGGTACGGCTGATCGCAACGCCAAAACCCGCTGGCGGCCCGGCCACAAAACCTGCTTCCCAGCCGACGCCCTGAGCCGGCAGGTCACGTTGTGCCGGACGATAGGGCCGCGTATGATGGTCGGCCCGATCCGTTTCAGCGGACCGGGACCCGAGCTTGTAGCTCAGTTGGTAGAGCATGCGACTTTTAATCGCAGGGTCGTGGGTTCGAACCCCACCAAGCTCATTCGGGTTTTCTCTAACACAATCGCTACTTTTCCCCCTGTTTGCCTCTCTGAACTGACACCCGGACACTACCCCGAAACGGCCCAAAAAGGCGGCTTCCGGTGGGTCGTCCTTATGTCGCGCATTATGTCAGACGCCCGGCCGAAGGGGGCAGCGTCTGCCGCCCCCCGCCTGCGCCTACCCGCCCGATTCGCCCGCCCCGCTAAAAATCCATCTCGCTCCCGCCCGTCCGCCCGCAACGGGGGTGGCCGGTGAACCTGACCCTACCCGATATCACGGCCACCTCTTGGCAGGTCGCCATCGGGCCGGGCGTCCACAACCTGCCCTTTGACGACTACCGGGCGCTGCCGGCGGTCAACTGGCACACCCTAGAACCGTTCCGCGAATCAGCGAAGGCCGGAGCCTATGCCATGGCACGCCCGTCCGACGCATCACCGGCGCAGGCGTTCGGGGCGGCCTTCCATGCGGCTGTCTTAGAGCCGGCATTATTCGCCAGAGACTACCTTGTGATGCCTTCCTTCGACGGACACCCCAACAGCACGGCTCATAAGCAGGCAAAGGCTGCGTGGCTGACCGAGAATGGTCACAAGCCCACCATCACGCCCGCCGAGGAGGGGCGCGACAGTGGTTGACCCTGGCTTCGCCGCCGGCGGGATGGCGATGCTCGCCCCGTCGGACGTGTTCGTAAAAGCCTGCGCGCCCGTCACGCGGAAGTTAGCCGTCCACTTACGCAGGGCCTTCACTTCGTCGCCCATGCGCTTCAGACTGGCGAAGAACGCGTCGTTGAGGTCGTAAGGATTGCGGCATTAAATGAGCTTGGCTTGACCGCAGGCGTGGAGCGCGACAGGATGTCGGCTCACTTCAAAAGGGAGTTTGTGATCAAAGAACCGAAATATCAGAACTCGGCGGGACGCTTGCTGGCAGCGATTAGCGACATTGATCCCGGGCAATACATCAGCCAAACGTTTCCCGCGCATTTCGGCACACAGAAGCAATCGGATAACCGTTTGCCTGCCAGCTACGAAGCCGTACGTTTGCTCCAGCAGGTGTACCAAGAGTTCACTACCGACATCCTGGGCCCTGGGATGCCAGAGATGACGCGAAATGTTCTAATATCAAGCCTGACTGACCTTCCGCTGTCAGTCTATCCGCAAAGCTTGCAGAGCCAGTTTCGGCAGCCCACGGCAGCGGAAAAAGGGTTGATCGAGATGGCGGCCACGATCCTGCCACAAGACAAAGCGATTGAACAATCAGACATTGATGGGATCCGCGAATCGGTGGCGAATCTTCGGGCGCTCATCGAGGCATCGGAGCTACCGCCGTCGATTCGTAACATCTTGCTTGATCTAATTCGGCTGAGCGAAGACGCGCTGTCCCGCTACAAGATTCGAGGGCCACGAGGGCTTCGCACGGCTTTTGTCCAAATGCTAGGCGATGCTCATTATCTCTATGCTGAAGAAACCAAAAAGGGCAAGCGCGAGGAACTTGAGCGGAGTTCGATTTGGGGGGCCATCAAGCAGCATCTGCACGTCGTGGACAAAGTTTTAGCCAAGGTGCAGCAGTATCAGCCGCTACTCGAATCCGGCATGCCGTTGTTGATGGGCGGGCAGTCCCCCTAGAGCTTCAGCGGTCCAGTCCAAAGACGCCCGCCTGTCGAGATTTCGTTGATGATCGACAAGGCTTCCTCAGTCATCGCGTCTGACAGATTTCTCGTACAAATCATCACTTCCCATCGCAGCCACTGAACGCAATAAAGCCACGCGACCGCGTTTCGCACATAGACCGTCTCGCGACGCCACGCCCAGTCTGACCTTCCCGAGTGAGCATGGCTTGGCGGGCATTGAACAGGTCGTCCTCGCTGGCCTTGCGAAGATTGACTTCTTCCGTAAGCGCCTCTGCTCGGCGGGCAGACTCTTGGCGATCGACTGCGGCCAAGTCCTCGATCAGCTTTTGTTGTGCAGCCTCGCGGAGTTGGATAATTTTGCTGACAGCGTCGTCGTAGCTTTTCTCGTCCACCTTTCCGGTGTTGCTGCCCTGCTTTAGGCCAGTCATCCGCTGGTTCAGGTCGCGATTGGTGCCTTCGAAGTCGACCTGTGCCTGAACCTTGGCAACGGCGATACCGTCACGGTCGCCGAGGGCAGCGCCGCGAAGCCGAGCGTCGTTCTGTGCCCGGTTAGACCGCTGCGGAGTTCGTCGTTATGCTTTTTCCGCGATCACGCATTGCACCGAGGCGATTCGTGATGGCCGCGTTATCCACGGCTTTCTGGTCGTTCTTGGCCCGCGTCCGGCTCATGTCAGCATCCCCGTTGAGTTCGGCTGCGAGGTTTGACAGACCGCCCACGATGCCGCCGATGAGCGGCAGCTTCTTGGCGGCGTCCTCCAAGGCGAGAAAGAATGCATCCTTCTTGCTCACGCCTGCAGCGAGGCTGTCATTGAAACCCTTCAAGGCATTTGAGCGTTCGTTAAGAGTTCCGACGGAGCCCGGAGGCCGCCGTAACGGGCCAGGGCGACAATGACCCGCCACTCATCGTCAGGGGAGGCGTCGAGAACCTTGGCAATCGTCTTTCGGCCGATGAACGCCTGACGGCCGGGCTTCCTGTTGTCCGGGTTCTAACATCGAGGAGCTTCGACACCCGGCAGCGAACTAGAGGCAGGCACAACATTCGTGCAAGGATTATACGGCTGATACACGAATGACGATGACTCGACCCGGCTGTACTTGCGAGTGCGGCCTGGTGGGGTCATTTTTGCTTACTGTCGGTGATGAGCAGGCCATAAGGCTTCCCGTGGTGCATATGCGTTCCGTTAACAAACCGATCTCGGTGCTTATCTTCCGGTCCGGCAGCCACGGCCTAGCCTTTAATCGCGATACGACTTGTTGCAACTGCTCCAAGGCAGAGCCAAAAGTCAAAAATCAGCTGCGGCCATCCATAACTGGGGAAACCCCTAATCCTTAATTGTTGAGAATGAGTCTCAATATGATAAAAAACACCTTATGGCAACGTCCTCTCGCCGGCCCTTCGCGTTTACGCTCGTTGAACTCCTTGTAGTGATCGGCATCATCGCGCTGCTGATCGCCGTTCTGCTGCCCGCTCTCGGCCGTGCCCGTCAGTCGGCCAAGGCGGTGCAGTGCCTGTCGAACCTTAAACAGATCAACCTCGCACTGATTCTGTATGCCAACGGCAACCGCGATCACCTGCCGCTGATCAATCCCGGTTACTTCAAAATGCCGATCAACGGCGCGCTCTACAACGTGCGCAGCGGCTGGTACGGTGGCGCGTACGACCCGAATAACCCCACCAGCACCAACATTGACCGCGCCCAAGCCACCTGGCACGCCCCGGCATCGCCGTTGGCCAGCTATTGGGGCACTGCCTCCGTGGCCGGCTGTCCGGAATTGGTAAACTTAGAGCAGAACCGCCCCGGCTACGGCCCGGTGGCGTACGCCTACAACGCATTGGCCGGCCATATGTTTGCGAACCCGCCCATGATGCCGGGCGTCACGCTGTCGCTGCTGGCCGGCGAAAAGCTATCGCGCATCCGCAACGCAACTAACAAGGCGGCCGTTTGGGATTCGCTCCGCATCAACGCCGGCAGCACCGTTCCGGAACGAACGCCCTGGGGCTACCCGACCAGCGGTCGCCCGAATCCGGCGGCGTATCGCTACGACCCGAACTTCCACGGCCGCCACGCCAACAAGGGCAACGTCGGCTGGTTCGACGGTCACGTCAGCGCCATGGAGCCGGCCTACTTCAGCGACTACCCGGCCGCCGACACCGCCGACCCGAACGTGCTGCGCGCCGCCAAAATCGGCAACATCGACAGCGACGGCCGTCGCACGACCGACGAGCATTACGTGCTCACGAATTGATCGCCGAACATGCCAATGTGAGACCGTTCACCCGGCACGCAACGGGCGACCAAGTGCATCAATCCGCCAAGCATCAAAATGAGCGATGGCTTATCCGGCTGCGACAAGCGAACGTCCGGATTGAGATTCCGTAGTTCGTTTAGGCGATAGCGTTATATCAAGCGAAGGACGCCGCTTCGTCAGCATCGCGGCGGTCTAATCCTTCTGCCGCGAGACGCCCAGTTCCTTCGCGATCTCGCTTTCCAATTCGTCCAATTTGCCCAGCTCGGTCTTTTCCTGGGCCAGCACGTCGGCGTGGATCATGCGGTCGATTTCGTCATCGCTGACGCCGGCCGATGCCGGGTCGGCGCTGGCGGACGCTTCGCCGGTTTCCATGCTGTCGAGGAACAGCTCCATGCGTTCTTCAATCGTCCCGGCCTGCGTCATGGCCTTTTCCCAATCGACTTGGGTTTTGGTCAGACTGAGGTCGCCGAAGACGGCGGAGATTTGTTTGCTCATCACCGTCATGCTGGCGGCGAATTGCTGGCTGGCCTGCGCCTGTTGGCTGATCAGCATGGCGTTTTTCATCGCCAGCACCTGGCGTTCCAGCATGCGTTTGACCGTGGCCGTTCGTTTCAGGGCATTGCGGACGAACTGGTACTGCTGCTGGTCGCCGATTTTCTGCGCCTGCTGGGCGGTTTTGATGAAGTCCTGCGCGAACTTGTCCTGCTGGCGGATCGCCCGCTCGATCGAGCGCAGGTGCGCCTTGATCTTCATCTCTCGCTCGATGCGGCGCTCGTCTTTGCTTTTGAACAGGCCCATAGATTTATCCACGGAGAACACGGAGGGCACGGAGAAAAAAAACGATTGTGTCGCGGACGAAGCGCATCAGCGTCTCCGCGGCATTGTCCCGGTGCAGATTCTCCTCGTTGACTGACGCTTTCTCTCCGTGTGCTCCGTGGTTCATCAATCCTGCTTCTCCGCCCGCCGCCGTACGGCCGCGTCGGCGTGGTCGTATCCGGCGTCGGCTTTGATCTGGCCGCGGTCGACCTGGTCCCAGATCTGCATCAGCTCCTGGCCCGCCGCGGTGAGGCCGGCGTTTTCCAGGCTTTCGCTGTCGGCGCTTTGGCCGGCTTCCAGAATGGCGTCGAGGCGTTGTTGGTACATGTCCTGGCCGAGCACGTCGTCGTCGATCCAGCTGTTGATCTTCGCGACGTCGCGGTCCGTCAGGTTCAGCCGGCCGACGCCGCGACCCTTTTCGCGGCTCTCCTGGATCAGACGCAATCGGCTGACCGTCATCAATTCTTTGCTGCGCAGGTTCAGCTCCCGCGCCGACATCACCTGTTCCTGCGTCTTCAGCTCGAAGTCCATCGCGAGCGCTTTACGCAGCTCCGGCGACTTCTGGCTGCTGCCGGTGGTGAAGATCTTCTGCTTGGCGGTGGCCAGGTCTTCGACCTTCTTCAGCAAACGGTCACGCTGCTTGCCGATCAGGATTTCTTCCTTGCGCAGCTCCAGCGCCGACAGCTGACTAAGCGACTTACGGCGGCCGAGCAGTTTGTCGATCAGGGCCATGCGTTTATCCCGGCTCCCGTTCCGGTTGACGCGGCGGCTGTGTCGCGGCCGGCTCCGGTATCGTCGGCTCTACCACGGGCGTGTAGGGCAACGCCGACTTCTTCACCGCGGCGGCCGACGGTTCGGCATCGGCCAGCAGTTCGTCGTACAGCGCCTGCTCCTCGCCGCTCAGGCCAGCGACGGCAAGGGACGACACGCTTTCGGCCAGTTCGCTGTCGGCCTGCAGCGTGGCGAGCATTTCTTCGGCGGCAGCGGCGTCATGGGCGATTTCGTCCGTGTCCGGCAGACTGGCGTTCTTGCCCTGCCGCAGCAGTTCCAGGTTGTGCAGATGCGTGCCGACGATGTTCACCTGCTGGTTCACCACCTGCAACAGCTGGTGACGGCGTTCGATCTCTTTTTTCAGTTGCACCAGCTGCGTCGTCACGCGGCGGCGGGCCGTGGGCGAATCGTTTTCCTTGAACTCGCGCTTGAGGGTGCTTTCTTTCTTTTCCAGCTTGAACAACTCGTCGTGCGACGCGTCGCGCTGGCTCACCAGCGCGGTGCGGCGTTCGGACAAGTAGGCGATCTTTTTCTCGTGATCGCCCTTGCGGGAGAGCAGGACTTTGATTCGGTCGACCAGCGACATGCCTTCGCCTCCAACGGCCTTGCCTTGGGGAGCCGACCCCTCGCGGTAGAGCAACAGCCGGCCGTCGAACCGCTTGGCCACCAGGCCGGGGTGCTGCTTCGCGTACGATTTTACCGCCGCTTCGGCTTCCATGAGCGGCAATTCCGTCGCCAGCGCCAGCTTCTCGGCCGACAGGCTGCCTTCGATCATCTCGTCGATCAGTTCATCCACCTTGCGGTGGACGCGCTGCTCCTTGCGGCCGTCCGGCTCGGGGTCGAGTAAATCGAGCAGGCCGTGGATTTCGGTACTGCCGTGCACGGCCCAGCCGCCGGCGGCGGTCGGTTCCATCAGAATCACGTTCTGCTCGCTCGTTCGTTGCGCCAGTTCGCGGGCGTCGGCGTCGAAACCGCTGGTGCTGACGAGGATAACGGTCGTCGGCACGCGGCCTTTTTCCCCCTTGCCCAGCGGCGGCGGCAACGCCGCGATCGCGCGGCGGGTTTCGCCGGCGGACATCGCCGCGGTCGGCTGTTCGTCAAGAATGGATTTCACCGGCGAGTGCGCCACCGCCACCAGCCGGCCGACCTGTTGCTGAAAGATCCACCAGCGGTCCATCAGGAAGTTCGTCGTCAGCGTCCGGCCGACGGGCATCTTGGCTTCGAGCGTACGGTCCGGCCGGTGCTGGGCCATGGTGCGCTTCAGGTCGACGCTGCGGTCGCTTTGCGTCGCCTGCTGCTTGAGCCTGAGCACGGACCGCTGGCCGAAAATGGTGTCGACGACGAACTTCGGGTCGGCCAGCAGGCGCGCGACGTGGTCGATCGCTTCGTTTTCGCGGGCTTGGTGCCAGGCGGCGTCGGGCGTCTGCGGCATTACGGTTACGGCTCCTTCCGAACGACATCGAACCCGGGACGCGTGTCTCGATGCAGTCGCCGCGAGCGCCATGCGACGTACCCCGATAGGATCGCCAGCCAAATCCAGCCGGCCACAGACAGCATGACGTAGAGCGGACGCATCGCGATGGGAACGATACCGGCCGACGGGGCGTAAGTCACAAGGCACTGACCAAAATTGCGCAGGCGGCTGGACGCGTGACCGTACGGCTGTCTTCCGAGCTACGCAATCGATTTCGGACCCAGCGCGACGCCGCAGCGCGGGCAGAAGACCGCGTCGTGGGGCAGGCCGTTGCGGCATTGGGGATTCGGGCAAAGGTCGCCCGTTGGTATGACCGCCTCACCGCCGAGTGACGCCAAGCGGTCGGCCAATTGAACGCGCAAGCCGCGGGCGGCGTCGTTCGCGAAGCTGCCGAACGCCGCCCAGGTGAGCATCATCGGGAGCGCCCAGATCAAGCCGAGGTAGGCGAGCACGACGCCGACACCGACGTACAGCGGCCGCAGGCCCCAGACCAGCGGCGGCGGATCGATCTCGCCCATCCGTTCGCCGCAGCCGGCGTTGAAGGCCAGCGCGAACTGCTGCAGCGCGACCAGTTGCTGATTGATCTGCACGATCAGAAGCAAGTACGCCGCGCTGAGCAGGGCCACCGACGCCCACGCGATCGCGTCGCCGGGCGCGGGTGCGTGCAGCCACCATCGCCGGGCGGCTTCGGGCGTGAAGCCGTGCGTGCTCATCCAGTAAAAGAACAAGCCCATCGCGGCGAGCATGGCGACGCAGCTGGCGTTCAGCGGGACGAACGAAACGTTCGTCCGCCGTGCCGCGTCGGCCGCCGGTTCGACGTCGTCGGCCGGCAGATGCACCCGCAGCAATCGCACCGACAGATCACACTGCTGCGCGTGCATCACCAGCGTCTGCCGCAAGCGAACCTGCAGGACCCGACACGGCCAGAAGCCGGCCGTAAGCACGCCGCGAAAGACCAGCTGCGGCCAGCGCCAAAGTTTGGCGACCGGCGGCGTGCGGCGGAGGGCGGAGGGCAAGAAGCGCGCGAGCAATTCGGCCGGATCGGGCTTGGGAATGGGCGGGACGTCGGGGGCAAAAACGCTCACGCCGCGACATCTTTCATCAGCAGCGTGCCACAGCGACGGCAGAAGCGGGCATCAACGGGGTTGTCGCAGCCGCAGCCGGCACGCGGACAGTTCACCACTTGGGTCGTGACGGACGGACTGCCCGCCCGCCCGCGCTCGGCATTGACCTTGGCTGCGATCGCGATGCCGACGAACAAAAGGAACGTGGCGGCGACAACGAAGAGGATGGAGTAAGACGTCACGACCATGTGCGCCGCAGCGGCCCTCACGCCGCTTTAGACCCGGCCAACCGCAGCAACGCCGGCAACGGCCGGCCGCAGCGACGGCAGAACCGGGCGTAAGGCGGATTCGCACACAGGCAGTCGCGGTTGCCACACCCCTGCCCCGCCGGCTCTTTGAACGACCGCCGGTGCTTCGGACGGATCACCTTCCGGACGGAGCGACGCACGACCCGCGCACTGCCGCGCAGCACCGCCGCGACCGCCCAGACGCAGAACAATAAGCCCGCGACGGCGATGACGGCGACCATGACCAAAAGGATAACCAGGACTTCCATCGCGTTCCTATTGCCGACCCGTTCCTGCGGGCGCGGCGATTATATCACGTGCCTGTCGTACGCAATGCGAAATCATCCGAACCTGCCGCTATGCCTGTCGGTTCAGCCGCGGCGGATCGGTGCCGAGGGCGTCGCCGCAGCGGATGCAGAAAATGTCGTTCGGATCGGGATAAGCGCCGCACCCTTCGCAGCGGCGGACGACCGGCAGCAGCTGTACGCCGCAGTGCATGCAGAATTGGTCGGCCGCCCCGACGTCACGGTGGCACCGCGGGCAGTCGCGGTCGGCCGGGGCACGCCGAGGCTGCGGCGCGGGCACCGGCAAGGCCGACGCTTTGCCGATGGCCAACGGCGGCGGGACGGACGCGTCGAGCGCCGCGAGAAACTCGTCCGCGGACGCGAACCGCCGTTCGGCGCGGGCGTAGCCGCGACGGAAAACCTCGTTCAAATGGGCGGGCGCCTTCGGGTTCAGGTCGCCGGGCAGTTCGTGCCCGACGGGCTTTTGGCCGGTGAGCATTTCGAACAGCACCACGCTGGCGGCGTACAGATCGGCCCGCGCGTCCACCGGCTGGCCGGCGCGTTGTTCCGGAGCCATGTAATCGAGCGTGCCGGCCACCTGCTGTGCCGCTGGGCCGTCGAGGCTGAGCGAATAAACCGCCGACACCGCCACGTTCGGCGTCGCTTGGCCCAGGCCGAAGTCGGCCAGCTTCGCGCGGCCGCCGGCGTCGAGCAGAATGTTCTCCGGCTTCAGGTCGCGGTGCACAATGCCCCGGCTGTGGGCGAACGACAGGGCGGCCAGCACGTCGCGCAGCACCGCGACCGCCCGGGCCGGCGACAGTTCCCGCCGCCCGATCGGCCCGCGCAGGGAACCGCCTTCGACGTATTCGCTCACCAGATACGGCGGGTCGGCAAAAGCGTCGAAGCCCAGCGGCTTAACGATGTTCGGGTGCATCAGCCCCTGCACCAGACTGCCTTCGCGCTGCAGCTGGCGGATGACGGTGCCGTCGTGCGGAAGCTTCACGGCGACGACAGTGTCGTGCCAGGCGTGATGGCGGGCCTTCCAGACCTCGCCGAACGCGCCCGCGCCGAGGCGTTCTTCCAGAAGGTATTCAGAGACGCGTTGCCCGGCCTTGGCCATCGGTCAGGTGCCCCTTTCGGCGATCCAGTCGCAGGTCAGCAGATTGTACGCAAGCGACACCAGCAGGCCGAAGCAAACCGCCAGGACAGCGAAAGTGCCCGCCGGCCGGCCGACGAGCAGGTAGAGCAGCAGCGCGTCGACGGCCGTGTACGCCGCAACCAGCGCCACGCCGGCGGCGTTCGATTCGCGTCGGGCCGCCGCCGTAGTAACGAAGTACGTCGCCCACGGCAGCACCAACACAATGCCAGCCCAGAGCATCACCCGGCCGACGCCCTGCCACATCGCCGAACGCTGCTCCGCTGGCAGATCGAAATACGCCACCCCCGCCGCCACGACGGCCAGCACCGTCGCCCCGCCGATGATCCATTGGACGATTGACTTGATCAGCCCGGCCTCCTTCGGCGGAATCCTACCACGATTGTTCGGCAATACCGGCCCAGTATGCGGTAGACGAACCTAACTTCTTTATAACACCGCGTGGTTTGCCATTGGCATCCGCCGTCGGCGACCTACGATGCAGCCGATGCCCTCGACCGCGCCGGCCTTTCGCCGTTTCGACTTCCCGCCCGGGCGGACGGTGGCGGGGAAGTACGTGATCGAAAAGCCGCTCGGCTCGGGCTACGAGGGCGAAGTCTACGCCATCGTCGAAAAGGCCACCGGTGTCCGCCGGGCTGCCAAGTTCTACTACCCGCACCGCGACCCGCTTGGCCAGAGCGCCATCGCCTACGCCCGCAAGCTCGACGCGCTGCGCCACTGCCCGATCCTGCTGCAGTACCACCACCAGGAAACCGCGTTCGTGCAGAAGAACAAGGTGGCCGTCGTGGTGTCGGAACTGTTCGAGGGGGAAAAACTCAGCGAGTTCCTCGCCAAGCAGCCGAACGGCCTGAGCACGTTCGAAGCCCTGCACGTGCTGTACACCCTGGCCCGCGGCATCGCCCCGATTCATGCCCGCGGCGAATACCACGGCGACATCCACGACGACAATGTCATGATCCGCCGGCAGGGCATCGACTTTGAAGTCCGCCTGGTCGACTTCTTCGACCTCGGGAAGCCCACGAAACGCAAAATCTGGAAAGACGTGCTGAACCTGGTGATGGTGTTCCACACCATCGTCGGCGGCCGGGAGAAGTACGCACAGCAGCCGCCGGTGGTGAAAGACATTATCCGCGGGCTGAAGGACTCGTTGATCCTGGAACGCTTCAAAAGCGCCGGCGATATCCAGCGTCACCTGGAGAACCTGACTTGGGGGAAAACCAAGGCATAACCCGCTCGTTGACGATGCGGCAAATAGTTGTGGCGTGAACGTGCTGAAACCGATAAATTGCGGGTCTCCCCTTTTTGAAGGAGCCATGGATGGCCCGTCGGTTGCTTGGGATTGCTGCGAGTGCGTTGATCATCGGTGGCTGTGCGCCCTCCTCGCACACGGCCGGCCTGCCGCGGCCGACGTTTACGGGGCCGGTTGTCGCGAAAGCGCCGTACGTGCCGCCGACGCTGGCCGTTGCCCCCAAAGCCGCCAAGGCCGTTGCACCGGTTCGCAGCGCCAACGTCCCCGCCGCCTGGGTGCCGCTTTCCACGGCCGAACGCCGGAAGTGGAACTGGATCGTGATCCACCACAGCGCCACCCCGACCGGCGGCGTGGTGGCGTTCGACAAGGCCCACCGGGCCAAAGGCTGGGACGGCGTCGGTTACCACTTCGTCATCGGCAACGGCACCGACACCGCAGACGGCCAAGTCGAAGTCAGTCCGCGCTGGCCGGTGCAGAAACACGGCGCGCACGCCAAGACGCCTGACAATCAGTACAACGACCACGGCATCGGCATCTGCCTAGTCGGCAACTTCGACGAAACCCGTCCGAGCGCTAAGCAGCTCGCGGCCCTGGAAACGCTCGTCGCTTATCTGGCCGACACGTATCAAATCAGACAAACCAGCATCGTCGGCCACAAGATGACCGGCAAATCGACCGACTGCCCCGGCAACAACATGGACGTCCTCCGCGTCCGACGCGACGTCAGCCGCATGCGGCGAACGTCGTTGGTCGAAGAGACACAGACCGATGAGGCCGGCGAATTAATGCGGACGGCGTCACGCTGATTCCACAGATGAATGAGCGAACTTGTAGGGGCGAGGCTGCCCCGCCCGCGAACGTCGTTCGTCCCCCACGAGCGGCTTAGAAGTCGCCCCTGCATCAGGTGATCATTTCCGACGCAGGAGCGTGATCGCGTGCTTGCCGTACTCGCTGACGTACAGGTTCCCTCGCACCGGGTCCTGACAGACGTCCAGCGGGTTCTGCAAATTGCCCCACCCAGGCACGTTCGCGATGACGCCGGCGACATTGCCTTTCTCGTCTATTTTGATCGCCAGCAGGTCATTGCCGACGTTGTAGCGGCAGACGATCAGCGCGCGGTCCAGCGGGCCGTCGCCGCGGTATTCGGTCATGCCATTGGGTGAGACGTGGGTGCCGAAATCGAACACCGCCGGCTGCCAATTTTTCTCCGGCCGCGTGCCGACCGGGTACGCCGGCTGCTCGGCAAAATCCGGCCCAGTCGTTGGGTTTCCGCCGTTGAGGACGTACTTGCCCTGCGACGGATTCGGGTGGCCGTAGTAGCCGCCGGGCTCGACGCGGAAGAGCCAGTCGTGTTCGGAATTCGGAATAGCCCACAATAGTGGTGCATTCGGCCCGGCCGGCGCGTTGCCGCCCTGGCTGGACCCGTTGACTGCCGCGAACAGCCGCCCGCTGCTGTGCCAGCACACGTCGTACGCCACGCGCATGCCGCCGGCGAACACCGTGACCGGCGCGTCCGGTGACCGCCAGTCATAACGGCCGCCGTCGTCGAGCGTCTTGACGTCCAGCGGCAGCTTGGCGGGCAACTTCTTCGGGTCGATGCGAATGACGGCCGCACTCAACGGGTGCTCGCGCCGCCAGCCCCAATAGCCGTCCGGCTCGCCGTAGCTGTTCATGCTGCCGCTCTGAAAGTACAGGCAGCCGTCGGGGCCGAAGTTCGGCTGATGAAGAATGTGATCCCGCGCCGACCGCGGCAGGTTCACCACCACCGGCTCCACCTTCTCCAGATTCGGCCCGCTCATTCGCGCGACGGCCCCCTGCCAGTCGCCCATGTTGATGAAGCCGAACGAGGTGTGCGTGACCCAAAGCACCGGCCGCTCGGCCGTCGAGGCGGGGTCGAAGGCGATGCCGCCGATCAGCCGCGGCTGGCCACCGTTCGCGTCGACGAGGGACTGATATTCCTGCTTGTTCGACAACGTTCCATTCGCGTCGATGTCGAACCGCAGAATACGTCCGTCGTCCACCGCGCCCCACAGCCGGCCATCCGGCCCGATGGTGACGCACGTGACGCCCAGTCCTTCCGTCACCGGCAACGGCACCTGCTCGAAGGCCGGCAACTGCAACGGCCCTGCCGGCGCGGTGCAGAACGCCATCTGCAGCGGCGCGACTGGCTGCCCGGCCGTGTCGCGCACGCCTTCGCCGATGGTCCATGCGTAGTTCGTCCGCGGCTGCAGCGGTTCGTCGGGCGTCAGCGCCAGGGCCCGCCCGCCCGATTCCACCGTCACCCTGGCGGGCACTGCCGAGCGGTCGCTGACCCGAAAGAGCGTGACCGTTCCCGGGCCGACGGTGGCCGGGTCCAGCGTCACGCCCTCGGGCACCAGTTCG
Source organism: Tepidisphaeraceae bacterium (assembly GCA_036388295.1). Classification (GTDB taxonomy): domain Bacteria; phylum Planctomycetota; class Phycisphaerae; order Tepidisphaerales; family Tepidisphaeraceae; genus RYN-431. The sequence goes on along the minus strand of DASVSC010000056.1, from coordinate 4,529 downwards.
GCGCGTAGCGGGCGATCGACGGGCGCGTCGGCGGTGCCGTCGGTTGGGGTCGTCGTGAAGACCTTCTTTTCCGCGACGGCCGACTCTTCGCATACTGTCGGCGGTTCACGCCAATAGGTGCGGGCGAAGTGGACGCCGGTTCCGGCCAAGACGGCGGCCACGCCCAGCACGGCGACTGCGGCAATCAGGCGACTTCGCGCGGCACGCCGCGGCCGGCCCGTTGTGGATGGCGTTGTGGAGGTATCGGTCATGCGTCACCGCGTGCTGGCGATTTGCGCAGGCCGCTGCAGCGTGCGCATGTGTGCGACGATGTCAGCCAGGTCGTTATCACTGTAGCTCGCGACGCCGCCCTTCGCGGGCATATAGCGTTTCATGATGCTGGCCGGATCGTCGGGCGTGCGGCCGGCGCGGACGAAGGCGATCAACTTGTTGTTGTCATGGCCACTGACGAACCGGCTGTCACGCAGACTCGGCCCCTGGTGCGGCATGCCGCGGCCGCTCGTGCCGTGGCACTGGGCGCAGGACGTTTCGAACAGCTTCGCGCCCCGCGCGACGTCGGCCGGACGCGTCAGGTCGACATATACGGCCGTCTCCCCGCCGACGGCCGGAGTCACTGTTTTCGCAATCATTGCAAAACCAATTGCCAACCCGAAAGCGGCCAGCGGCGCAACATAACGAATGGGAACACGCGGCATCGTCTACGTCCATCAAGTGCTGGCTTTGCCGGTGCAATCACACTACGGATTGCGAAAAGCGGCAGGCCTGGTTTGCAGTAAAGACGCCGATGCCGTCTAGACTTTTCAAAGATGGGCTTCGAACGGCAAAGAGATTTGGACAGGCCGAGATTGTCGCAGTCCTGCTTGATTTCGGCGGTTTTCATCGTCACTTCATGATGCTGCGGAAAACACGTCAAAGACCGTCCGCCCGGACGGACCATACGTCAGCCTGCGCGGTTCTCGGCTTCCACCTTGCGACGGTACTTTTCCAGCATCCGGTCCACCGTGCCGGGCAGCCAGGCCCCCAGCGGCATCACCCATCGCGCCGGTCGGTTCGGCCAGACTTCCGGCCGAGGCGTCTCGATGGCGTCGACCATCCGGCCCACGACGTGCTCCACCGTCTGCGACCATTTGCCGCGATCGCCGACGGGCAGTTTGATGCCGCTACCGCGTTCGGCGGTCGCGCCGAAATCGGTAGACGTCATCGCCGGATGGATGCTCGTGACGGCCAGGCGTTGCGGCAACAGCTCCACGCGCATCGCCTCGGCGACCGACAGCTGCGCCGCCTTCGTCGCGGAGTAGACGCCGAGGTACGGCATCGCCCGCCGGGCGGCGGCGGACGAGACGATCATCACCTGCCCGCGCCAGCCGTCACGCGGCGATTGCTGCAACATGCGCGGCGTGGCGGCGTAGATGCAGTCGGTCGTGCCGAACACGTTCGTCGCGAAGATCGCACGCACGTCGTCCGGCGAAGTTTCATGAACACGCGGGTAGACGCCGTAGCCGGCGTTCAGCACCAGCGTGTCGATCCGCCCGAATGACTGAAACGCGTTGTCGATTAAACGGTCACAATCTTCACGGCGTGCGACGTCCGCTTCGATAACAACATGCCCTCCGCCGAGTTCGGCGTTGAGTGCGTGCAGTCGGTCCAGCCGCCGCGCCGCCAGCAGAAGCCGGGCTCCGCGGGCGTGCAGCGCCCGGGCAAGACCTTCACCGATGCCGGCCGATGCGCCGGTGATCACGACCGTCATGTCCTTCAGATTTCGTTTCACGGGCGTGATCGTACGCTCGGATTGCGGTAGGGTCGCGGCATGTTCACCGGGATCATCGAACGAACCCTGCCCCTGCTCATCGTGCACGACCACCCCGGCGGCCGCCGGATCGAACTGCCGAACATCTGGCCCGACAGCGGGCACGGCGAATCGATAGCGATCAACGGCTGCTGCCTTACCGTCGCCGCGCTCGACGAACGGCGGCTGGCGTTCGACATCATTCGCGAGTCGCTCGACAAAACGAACCTCGGTAAAGCAAAGCCGGGCGACCCGGTGAATGTGGAGCGGGCGCTGCGCGTCGGCGGACGTTTGGACGGCCATTTCGTGCAAGGTCACGTCGACGGCGTCGGGACGCTGGTAAAGAAAGTGTCGACCGACACCGAGTGGCGCTACACCATTGAGGCCCCGCCCGCCGTGGCGCGGTACCTTTCGCCGAAGGGGTCGGTTTGCGTCGACGGCGTCAGCCTTACCATTGCCGCACTCAACGGTAATCAGTTCGACATCGCGCTGATCCCCACAACGCTCAAGCTGACGACCCTGGCTAACCGCGACGTCGGCTATTCGTTTAATTTGGAAGCCGACCTGATCGCCAAGCAAATCGTGACGTTTCTCGACGCCCGTCAGCTATAATGCACCCGGCCATGACAGGCGACCGCCCCACCATCGCGATCAGCTTAGGCGACCCCGCTGGGATCGGCCCGGAGGTGATCGTCAAAGCCCTTTCCGACCCGACGCTGCGGCAGCGGGCGCGGTTCGTCATTTACGGCCTGAACGAAATCCTGAACTACGCCGCCGACCACGCCGAACTGGACGTGTTCTGGTGGCGCGACAGCTTCGGCGGCAAGGCCAAGCATTACGGGCAGGACGTGGTCGTCGTCGACTACGACAACTTCGGCGACTTCTCCCAGCTCGGCAACACGGTCCGCGGCCCGAGCAAAATCGGCGGGCAGGCGTCGATGAAGTTTTGCCTGGACGCCATCGAGGCCTGCAAGGCCGGTATCGCCGACGCAATGGTGACGGCCCCAATCAGCAAAGAGAGCTGGCACCTGGCCGGCTACAACTATCCCGGCCATACCGAACTGCTGGCCGACAAGACGCACGCGAAGAACGTGAGCATGATGTTCGTCGGCGGGCCGATCCGCGTGATCCTGGCGACCGTGCACGTGCCGCTGAATAGTTTGTGGGGCCGGCTGAACATCGGGGCGGTGTTTCACCCGATCGAGCAGGTGCACGCCGTGCTGCGGGAATGGTTCGACATCGAAAAGCCGCGCATCGCCGTGGCCGGCATCAACCCGCACGCCAGCGAGAACGGCCGGTTCGGCGACGAGGAAGAACGGATTATTTCGCCCGCCATCGCGATGGCCCGCGAATTGGGCATCGACGCCACCGGCCCCTATCCGCCGGACACGGTTTTCATTGCCGCCCGGGACGGGAAGTTCGATGTGGTCGTCGCCATGTACCACGACCAGGGCCTGATCCCGGTGAAGCTGCTGGCGTTCGATAAGGCGGTGAACCTGACGGTCGGTCTGCCAATCATTCGCACCAGCCCCGACCACGGGACGGCCTTCGACATCGTCGGCCGAAATCGCGCCAACCCCGGCAGCATGCGGGCGGCGATCGATCTGGCGATCGATTTGGCGAACCGCCGCCGGGCGGCGGCAGTGAAGCCGCCGGCGGACGTCCGGCCGCCGCAGTAAGAAACGTGTGACCTAAGGCGTCGTCCTTTGTTCAGCCGCCCGGCAAGCCCGGCGGCTGACGAGGCAGTCGGATTCCGCACGTTATAGGTCCACGTCCTGTCGGCGTTGCCGTTTGACCGCTTTTCTCGCCACGCCTAGGATGAATGTCTGTTCACGATTGCAGAAATGAGAGCACGGATGTCGACCAAAGCCCCCCACGAAAATCCTATGTTTTGGCAGGCTATGGCGGTTCAAACCGCTACCCCCGCCGCTACCACTGACCCGCGTCGCCCGTTCGCGACGCCCATGAACATGCCCGGCGCTTCCGGCCCGGGCATGAACCGCTACCGCGAGATGACGCTTGAGGAAATGCTCCTCGAAAACCGTGTCATTTTCCTGGTCGGCGAGATCAACCACGTCACCGCCAGCCGAGTGATCATGCAGATGCTGTATCTGCAGAGCATCAAGAAAGGCGAGGACATCAACTTCTACATCAACAGCCCCGGCGGCGTCGTCGACGATACGCTGGCGATGTATGACATCATGAAGTTCCTGTCCTGCGACGTGGCCACCTACTGCGTCGGCCGGGCCGAGAGCGGCGGCGCGATCGCGTTCATGGCGGGCAAAAAGGGCAAGCGCTACATCCTGCCCAACGCCAAAGTTATGATCCACCAGCCGTTCGGCGGCATTTACGGCCAGAGTTCGGACATTCAAATCCAGGCCGAAGAGATCCTCAAGACCAAGGACACGCTCATCAGCATCATGAGCGAATGCACCGGTCAGCCCAAGGAACGCCTAGCCGAAGACAGCGAACGCGACCGTTTCTTCGACGCCCGCGCGGCCGTGCAGTACGGCATCTGCGACGAAGTCATCGGCAGCATTGAAGAAGCGAAATAAGGAGAGTTGAGAGTTGGAAGTGGAGAGTGGAAAGTTAAGAAAGAAGACGTTTTGCCTTCTTTCAACTCTCCACTCTCCACTTCCAACTCTCCACTTGAAAACACCATGAGCACACTTGTCCCCATCGTTGTAGAAAAAACCGGCCGCGGCGAACGCAGCTATGACATCTATTCGCGACTCCTCAAAGA
>DASVSC010000055.1:0-10853 GCA_036388295.1 Tepidisphaeraceae bacterium | reverse complement strand
GCCACGATGGCGGCTCAAGCCGCCACGCCCGACTTAAACCGACACGCAATATTAAAGTGATGATCCGCATGACCCCTCACCCGCTCTGATTTCGCTTTCATCCGCATTTCACCCTTGTCCGCGACTGGACGCTTCTATGGTGTTCGTATGACTAACTACAACGCTCCTCTCGGCGGTGGCTCGCTTCCGGTTCGCAGTGGCGGCGCGCCGGTGTTCAGCGCGTTTTCCATTATCGCGATCATCTGTGCGGTCGCGGCGATGTTCGTCAATTCCGGTCTTCTAACGCTGCTGCTGGCCGCCGGGGCCGTCATCTTCGGTCTGCTCGGTTTGGCCGTCGCGTTTTTGCCGAGCCGCCGTGGGGGGATTATGTCCTTCTTCGCGATCGGCGTCGGTCTGATTGCGGTGATCATCGCGGTCATCCGGTTGATTTCCCATGCCGGTGGCAACCAGCCGGCGGCTTACTAAAGAGCGATTATGCCAAACACCACTGCCATCGATGCCGCCGTCGCGTGTGCCAAGCAGGCGGGTCTCTGTTTCGTCAAGTGCGTCGACGAGAACCGGCCCTCCTGCGCCAAGATCTGCCACGACACCTCCGACCTCTGCTGGGCGCTGGCGGCCTACCTGTCGCGGGACGCCCACGGCACCGACGCCCTGGCCGACGCGACGGCCGACTTGTGCCTGGCGTGTGCGACGGAGTGCGAACAGCACGACGCCGACCATTGCCGCAAAACCGCCGTCGCCGCCCGTGCCGCCGCCGCCGCATTCGGCCGGCAAGCGGAAACGACGCCCCGCACGCCGTCGGGCGAGCGGCTGTAGGCGCGGCGCGTCAACGTCAGCACGCTTCAGGCAGCCGGCGGGCTTACCCGCCGGCTGCCTGAAGCCCGTTGCGACGGGGGCGAAACCAATCGTCGCAACCCGGCCTACGCTTGCAACATGAAAATCTATACCCGCACCGGCGACGACGGCACCACGGGCCTGCTCGGTGGTTCGCGCGTGGCCAAGCACGACGCACGCCTAGACGCGTACGGCACGGTTGACGAACTCAACGCCGTTCTAGGCCTGGCCGCGGTGACAGCGGAGGCGGAACTGCGGCAGCTGCTCGGCCCGGTGCAGGAAACGCTGTTCGTCATCGGCTCGCACCTGGCCGCCCCGGCCGACAATGCGGCGGCGCAGCAGGTGCTGCCGCCCCTGGACCCGGACGGCGTGGCGCGGCTCGAAGCCCAAATCGACGCCGCCGAGGCCGAACTGCCGAAGCTGACGACGTTTATCCTCCCCGGCGGCACCGAAACCGCCGCCCGCCTGCACGTGGCCCGCACCGTCTGCCGCCGCGCCGAACGCCAGGTGATCGCCTTCGCCGGCCAAGCGGCGTATTCACCCGTAACGGCGTACCTGAACCGTTTGAGCGATTGGCTGTTCGTCCAAGCCCGCTGGGCCAATCATCGGGCCGGGGTGGCGGACGTGAAGTGGGTGCCCGAACGCTGATGTCGACTTTAATATATTGAAATCCGATATTAACATTGTTAAAGTCAGGCGATGATATCGCGTCGGCCGTCTTGGATCGATCAGCTGGACGAGGAAGACGTCGCGTTCATCAAGCGGCTGGTGCTGGCGTCGGGTTCGCTCAAGGACCTGGCCGCCGCGTATGACATTTCCTACCCCACCGTCCGCCTGCGGCTGGACCGGCTCATCGCCAAGGTGAAGGTGCTGGACGACGCCCGACAAATGAGCGTGTTCGAACGGACGCTCCGCGCCCAATTCGCCGAAGGCCGCATCGACGCGGCGACGCTGAAAACACTTCTGTCGGCTCACGAAAGAGAAATGGAGGCCGTCCGTGAAAACGTTTTGCGTGCTGCTGGCGATGGGGATCACGCTCTGGACCGCCCTGCCCGCCCGGGCGGCTGATCGGGCAATTCGAACCATCATTCTTCCTTCGCACGATTGGACCGACGAGTTCGGAACCTACGTGGCGGCGGACAACCTGAAACGGCCGGTCGTTTCGCTAAGACACAATGCGGTGCAAGTCGGTCTTCCCAGCAAGAACGGCCCGCGTGTGATCACGCTGTATGAGCTCGACAACCCGCCCGTATCGAAGTTCGACTTCTCGTTATCCGGTGACGTCAGTTACACGGACGTTGACGGGCCGGCGTATCTGGAATTGTGGGTCGAGTACGCGGACGGCCACCGTTCGGTCAGTCGCACGTTGGACGACACCGGGCCGATGATGTCGTTCCGTGGTACGTCCGAGTCCCGCTATTTCCGTCTGTCCTCCCCCGGCCGAGCAGGTGCCGTGGCGAAGCACCTGACGCTGAACCTGGTCATGCCCGGCACGGGAACTGTAGGGCTCGGTTTCCCGAACCTGAACATCGATGTCCCACCGACCACCGCGCCGGCAACGGTGCCCGCTACCGTCCCGTTTCTGACGCAGGCGATGAACGAAGCAGTCGCCGCTGACGGCCGGACCCCGTTGCCGGTTTCCTTGCAGGACCTGCCCCCGTCCGTCGCCGCCGGCGTGCGGCAGGCGATGGAGCGGGAACTGATCCAAACCCTTGAACGGCAACGCTTTATCGCCGACGGCCTGGCGGACTGGGTCCGCGAGCAAGGTGCCGGCAGCCGAGGGACGGCGGAACGCCAGGCCGCCCTGGACAACGCCGACCGCACGATCGCTCGCTTGCGCAACGCCTTGGCCGAACCAGCGTTAGCCGCGATTCCCCCCCCGCGTGATACGGCCGCCACGCCACCCGCGTGGCTGAGCGGGCGCTGGACGCTCGGCTTCTTCGGGCTCGCCGGGCTTTTCATGCTTTCGCTCATCCCGCTGCGGGGCCTTGCCCGGCGCGGGCGCGGCCGGGGCTGGGTCGTCGGCGGGTTCGGGCTGATGCTGGCGACCGGCGCGGCCGGTCTGTTCGTGGCCGGTGTGGCCATGGGCATCGGCCGTCCGCCGACCACGTGGGCCGGCCTGCTGATCGCCGCTACCGCCCTGATCGCCGGGGCCGCCGCCGCGCTGCCGTGGGTCCGCCGGGCGTACGCCGACGTGGAACTGCGCAAGCTCCGGGCGATGGACATGGCCGGTTAGCCGCAGCGTTTTGCCCCACTCGTTTGCCGCGCCTGGCCACGGGCCTTAAACTGCCCGGCTCGATTCAACGAAAAGGGCAGCATGAACATCCTGGTGGCAGACAAGCTCGCGGAAGAAGGCCTCACGTTCCTCAAAGATAGCGGCGTCAGCTATGACGTCAAAATCGGGCTGAAAGAGGACCAGCTCGCCGCCGAGGTGCCCAACTACGACGGCCTGATCGTCCGCAGCGGCGTGAAGGCGACGGCCAAGGTGCTGGCCAACCCCGGCAAGCTGCGGGCCATCGCCCGGGCGGGCGTGGGGGTGGACAACATCGACCTCGACGCCGCCACCAGTAAGGGCATTCTCGTCCTGAACACCGCCGCCGCCAGCACCTTGTCCACGGCCGAGCACGCCTTGGCGCTGATGCTGAGTTTGGCCCGCAAAATCCCCGCCGCCCACGCGCACGTCATCAGCGGGCAGTGGAAGCGCAACAACTACCAGGGCACGCAGTTAGCCGGCAAAACGCTCGGCGTCGTCGGCCTCGGCCGCATCGGGCAGACCGTTGCCACGCGGGCGCTGGCGTTCGAAATGAACGTCATCGGCTTCGACCCGTTCTACCCCAACGCCACCGCCCTGGACGGCCGCGTGAAGCTGGTGCGCGATTTCGACGAGTTCCTCCGCCAAATCGATGTCATCACCTTCCACGTCCCCGGCGGCGACGCCACGAAACACCTGCTGAACCGCGAACGTTTGTTCAATGTCGCCAAGCCGAACCTGCTGGTGGTGAATGACGCGCGCGGCGAAGTGGTCGACGAGATGGCGCTGGCCGACGCGCTGAAAGAGAAGAAGATCGCCGGGGCCGCCATTGACGTGTTCCAGGTCGAGCCGCCGCCTAAAGACCACCCGCTGTTCGGGTTAGAGAACGCCGTGCTCACGCCGCATTTGGGCGCCAGCACCGACGAAGCCCAGACGGCCGTCAGCGTCGAGGCCTGCAAGGCGATGGTCGCCTTCCTGCAGACCGGCGAAATCCGCGGGGCCGTCAACGCCGGCGGCATCAAGCTGGATCTGCCGCCCGACGAAGCCCCCTTCGCCAAGCTCGCCAGCCGCGTCGGCAAGCTGCTCACCGCGTACGCCGAGGGCGGGTTCAAGACCATCACCCTGCGCGTCAGCGGCCACAAGGCCAGCAAGCACAGCAGCACCCTGCTGCGGCTGGCCGCGGTGGAACTGCTCAAGGCGCACCTCAGCGACCCGGTGAACGTGATCAACGTCGAACACGTCGCCCGCAGCCGCGGCATCGAACTGGTGGCCATCAACGAGCCCAGCCCCCCCGCCGGCCTGGTCGGCGACATCATCGGCGTGCGCGTGCAGGACAGTAACGGCGAAAGCCACCGCATCCTCGGCACCGTCTACCAGGACGGCCTGCCCCGCGTGCTGCGGTTCGACGACTTCAACGTCGACATGATCCCCGAGGGCCAAATGGTCCTGATCGAAAACGAAGACCGCCCCGGCGTCATCGGCGTGGTCGGCACGGCCTTCGGCGACGCCAAGGTCAACATCGCCGACATGGTCATCAGCCGCGACGCCAAACCCGATGGCTCGGCCCACGCCCTGATGGTCCTCAAAGTCGACAGCGCGCCGACCGCGGACCTGGTCAGCGCGCTGCGCGCCAAGCCCGGCATCCTGCGCGTCAAGTGCGTGCAGCTGCCCGCCCGCGAGGCATAACCGACCGGTTCCCTCTCCCGGTATGGCCGGGGGAGGGTTAGAGCAACGCAGCTTCGGTTGTAGCGATATCTATTGTAGGGGCGACATACATGTCGCCCGGGAGCGTCAATCAAGCCACGCGGGCGACATGTATGTCGCCCCTACAAAAACGCTACGTCAAATCCCGCGCCGCTCTAGGGAGAGGGTCGGCCGTTCGGCCGTCGACTTCGCAAGAAGCCGCTTCGCCCGCCCCCGAACCGATGCTACCGCCGCGGCCGGAAAAGTCGGCCAAAATCTGGCGATTTTAGAAGATTCCCGCCGCCGATTTCCCCCTTGTATCGGCCCGCCGATCTGTTCGAATCGTCCTTCACGCTCAGCCCCACTGCGCCCACCCACCGCCGCGACCCTCACCGGTCGCGGCGGCCGTCTTGCGCGACGGCGGGTCTACATTCGTAGGCAAAACTTGTCAGACGCGGCCGCGTCGTTAAAGCGACTTCCACCCCGTCATCGCGGCCGCGAGCCGACCCAACCTTCGGCGACACCACAGGGCTCTCCGCTGAATGCCCTGCCGCCCCGCCGGACATCTTCGGTGATGGACAAACGCGCAAATACTTTATACCGTAAAGTTATTAAGTAGTTGAACGGAGGCTTGATGACTCGAACGGTCGTACGGTTGATCCTCGCGATGTTGCTGCTGCCGTTTACCGGGGCGGTGTTCATCGTCTTATTCCTGACGCTCATTCCCATGTCCGGCCCGCCGCCGACGGCCAGACTGCTACTGATGTGGTCTGCCCTGTATTTGTTCGTCGGGACGTACTGGGTCCTGCTCTGGGGCGACATGGTGCCGTGGAACCGCCGCCGGGTGACGCTGACGGTGCTGGCCACCGTGCTGTCGCTCGCGGGGGGCGTGGCGGTGGGCCTTGGGTGTCGGGCCATCAATCGCCAGGTGCCGCCCCCGATCGCCGTCCTCATCGGCGGCGGCACGGTGCCAATCACCTGGGTGCTCGCCACGGTGCTGCTCTGGCGCGAAACCGCGGCCGAGCGGCTGGGGCGGCTCACGGCGCATGGCATGCCGGCCCTGGAATGCCCGCTGTGCGGCTACAACCTGGCCGGCCTGACTGAGGCCCGCTGCCCTGAATGCGGCGCGAGCTTCACCCTGGAACAACTCGTCCTCGCCCGTCCCCGCCCGGTCGCCCAGCCGGCAGAATTGTGAGTGCGTCGATCGGGACGGCCCACGCCAAATCCCGGGCACGACGGCGATTTCTCTGGATCGACACGCCGGGTGCCCGGCGTGCCTGACGCGGCTCAGCCGAGCAATTCTTCCAGCCCGTCGACCGTATCGCGGCCGGGCCCCGGCGAGACGAAGCCGCCGGCGCGGAAGCGGTTGAACGTGCCGGTCAGCACGTCCCGGCCGCCATGCGTGGCGACGGCCACCGGGCCTTTGAACGAGCAATTGTCCAGCGTCACGCGGTCGATCGAGTTGCCGGTGATGATCTGCGTCTGCCGGCTCACGTCCACGTTCCGCAACAACACCTTCGACGGGCCCGAGGTGTCTAGGATTTGCAAACGGCCGGGGACGGGAACACGCGTGGACGAGCCGGGCCGGGACATCATCGTAAGGCGGTCCCGTCCGAGGCCTAGATCGAACGTGGCATTCCGAAGCGCGCCTTCGTCCAAGTATGAAATGCCCACGGCGTCGTCGCCGGCACCGGCACTAAACGAAAGCGACTGTGAAACTCGTCCGTATTGGTAGTAGTAGTCATCGCCACCTCCTAGATCTACCGCCATAGTGAGAATCGCCGCCTGGCTGGTGAACTGATATGAGTCGTCGCCATCACCCATTTCGACACGCCAAGACTTAGCCAGGAAAGGGCTGTCGGGGGTGCCAAAGACGTAGCGAATTGATATTCGGTTCGATGGTTGAATCACGCCGTCGACAACCAGCGTCGAAGCATCTCGCTCGGTTGAAGTGATGACGTAACCGCCCGTCGCTTCGCCGCCTTCGTCATAAGCGGATTCAACGATCAAGTTATTGTTTTTCGAGTCACCACGAATCACGATCTCATCCCCTGTGGTATCAAACGTGATCGTGCCGGCGAACAAACGACGTGTTTCGAGTGGTTCTAAAAACATGAACGCTCTTGGTTTGAAAACTAAATCGGGAATGAACGACACCAAGATCGGCGGGTGCCAAGATTCGGTAGTCCGAATCTTGTCCTGCCGTGTGTCGGTACCCACCGCGAGCAAGACTCGGCTTACCGAGTCTTGGCACCCCTACTGTATGCTACCGCCATGACGCCGCTCCGGCACCAGATGCGTCGCCGCGACGTCCCCGGCACGGCACGGTTTCTCACCTTTTCGTGCTACCGCCGTTTGGCGCTGTTCCGCAACGACAAGATCAAGGACGCCTTCGCCGGCGCACTGGCACAAGCCGCTGCCCGACACAACGCGGCGGTGTTGGCCTGGGTCGTCATGCCCGAACACGTTCACTTGGTCGTGTATGCCGACCCGCCCGAAAGCGTCTCGACCTTCCTGCGGTCGCTCAAGTGCCCGCTAGCCAGCGCGGTGCTGGCGCGCTGGCGGACGCTCGACGCACCGATCCTGAACCGGCTCCGCAATACGGCGGGCAAGTGTCATTTTTGGCAACTCGGCGGCGGCTACGACCGCAACGTGGTCGATCGAGAACTGGTCGAGAAGATTCGTTACGTTCACGCCAACCCGATCCGCCGCGGTTTATCGCCCGACAGCGTCGGCTGGGGCTGGTCGAGCGCGGCAACCTACCGCGCCAAGCCGGACGCCATCGGCCCACCGATCGCGTTCGACCTGATCCCCACCTACCACGGCGATCTCACCTGATCGATGCCGAATCGATAGGGTTGCAGGGTGCCAAGACTTGGTACCCCGAGCCTTGCTCGCAGAAGGTGGTCGGTGCCGTAAGAGAAGATTTGGGATACCAAATCCTGCCCGCCCTAGGCGAAACGTGCAGAAGGCCGCTGGGCCGTTAGCGCGTCCGGCGGGCGGTGGTGAGCGTGGTCGGACGTTGCCTGCGGCGCCAAGATATTGCCTGCGGCGCCAAGACGTTGCCTGCGGCGCCAGACGCTGCGCCGACACCTTCTCCGCGTTGACCAACGTTCACTACGGCGACGAGGCCGCTTGCGTCGCGGGCGGTGTCTCGGCCCGGCGCGACCGGAGCAGTGTGCCGTCCTTCGTCCGTAGGACCAGCCGCAACGGCACGACCGCTTTCAGCTCATCGACTGAAATCGCGACGCCGGCGGCGTTCCGGCCGACGCGGAAGTTGAAGTAGGCGACGTACCCGCCGTGACCCAGCCGGCGGCGCACCTTGTCGAGTTCACCGGCCATCGGCTCCTGCACGCGGCCGATGGCGGTCGCGTGGCCCGGTAAGTTCGTCGCGTCCCGGCCGGCGTGCAGGAAGATCGCCTCCGGGTAATTCGAGTAAATCACCGCCCCGGCCGGCAGATCGCGGCAGGCCGCGACCAGTGGGCTGGCGCGGAAGATGACGTGGTCGAACCCCAGACCGCTGTCGCGCAGCGTGGTCACGCCGCTGGCGCTTCGCCAGAGGCCGTTGAACAGGACGACGCCACCGACGCAGCACGCCAGCACCGGGCCGACGGCCCGCCCCACGCCCGGCGGACGCCGTGCCTCGCTCACGACGTAGAGCGTCAACAACACTGCGATTGGCGACAGGATGCGGTTGTCCAGCGGCGTGGCGTTGTCCACCAGCGCGATCGACACCAGCAGGAGCGTCATGTAGATCGCCACGCACGGGAGAATCACCGCCTTGATCGGCGTGCGCCGACGGACGATCAAGGGAATGAGCATGACGACGACCACGATCGCCATCAGGCCACTGCGTTTCCCGAACACCTCCGGGTCAGCCAGCCAGTCGACGAACGTGGACCGCACGCCGTGCCAGTGTCGCATGCCCAGGGCGTGGTACTCCAGAGACCGGTGGGCCACGCCCGAGCCGACGGCCTTCTGCACCGCCGCCAGCGCCACGACCGGCAGCAGGACCATGGCGGCCAGAAGGCCGATATGAACGATCGCCCGGCGGCGGGTTTCGGTCAGCAGGATCGTCACGACCGCCGCAGGAAGGAACGCGATGCCCACGTAACGCGTCAGCGTCGCCGCCGCGATCGTCAGGCCGGCCAGAAGGCTCCAGGTCCGTCGACGCTCTGGCCGTGTGACGTACGCGAGCAGTGCGTGGGCCATCAGCAGCAGCCAGACGATGAACAGCGGCTCACTATTGGCCCAAAGGTGGACCGACGCGAACGCCGGCTGGACGCCGAGCAGCACGGCCGCCAGTCCGGCCCGCCAGGCGCTGCGCGTCGCGCACCAGACCAGGTGCGTCGCGATGACGATCGACGCCGCGTAGCAGAGCACGTTCGCCACGCGTGCGGCCCGCAGCAGCCCGGTGCCGAACAGGTCCAACGCCGCCAGTGCCGCCGGGTAGAGCGGCGGGTAATGCGTGAGCGCGAAGTGAAGCTGGCCCTCGATTTTTGCCGGCTCTTGTCGGAGCAGCACGCGGGCGTAGTGGACGTAGCTGACCGAATCCCGTGAGAACGCGACCCCGGACGCCGTGCACCACGCGCCCAGCAGCACCGCGACACACGCGACGAGGCCGAGCGCGATCGCCGTTCGCAGCGGGAGGTTTTTAGGCATCAACGTGTGACTCACGACGCATCGACCCGGCACTGGCCGTCAGGGTATCAACAACGTGGCGTGCGTGCCGCTTCGACGCGTGCTTCTTTACCCTTTCGATCAATCATCCGCGCGGCGCGGGTGCGATGCGGGGTGCCGAGACTTGGTACGCCATATTTTGGCCTTGCTCATGGACGGCGACCGGCGCGTCGGCAGGCCCGCGGATTGCCGGTTGACTTCCCAACCGTCTTTAGTTTATACATGAACCAATGCCCCCTGCCACGCCCAAAATGGTCCACCTTTCGCGGCTGCGAACTGCCGCCCAGACCAAGTTGGAGGCGGCCGTCGCGCTGGTGTTGGCAGGCGAAAAAATCGTGCGGCGGGCCGAGCAGACCCTCGGCGAACACGGCGTGACGCTGCCGCAGTTTGACGTGCTGTCGAACCTGCTGATGCACGACGGGTTGACGCAGCAGGAGCTGGCGGCCCGCCTGCAGGTGACCAAGGGGAACGTCTGCGGCCTGCTCGACCGCTTGGAAAAGCTCGGCTGGGTGGTGCGGCGGCCGGACGAGAAGGACGGGCGTGTGAACCGGTTGTCCATCACGCCCGCCGGCCGGGAGCGGGTCGAGATGCTGCGGCCGGTCCATGACGCGGCGCTGCTGGATCTGGTCCGAAACTGGACCGTCGAGGACGCCGACACGCTCGGCCGCATTCTGGCCAAACTCGATTTATCGAACGATTCCTGACCCGACTCTTTTACCGAAGGAGACCGCGATGGCCGTTAAAGTTCAGATCATTTTCTATAGCCTGTACGGGCACGTCTGGAAGCTCGCCGAGGCCATTGCCGAGGGCGCGCGGCAGGTGCCGGGCGCCGAGGTGCAGGTGCTTCAGGTGGCCGAGACGCTGCCGGCCGAGATTATCGCGAAAATGGGGGCGACAGACGCGAAGAAGGCCTTCGCCCACGTCCCGATCGCCGACCCGCAGAAGCTGACCGACGCCGACGTGCTGATCTTCGGCAGTGGCACGCGGTACGGCAGCGCGACGGCGCAGCTGCAGGCGTTCTTCGCCGCCACCGGCGGGCTGTGGGCCAAGGGCGCGCTGGTCGGCAAGACCGGCGGCGTCTTCACCTCCACCGCCAGCCAGCACGGCGGGCAGGAAACGACGCTGATCGGCATGATGAACTTCCTGTACCACCAGGGCATGGTCGCCGTCGGCGTGCCGTACGCGGCGAAGGAACTGCTGAACATGGCCGAGATCACCGGCGGCTCGCCCTACGGCAGCAGCACCATCACCAACGGCGACGGCAGCCGCATGCCGAGCGAAAACGAACTGGCCATCGCCCGCTTCCAGGGGAAACACACGACGGAAATCGGTGCGAAGCTGGCGGGCTAATTGTTAGAGCAAACCGAATTGCGGTGTTGGGTCCCCTCTCCCGGTATGGCCGGGA
>DASVSC010000054.1:0-22542 GCA_036388295.1 Tepidisphaeraceae bacterium | reverse complement strand
GTTCGACGGCAACCACCCGCAGCCCGAGCGGCGTATCACGCTGCTGCTGCGACCGCTGAACACCGAGGCCGAACGCTGGGATGGCTACCGGCCGGCGATCGGAAGTGATCTGCGAAAAAAGACCGGCTTCCCCAGCGTGATGCGCACGAACATGCTGCCCGGCCTGGTGACGGCCGCGCTGCGCCGCCAAAAGCAGGCCGCGTGCTTGCACCCGTTCGCCGTTTACCCGGCTCCGGTGTCGAGCGACTTAAGCGTCTTTCAGCAGGTCGCGCAACGCGTCCCCGGCGTGAAGATCGACGATAAGACCGGGCTGCTGCTGTCGATGCGGGCCGTGAAGTCGCCGGCGGAACTCGCCCTGATCCGACGGGCCGTCGATATTACCGAGCAGGCCTACCGCCAAAGCGTGCCGCACATCCGGCCGGGCCTGAACGAGGCGCAACTGCAGCTGGCGCTGGAAACGGTCTACAAACAGCAGGGCGGCGGCGTCGCGTACGGCACGATCGTCGGCGGCGGGCTGAACGGGACGGTGCTCCATTACGTGCAAAACGACCGGCCGCTGGCGGACGGCGACCTGGTCGTGATCGACTCTGCCGCCAGCTTCGGCGGGTACGCCGCGGACGTCACGCGCACGTACCCCGTCAACGGCAAGTTCACTGCCGACCAGCGCGAAGTGTACGAAGTCGTCCTCGCATCACAGCTGGCCGCGATCAAAGCGGCCAAGCCGGGCGTTCGTCTGCACGACATTGACGCCGCCGCCCGAAACGTGATCGACAAAGCCGGCTTCGGCGACGCGTTCATCCACTCCATCGGCCACCCACTCGGCCTGGTCGTCCACGACGTGGTGCCGGACCATCCGCTGGTGGCGAACATGGTCATCACGATCGAGCCGGGGATCTATCTGCCGGACCGCCGACTCGGCGTGCGCATCGAAGACGACCTGCTGCTGACGCGCGGCGGCAGCAAGAACCTGACGGAGCGGATTCCAAAAACCGTCAAGGACATCGAAGCCGCGATGCGCCGGTGATGCCGGCGGCGCGACTTCAGTCCGCAATCAAATCGGTAACGTGATGTCCCGTGCGGGCCAACACGTTGATCGTTCGCGGCTCCGGTTGCGTGAGCACGTCCCAGATTTTTACGCCCGTCCGGTCCGCCGTCACGGCCACCGGGCAGCCGCCGGCCATTGCCAGCATGCGTAGCGGCGGCCCGGGCGCGCGGGCGAGCGGCGACCCGTCAAGGGAGAGGCAGTCGAACCCACCCCGGCCGCTGGCGATCACGGCGGCCTGCATGCCGCGCAAGGGCAGACCGATGGCGGCGACCGCGTCCGGCGTCAGCTGCGTCTGGCTGATCCGTTGCAGTGTCGCGCGGTCGAGCGTCTGCACTCGGCCATCGGCCCGGAACACGGCGACCCCGTCATGGAGCCGGGCGAACGCAATAATGCTGGCACCGTCGCTGCCGTCGATTGTCTCGACGGTCCTGCCGTCGTAAACCTGAACCGAACCGCCGGCGGCGAAGATCAGCCGGTCGTCCAGCGGCATCAATAACCGGGCCGCGGCAGATGTCGGGAGCGTACGCGGCGTGTTCTTGCGGTCGGTCGACCAGACGACCAACCCGAACTCGCCGTGCGTGGCAGCCAACTCATCTTTCGTATTCAGCCAGGCCACCGCGTTGAAGCCGCGCGACGAGGTCGAGCCGCCGGTGAATAATTCAGACACGGCGAACGCGCCGTCCAAGACGGCCACGCCGTTCGTGCCGCCGACGGCGTAACGGCCGTCACCCAGGGAGCGGATCGATCGAAGCGGCCCCACGGCCGCCGGCGCGGGAATGACGTTGAGTGTGTCGTCCGGGTCGATCGTCACGACATTCGGCCCGGCCGTGAGCACCACGCGCGTGCGCGGCAACGCGGCCAGCAGCGTCGGGAGCAACGCCGCCTGTTCGGCAATTGGCAAACGCGTCGACGCGTCGACGCTCGCCAGGGTCTCGGACAATTTTACGGCGTGCTCGGCGTCGTCGAGCTGGCGCTTCCGCGCGGTCCGCCGCTGCTGGTCGGCCCGCAGCGTCTCGCTGTCCAGCACGACCGTCAGAGGCTTTAGGAACTCTAAGCCGCAGCCGAAGGCGATGGCTTCGCAGCGCTGCAGGAGCAGCGTTTCCAGGGTCGTCTGCTGCCGCAGGCAGGCGTCGGCGTCGTGCCGTGCGACGAACTCGCGTGCGGAAGCGGCAAGCGGGCTGGCGAAGTGTTGTTTCAGGTCGTCGGCGGTCGCGTCGTCACGGCCGTGGAGGAAGTGCTCGGTGAACAATTGCACGTCCGCCGGCCGATCGACGAGGCGGGCGGTGGCGGTGACGTAGGCCGTGACCGCGTGGCCATCAGCCGTACGCAAATCCGGCAGCGTGAACTTCAGCGTCGTCGGCTCCGGCCGCGCGACGACGCGACCGTCACGGCGTTGGGCGAATAGCGGCGGCGCGGGCGGCATCTCGCGTTCATTGTAGAACCGATCGACCCCGACGGAAGCGTAAAGCGACAGAACCGCAGAGCCATGGCCGCGGTTTCACGCCCGCGGCTCAAACCTCAGTCGAACGACCGCTGGTAGATCATTCCGTCCTGCCCACGGAAGGCGGCCGACATCGTGGAGACGTGCTGGAAGCCGTGGCGGGAGAGGAAGGCCCGCGCGATCACGTGCTTTTTTTGCTCGATGAGGATCCAGACCCGCCGCGGCTTGATGTTCAGGGCGGCGTACAACTCGGCCGCCTCGGCGTAGCACTTTTTCAGCAGGGCCGAGCCGTGGCCCTGGCGCTGGTGGGCGGGGACGACACGGATATCAGCAATCTGGAACACGCCGTCCGTTGATTCGGGCGCGTGCCAGCGGGCGCTGGCGACGACTTCGCCGTTCAGCTGCAGGTCGACCTGCTGGCCGAACGGCAGCACGGCGTCCTGGATCGGCGGCCGAAGCACGTAACGTTGCTTCACGGCGTGACCGCCAACGGCTTGGGCAGCGCGGCGGCCGTCGCGGTCCGGCGGCCGGCGGCGGCCATCTCGTCGACGTACGCCCGCACGCTCGCGTCGGCACGCTTGGCGACGAACTTGCCGCTCAGGTTCGCGCGCTGCAGCGGGTCGGTCATCTGCCCGTCAACATGGCGGACACTGACGGCGGCCTCACGCAGATCGACCTCGGCTTCGTCGCCGTCGACGCTGACCTTGGCCCAGCAGGAGCCGCCGTAGACCACGCGGTCTTTGTCGCTGGCGGAGACGAGCCAGTCGATCATGGCGTTGCCCGCCGACGCCGAGTCGATGCGAATGGTGCGCGTCGGCTGCCAGAGCACGCGGATGTGAACGACCTGCCGCACACCGCCGCTGCTGAGAAGAATCAGGTCGGTGGAACCGTTGGGGGATTCGGTGAACAGGGCGCGCTCGAAGCTGGCGGTGTACGGATCGCCGCCGTCGGCTTTCTGGACCGACAAATGGGTCATGCCATCGTTTGAAGCGCAGCCGGCGAGGGCGGACAAAAGCAGGGCGGCAGCGGCGGTTCTGAGGCGGTTACGCATGGAAATCATCCGTGAATTGAGGCGTAAGGGTAGAGGTGTAAGGAAGGGCAAGACACAAGGCATTTCTTCCTTACGCCTTACGCCTCTCCCCTTACGCCTTCTTTATGAGATGCCGAGCAGCGACACCGCGTCGCGTTCCACGATGCCGCGGAGTTGTTCTCGCGGCACGACGGGCAGGTTGGTGCCTTGGACCATCTGGTTCAGGCTGTAAAGCGATTCGATGCAGTCGCTGGCGAGCGTGTAGGGGAAGTCGCTGCCGAACAGCAGTTTCTCGATCACGCCGTACTGGTGGCAGTTCACCAAGGTGTTGAACGCCTGCCACGGCCGGCTGATCAGGCCGCTGATGTCTGCGAAGACGTTCGGGTGCTTGCCGAGCATGACGATCGTTTCGTCGATCCAGGGCCCGCCGAGTTGGCCGATGACCATGCGCAGCTTCGGGAAGCTGCGGGCCACCTCGTCCAGCAGGTACGGCCGGCCGAACTCCATTTTGCTGTGTTCGATGAAGTGGGCGCCGGGATGGAACAGAATCGGCATGCCGAGCGATTCGGCCAGGGCATAAACTTCCATCGCCCGCGAATCGCTCGGGTGAAAGTCCTGCATCGACGGCGACAGCGTTACGCCCTTGAGGCGCAACTCGTCTTTGGCCATCCGCAGTTCTTCCAAAGCCCGGCCGTCGGTCGGGTCAATGCCGGCGAAACCGATGAGCTTGTCCGGGGCGCGGCGGACGTAGTCGGCGACGAAATGGTTCGGGATGTCGCTCTTGAGGTAGCGGCTTTTGAAGCCCAGGACGATCGACTTATCGATCGACGCTTCCTCTTGTTCGTGCCAGTGATGGTCCGGGTCGGCCGCGGGGATGCTGCGGCGAATGGCGCGGCCGCCGGGCGTGGGGCGGGTGCCCCGGGCACGGGCGGCGCGGCCGGGTTCGCCGAGGTCGGCGGGGCCGAGTTGGTCTGGGGACTGCCAGATGTGCGTGTGACAATCAACGATCATGGTTCACTCAAGACGACGGTCGCGACCGGGTTCCCGGCGGCGGCAACACGACGCCCGCGGCCGGGTAGATTAAGCCATCGGCCGGGCGGTGGCAAAAATTTCCACCGTAGCCGGCCGGCGGCCCGTCCTTCTCTGCCAACATTATCGGACATTCCCGCCGGGCGACTTTGACGAATCTTGGTCGAATTAGGGCTTACCGGAGGTTGCATTCGCCGCCATTCCCCGCAAAATGGCTTGGCTTTGCGCCCTTCCGGTTTTGCTGGCGACGCGGCCATTTCACTGTGTACTACTTCGCTTACGGATCCAATCTCAACGCCCGCGCCGTGCGCGACTGGGCGAAGCACCACGGCCACCGCGCCCCGCCCATGAAGCACGGAAAAAGCGCCGTTCTCGACAATTTTCGCCTTTGTTTCCCTATCTACAGCGAATACTGGGGCGGCGGCATCGGCGACATCGTCTACGACCCGGGCAAGTACGTGGCCGGCGTGCTGTTCGATCTGCCGGAAGCGGAACTGAAGATCCTCGACGCCAAGGTCGGACGCAAAGTCGACGATCAGGGGCGAGAAACCGGCATCTATAAACGGACCGAAGTCTCCGTCGCCCAACTGGGCCGGAAAGATCAGGTCATGGCAATGACTTATCAGGGCGTGAGTGCGGAAAAATACCACATCCCGCCGACGCACTTTTACATGGACCTGCTGGTGCAGGGGGCCTATTCGCACGGCCTGTCGATGATGTGGATCAGCTATTTGCAGAGCTTTTCCATCCAACCCGGCCGCCAGCCGCGGCCGGGCGGGGATAAGTAGACGCACGTCCAGCCTGTAGAAGCGGCGAAGCCGCCCGCCGGCTAAACTGCCGACCCCGTGCCTGCGTTACCTTTGATCATTGCCCACCGCGGCGCGTCGGCCGACGCACCGGAGAATACGCTGGCCGCGTTCCGCCTCGCCTGGCAACAGAATGCCGACGCCATTGAGGGCGACTTCCGTCTGACCCGCGACGGCCAAATCGTTTGCGTGCACGACGCCTGCATGCGGCGGTACGGGTCGACGAAAACGATCGCCTGCAGCACGCTGGCGGAACTGCGGGCGTTCGACATCGGCGGGTGGAAATCCCCTGAATACGCCGGCGAGCGCATAGCGACGCTGGCCGAGGTGTTGGCGGTCGTTGCGCCGGGTAAGCAGGCGTATCTGGAGATCAAAGCCGGCCGAAAGCCGCTGCCGGCTTTGTTTGAGGCGTTGAGAAAAACCGACCTGCCGCCTGACCGTTTGCGGCTGATGAGCTTCAAGGCCGACGTCGTCACGAGCTGCAAGCGGGCGTTCCCTGACATTCCTGCCGACTGGCTGATCGAATACGGCGACAGTGCGCCGCCGTCGGTGGAGACGATCCTTGCCACGCTGCACCGCTGCCACGCCGACGGCCTCGGCACGCAGGCATGGCCCGGCGTCGTCACGCCCGCCTTCGGCCGGGCCGTTCGCGACAGCGGCTTTTCGCTCGGCTGCTGGACCGTCAACGACGAACGCACCGCCGACGCCATGGTGGCCGCCGGCGTCGACTCCGTCACCACCGACCGCCCTGCGTGGCTACGTGACTATTTGACGCGGCAGGGGTAATTCGCTGTCCGCAAACCCGGCGTCGGCTTGCGACCCGGCGACGCTGCCCGCATAATTCGTGGCCCTTCGCCGGGCGACGGCGGACCGAGCTGAGCAAGAGGAATTATGGCCAAAGCACGTGCGATCGTTAAACGCCGCAAGGCGGTCCGCAACATCCGCAAGATCACCCGCACCATGCAGATGATCGCGACGGCCAAGTTCCAGAAATCCCTTAAGCGCGCCGTCAGCACGAAGCCGTACGCGCAAAAGATCCGCGAACTCGTCGCCGACGTGGCCGCCAATGCCGGTGAAGTTGATCACCCGTTGCTCCGCGTGCCCGCCGGTAACACCGCCACGAACCGCGTCGCCTTCGTCCTGCTGACCAGCAACCGCGGCTTGGCCGGCGGTTACAACGGCAACGTCATCCGCACCAGCGTTCTGGCCATCAAGAAACTGGAAAGCGAAGGCAAGACCGTCGACGTCTACGCCGTCGGCAAGAAGGGCGTCAGCTACCTGACGTTCCAGAAGCGCGTGCTGACCGACAAGATGGTCGTCGCCGACCCGCCCAAGTTCAGCGAAACTGAACTGCTGGCCGATCGCCTGATGGCCGACTTCGCGGACGGCAGAATCGACGGCGTGTACGTCGGCTACATGAACTTCATCAGCACCGGCCTGCAGAAGCCCGACGTGATGCAACTGCTGCCGTTGACGAGCTTGAAGGCCGCCACCGACCAAATCGCCCAGCAGATGCACGAAAAGGAAAGCCAGGCCAAGGCCGGCGCCTTCGACGCCGTGCGTGCCGGCACGGCCAATGCGCCGGTCGATGAAAAGCGCGAAGACACGGTCTACGAGTTCAGCCCCGAGCCCGGCGAACTGCTGGCCGAACTGATCCCGCTGGCCATCAAGACGGCGTTCTTCCAGACCTTCCTCGACGCCGCCACCAGCGAACACGTCGCCCGCATGGTCGCCATGAAGGCCGCCACCGACAACGCCGAAGAAATGGCCCGCGCCCTGAGCCTGCAGTACAACCGCGCCCGCCAGAGTCAGATCACGACTGAATTGTCGGAAATCATGGGCGGCGTGGAGTCGATGAAGAAATAAGTGGGTAGTTGGCAGTGGGAAGTGGGTAGTAAGAAAGAGTGCCGGACGCTTTTCTTAACTTCCCACTTCCCGCTATCAACTTCACGCTAACTCAATCCCGGCCCGCGCGTGTCGGACAAGTCTTCCGCATTGATGTGATATCCCGGCAGCTTGATGGTGAAGGTCGTGCCTTCGCCCGGCTTGCTGGTCGCACTGATTCGACCCTGGTGCTCGTCAACGATTTTCTTGGCAACGGCTAAACCGAGGCCGGTGCCGCGGTTGCCTTTCGTGCTGTGGAAGATCTGGAACAGGTGCGGTTTCATCGACGGGGCGATGCCGGGGCCATTGTCGATCACGTCGATGAACACGGCCTTTTCTTCGGGCGAATAACGGCAGCCAACCCGAATCAACCCGTTCTCCTGCGGCGACGCGTCGAGGGCGTTCGTCAGCAGGTTCATCAGCACCTGGTGCAGCCCGTCCGAATCGACCGGCACGGCCGGCACGTCTTTCTCCACGTCCGCCACCGCCATCACGCCACGCTGCGTGGCCAGTGGGGCGATCAGTTCCAGACACTCGCCGATGATGCGGCCCGGGTGCACCATCTCCAGCTTCGGCAAACGCGGCCGGGAGTAGGCCAGCAGATTCATCGTGAGGTTGAAGATCTTGTCGAGGTTCCGTTCGACGATGCGCCAGCCCTTGGTGGCTTGGCCGACGTCGGTGCGGCGCAGGCCCATTTCCACCACGTCGGCCCCGCCACGCAGGGCCTGCAGGATGTTCTTGATCGAATGGCTCAGCGCCGCCGTCGTTTCGCCGATGGCCGCCAGGCGCTCGGCTTCCAGGCCGGCCTGGTAAAGCGTGGCGTTCTGAATCGCCATGCCGGCCTGCAGGCCGATGCTGGTCAGCAGGCGGAGTTGGTCGGTCGAATAAGAGTAGTTGCGAACACTACTATCAATATAAATGACGCCGATGACTTCGTCGCTCGCGCCCGGGTCGTTGTGTCCGTTTTCCAGCTTGCGGGCCTTGATCGGCACGCACAACGCCGAGCGGATGCCGAGGTTCTGCACGCTCTTGCCCTTGCTGAAGCGCGGGTCGGACATGGCGTTGCTGCTGAGCACGCCGCTGCCGTTCTGGATCACGTGTTTGATGATCGTGTGGCTGGCGGGGATGTGCTCGGGCGCGTCGGCCTCGGCGGGCGGGGCGGCGGGGGCCGTGCCGGGCCGCTGGCGTTGGCCGGTTTCGTCGCGTACGCGGACGACTTTGGCTTCGGGCATGCCGTCGCGGTCGAGCAGCATCAGGATGCCGCGGTCGGCCTTGACGTGTTCGAAGACCAAGTCCATCACCACTTCCAACACCTGGTCGATCTTAAAGCTGCTGCCCAGCGCCGCCGACAGGCGGTAGAGCATTTTCAGGTTCGCCATCGCCGCGGCGGCCGGCTCCGGGACGGCCAGCACCATGCTGTCGTCGTTGCTGGGCAGGGTGTTGATGATCGACGAATCCATGCCCGCCGACTGGTCCGCCAGCGTCACGCTACGGCTGATGGAACGACTTCCGGTCTGAATGCCCACAGTCATCAGCGACCGACCGACTCGGATCTGGTCGCCCATTTTCAGCGTCCAGGGCTTGAGCACGCGTTGGCCGTTGACGTAGGTGCCGTTGGCACTGCCGAGGTCGCGCAGGACCCAGTCGCTTTCGGCTTCCGGCTTCAGTTCGGCGTGCCGGCGGCTGATGGTCTGGTCCGTCAGCGGCAGGGCGCGGCTCTCGCGACCGATTAGCGTGGACTGGTCGGGCAGTTCAAAACGTCGGCCCTTGTCCGGGCCTTGTAGGACAGTCAGCGTGATCACCAGCGAAACTATATCATCCGCCCCCGACGACGAATGCCATGGAGAAATCAGCAAACGGTTTCTCAAATGTAAATTTTGTCGCTTGGTCGATAATTGCAGATCGCAGGAGGGCTCGCTGATGCCGAACGTCACACTGGCGGTGGGTACGCAAAAAGGTTTATTCGTCTTCAAATCTGAAGACCGCAAGCCATTTACACTGGCGGCACATCACTTGGCGGGTTGGGAAGTATCGGCGTTGCTGATGCGGTCCGGTGCGGAAGACCTGGACTTTCTCGTCGGCACCACGCACTACGCTTACGGCCCAGTGACGCGCCGCAGCCGCGATGGCGGCCGCACTTGGACGCAGCCGGAAGGCCGGCCGGCGTATGCGGACGGGTCGGCGTATAAGACGAACCGCATTTGGCAGCTGTCGGCCGCCCCGGGCAGCGGCACGCTGTATGCCGGTATCGACGAGGCCGCCCTGTTCCGCTCCGCCGACGATGGCGACACGTGGCAGGAAGTCGCCGCGCTGACCGCCCACCCGACGCGGCCGCAATGGCAAGCCGGGGGCGGCGGGCTTTGCCTGCACACGATCGTCCACGATTATTCCGACCCGAGGCGCCTATGGGTCGCGATCAGCGCCGTCGGCGTGTTGCGCACGACGGACGGCGGCACGACTTGGTCGCTGGCCAACGCCGGCTTGTCGGCCGTCCCGACCGGCACCGCCGAGCCGCAGACCGCCTTCTGCGTACACAAAATGGTGCAGCACCCGACGTGGCCGGACACGCTTTATATGCAGTTTCACGGCGGCGTCTTCGTCAGCACCGACGGCGCGATCACCTGGCAGGCGTGCGAGAACGGCTTGCCCGGCAACTTCGGCTTCCCGATGGTGATTCTGCCAGACGGCACGCTGGTGATCGCGCCGCTGGACAGCGAAGAGAAGCGCTACTTTGCGGACGGCCAGGCTGCCGTCTACCGTTCCACTGATGGCGCACAAAGTTGGCAGCCCGCCCGCAGCGTGATCGACGGCCGCTCCTACGCCAGCGTGCTGCGCGACGCCATGGCCACTGACGGCGGGCGGGGCGTTTACCTCGGCACGACGTCAGGCGAAGTAGCCGTGTCGGCCGACGCGGGGCAGACGTGGGCGGCGCTGGACGTGACGCTGCCGCGCGTCTTGTGCGTGCGGGCGATCGGCGGCGTGCTGTGACGATCAGCGTCACAGTGCCGTCGCTGCTGGCCGACAGCATTGGCAGGCGAACCGTCGACATCGAAGCCGACACACTGGCCGCAGCACTCGCGGCGCTCGCGCGGCATCCCAAGCTCGGGCCGTTGATCTTCGACCACGCCCTACGAATCCGGCCACACGTGCTGGTGTTCCACAACGAAACGGCCACGAAACACCTGCCCGACCTGAACGTGCCACTACGGCCTGGCGATCGGTTGGCTGTCGTTCAGGCCGTTTCCGGCGGGTGAAACAGGGACGGGGCCTGCGGCTGCTCGATCCGCTTCGGCGACGTGGACAGATTGAATTGGCCGGTCGGGCAGAGGTCCAGCAGTGGACAACGCCCGCACGCGGGGCGGTGATGGAAGCAACAGCGTTGGCCGTGCAGCATTAGCACTTCGTGATTGTCGTACACGAATTGCGCCGACGCGCCGGACGGCAGTTGCGCTTCGAGCAGTTCGTGGGCGCGGTCCAGGCTCGTCCGCGCCGGAATCAGTTCCAGCCGCTCGGCCACGCGATGGTGATGTGAATCGACCGGCAGGGCGGCCTTGCGCAGCAGGCTGAATGACAGCACCGCCGCGCTGGTCTTCTTGCCGACGCCGGGCAACGTTTCGAGCCACGCGCGGGCGGCCGACACGTCGAGGTCGGCCAGAAAATCCAGTGACAGCTCGCCGCGCTCGGCCATGATCTGTCGCAAGATCTGCTGAATGCGCGGCGCCTTCAGTTCCGGCCAGGTGCAGGCGCTGATCGCCACTTCGACTTCCGCCGTCGGCGCGTCCATCACCTGCTGCCACGTCGGAAACTTCGCCCGCAGCGTCTTGAACGCACGGCCCGAGTCGGCGTTGCGCGTGCGGTGCGACAGCGATGACGAAATCAATTCACTCAGCGGATCGAGCGAATGGAAATAGGGGATCGGACAGCCGTACGTCACGCACAGTCGTTGGTGTATCTCGGCGGCCTTGTCGAGCAATGCGCGCGACGGCGGGATGGAAAGCCTCCGTGCCATGTTCAAGTCTAGGCGCAGCGACCGCTCGAACGGCGTCCTTCGCCCGTCGTTCGCTACCGGTGCGACGTCACGCCTACGCGTTGGCACCAGTCGCGTGCCGGGCAAATCGAACACTTCGGCGACACACCCGTGCAGACGAACTTGCCGAACGGGACCAGCAGACGGTTGATCTCGGCCCAATACTTCCGCGGCAGCACGGCCTCGAGCGCGGGCTGGCTTTTCTCCGGCGTGCGCGTCGCGATCGTGCCCCAACGGTTGGCGATGCGGTGCACGTGGATGTCGACCGGAATGCCGGCCGCTTCGTTGCAATCGTGGCTGGCGGCGATGGCCAGATTCGCTACTTTCGGGCCGACGCCGCGGAAGGCGTCCAGCACGTCCACGTCACACGGCAGCCGGCCGTTATGGTCGTCGCGTGCGCTCACGGCGATTGCCATGATGTCGCGGGCTTTGACGTCCGCGAACGTGCATGGCGAAATCAGCCGCGTGATGCCGGCGACGCCCAAGTCAGCGACCGCCGCCGGCGTTTTGGCCGCGTCCAGCAGTCGGCGGGACGCAGGCAACGTGACTTCTTCGGTCGTGCGCACGCTGATGATCGCGCTGACGACTTGCTCGAACACGCTGCCGTACCCTTCATCGGCCAACATGAACATGGCGGCCTGCTTTTGTGGCAGCGCTTCGACCGCGGCGCGGAGCGTGGCGAACCGATCGTCCCATTCGCTGGCGGGCACGGCGGCCGCAGCGGCCGCCGGTTCTGGCGCGGGCGAGGCAGAAGACCGTCGCGGCATGTGAAAGTGTAGACCGCCGCGACACGCCGGCGACGTACAATCCGGCATGATCACACATCACTGGGTCTTGGCCGCCGGCCTGATGGCCGGCGTCTGCGTGGCAGCGACGCCGACCACGAATCCGTCGGCCGATGCGGCGGTGGAAGCGATGCGGTGGAAACGTCGCGTGCTGATCCTCTTCTCACCGACAAGCGACGATCCTGCTCTGCGGGCACAGCGGGCGATCATCAAGGCCGATGCCGCCGGTTACGCGGAACGGGAAATGACTGTCGTGGAAATGATCAATGACCAGGCGACCATCGACGGCCGTACGGTGGCGGCGGGCGAACTTCGCCGCAAGTTTGCCCGATCATCGGACCGCTTCGAACTCGTGCTGATCGGCAAAGACGGCGGCGTGAAGCAGCGCGAGACGACACCGCTGGCGTCGGCCGAGTTGTTTGCGACGATTGACGCGATGCCGATGCGGAAAAACGAAATGCGCTGATTCGAGGCCGAAGCGCGAACGCGTTACTTGGCGCTGCGTTTCCGCGTGGCGGCCGCCTTTTTGGCCGACTTCTTCCTCGCCGCGGCGGGGCGGGCGGCGCTGGCTTTGCCGCCTTTGGATCCGCCGATCGCGCCGCCTTTCTTCGCCGGCTTCTTGTTCGTCTTTTTGCCCCGGCCGCTGCCACTCTTCTTGCCGCCGCCGCTGATGGCGTTTTCAGTCGCCCAGGCGCGCCGTTCGGCTTCTTCCTTCGGCACGCCGCGCTTTTCGTAGCTTTCTTCGATGTGCTGGGCCTGGCGTTTTTGCTTGTCCGTGTAGGCCGACTTATCGCCGCGTGGCATGGGAACGCTCCTTCCAGGACTGGGTTACTTGGCGGCCGCGCCGGCGGTCGCCACGGTGTGGTCGTTTTCGACGGTCGAGCCGCTGACGCCGATCGCGCCGATGATCGTGCCGTCCGCGTCCTTCAGCGGCACGCCGCCGGGGAAGGTAATCAGGCCGCCGTTGCTGACTTCGATGTTGTACAACGGCCCGTCGGGCTGGCTGGCCTTGCCTAGATCGCCGGTGGGCATGTCGAAGTAGCGGGCGGTGCGGGCTTTCTTGATGGCGATGTCGATGCTGCCGAGCCACGCGCCGTCCATGCGGACGAACGCCTTGAGATTGCCGCCGGCGTCGACCACGGCGACGTTCATCTTCAGGTTCAGCTCCTTCGATTTGGCGACGGCGGCGGCCAGGACGTGGCCGGCGTGTTCGGTGGAGACGTCTTTGATCGTGACGGCGGGGTCGTTGGACGCAGTGGGCATGGAAATCCTTCGGCGAAGTTCAGCCCGGTCGGCCGACGGGTGTCGGCACTGCCGGGCGGGAGTGGATGGTAGGTTCGCTGACGGTGGGTGATCGACCAAAAAGACCGGCGGCCCGTGAGGGCCGCCGGCGGGGTCGTTTCGAAGATGTTCATGGCCGCTGAAGCGGCCATGCCGGTGAAGGGTTTAGTGGCCGGCGCTGCCGGGGAGGAAGCCTTCCAGCTTGCGGGCCCGGACCGGGTGCTGCAGTTTGCGGATGGCCTTGGCTTCGACCTGCCGCACGCGTTCGCGGGTGACTTTGAAGATGCGGCCGACTTCTTCGAGCGTGTAGGTGTAGCCGTCGCCGATGCCGTAGCGGAGCTTGATGATCTCGCGCTCGCGGTAGGTGAGGGTTTTCAGCACCTGCTCGATCTTGTCCTTGAGCATCTCCTGCGTGGCCGAATCGACCGGGTTTTCGGCCTTTTCGTCCTCGATGAAGTCGCCGAAGTAGCTGTCTTCGCTCTCGCCGACGGGGCGATCGAGGCTGATCGGGTGACGGCTGATCTTCAGCACGCGGCGCGTTTCGCTGACCGTCATCTTCGCCTTCTTGGCGATTTCTTCGATCGTCGGCTCGCGGCCGAGTTCCTGCATCAGCAGCTTGCTGATGTTGCGCAGCTTGCTCATCGTCTCGATCATGTGGACCGGAATACGGATGGTCCGGGCGTGATCGGCGATGGCGCGGGTGATGGCCTGGCGAATCCACCACGTGGCGTACGTGCTGAACTTGAAGCCGCGGCGGTATTCGTACTTGTCGACCGCACGCATCAGGCCGGTGTTGCCTTCCTGGATGATGTCCAGGAACGACAAACCGCGGTTGCGGTACTTCTTGGCGATGCTGACCACCAGGCGCAGGTTGCCGCCCGACAGTTTGCGCTTCGCGTCTTCGTACTTGTAGTAGATCTTTCGGATCTGGACGACACGCTTGTGCAGGCTGGTGGCGTCCTCAAGGACCAGGTCTTCGAGGCCTTCCAGTTCCTGCTTGCAGACTTCCAGGTCTTCGCCGGGGTCACGGACCTTTTTCAGGTCTTCGATGCGGCCTTCGAGTTCGACCATCTTGCTGCTGATCGAAGAGAGCTTCTTCATCAGCGGGCTGACCTTGCTGGTGCGCAGGCTGAGTTCTTCGAGCAGCTTCACGCAACGACGCCGACGGCGGCGCTGGGCGAGGCGGAAGTCGTCGGCCTCTTTCTTGACCTTGGTGACGCGCATGGCGTCCCAGTCGGAGCGGTTGCGTTCCAGCATCACCTTGGCGGTGTTGAGGTTCGTCGGGATGCGCAGGCCGATGGTGCCCTTGTCGGCCATGCCTTCGTCGGTGCTGATCTTCATGGTGCGGTCGAAGGGCAACTCGCCCGTGCTGACCTGCTCCAGAATCTCAACGGCGGCGTTCAGGCAGTAATCGCTCTCAAGAACCTTGCAGCGGAAAATCTTCCGCGTGATTTCGATCTTTTTGGCCAGCCCGATTTCCTCTTCGCGCGTCAGCAGCGGGATTTCGCCCATCTGCGTGAGGTACATGCGGACCGGGTCGTCGATGCGCTTGGTGCCGGCCTCGGCCAGTTCTTTGGCCAGGGCGGCGAGGTCGACTTCCTCGTCATCGTCCTCATCGTCCTCGCCCTGGGCGACGATGTCCGGGTCGATTTCGCTCGGGGGCTTGGGGGCGCTGGGGCGCAGCGGGGCGGCCTTGATTTTGATCTGCGGGATCAGCTTGGCGGCGGCGCGGGCCTCGCCGCGGGCGGCCTTCTGCTGTTCTTTGGTCTGGTATTCGTGGATGTCCGATTCGTCGATGAGCTTGATGCCCATTTCGTCGATCGTCATCAGCAGGCTGTCGAGGCGGTCGGGGGCGACCACTTCGTCAGGCAGCTTGGTGTTCAGCTCTTCGTACGTGAGGTAGCCGCGGGTGGTGCCCATTTCGAGCAGCACGTTCACGCGCCGCTCGACTTCTTCGGGCGAGCCCGAGCCGATGAGCGGGGACGTGGGAACGGACGGATGTTTATCTACGACAGCGGTGGCCATGTTCTTTATGAAGCGGGAGATCTTGTTCGCGATCGAATTACTGGCTCTTCACGGAGCGGGCCGCCAAAGGGGTGCATCGGGGGGTCGACGAAGGACCCGTACCCGGCTGGTTTGGACGTGCTCGATTCGTGGCAAGGGTTCGTTCGGTCGTTTTTGGTCTCCCGCCGTGGGTACTGGGAATCTCTATCAGTCTTTACTACACAAACGACGGTAGGGCCATGAGTTCGGCCCAAAGATTATACGTTCAATTGTGCTCCGCGGACCGTACCCGCGTCGCATCCTGCAATTTCTGCAGGGCGTCGATTTCGAAGTCGTCGCCGAGACGTTCTTCTTTACTACGCCGCAGCTGCCCGCTGAGTTTGCTCTGGGCTTGCAGTTCCTTGGCCCGGCGGATGAAACCGACTCCGTCTGCCAGGGTCTGCGGATTATTCATCGCTTCGGCCTCGCTGGCCAATTCGATCACGAGGGTTTTTAACGGACCCGAATCCAGCAACGCAATCACCTCGGCCAGATCGGGCTCGCCCTCGTTGCGTTGGTGGTCCCAGTACCATTCCGCCAGGGGGCGAAGCGATTCGGACATAAAGTCATCAATGTCAATGACTTGCTGCACGTCCTGCCACGCCGACGGACGGTGCAGCAGGCCGCCGAGGATCCAGCGTTCGGCCGCCTCGCGGGCGGCGGGCACGCGGGGCCGGGCGGGCGCGGAATTATTTACCGCTCCGGCGGAATTATGTTGAGCCGGCCGCTGAAAGGCGGGTCGGGCGACGCGGAAGCGGCGGTTCAGGTCGTCGGCGGGAATCTGCGTCACTTTGGCAACGCGGGCCAGGATTGCCCCCCAGCGGATCGGGTCGACGGGGCCGCTGCCGCGGGCGTCGCTGAGGCGTTGCAGATAGGACTCGACCGCCTTGGCGCGGGCGGTGGAGTCATTCTCGTTCGCCTGCAGTTCGCGGAACAGCTGCCGCCATTGGAAAGACAGCGCGTCCTCGGCCTTGGCCAGCATCTGGTCGAACGCGGCCACGCCGTTCTGGAGCAGGTATTCGTCCGGGTCGACGCCATCCGGCAAGGTGGCAATGCCGATTTCGATGGGCTGGGTCAGGAACAACTCCAGCGCCCTCTGAACGGCCAGATCACCCGCGGCGTCGCCATCAAACAACAGGACGATTCGGCTGGCAAAGCGGCGAAGCAGGTTGACGTGCTGCTCCGTCAGGGCCGTGCCGAGGACGCTGATGACGTTGCTGGCGCCGAACTGGTGGGCCATCACGACGTCGGTGTAGCCTTCGACGACGGCGACAGTTTTGGTCTCGACGATCTTCTGGCGGCCCAGGTCGAGGCCGTAAGCGACCTTCGACTTGCTGAATAACGGCGTTTCGGGGCTGTTGAGGTATTTCGCCGGGCTGTCATTGCCGGGCATCACCCGGCCGCCGAAGGCGATCACCCGGCCGGCTTCGTCGCGGATGGGGAACATCAGCCGGTGGCGGAACGTGTCGTACGGCCGGCCGCCGTTGTCACGGGGCGGCTTCAGCAGGCCGGCCTGCAAAAGCAGATTGGGCTGAAACTTCTTCATCAGTGGCGAGGTGGCCAGGTTGTCCCAGCCGTCGGGGGCCAGGCCGATGCGGAAGCGCTTAATCGTTTCGTCGTTGAACCCGCGCTTCGCCAGGTAGTCACGGGCGGCTTGGCCGCGCTGTGCGTGTTGCAGGTTCTGTTCGAAGAACGTGGCGGCCGCGCTGCAGGCGTCGAGCAGCGACTGCTTCAGCCCGGCCGCCTCGCGGTTGCCCCCGCCGCGCGGCAGTTCGATGTGATAAAGGTCAGCCAACTGCCGCAGGGCGTCTTTGAACTCCAGGCGGTCGCGTTCGATGACGAAGTCGATCGCATTGCCGGACTTCTTGCAGCCGAAGCAGTGGTAGAAGCCTTTGTCGGGATGAACGTTAAACGACGGCGACTTTTCGCTGTGGAACGGGCAGAGGCCGATGTAGCTGTTGCCGCGTTTGGTCAGCTTGACGGTCTGGCCGATCAGCTGGACCAGGTCGGCCGCCTGCAGGACCAGCGTCTTGCCGTCCAGGCCATTGGAAGAAGATGGAGTCGGACCGTTCATGTGCAAGAATCGACCGCGAGACGCCCCGGCGTCCTTGCAGAATCACCAGGCGATCCGTGCCCGGTTCCCGTGTTGTGGTCAGAACGACTCTATTCTAGCGGATTCAGGGCCCGCGGGACAGCGAAATGCCCTGCGGCAGAGGGTCCGATAGTGTCAATTGGCGTCGCCCCGAGGCAGCTGGCGGGCTTGCCCTCTCGTCCCGACACCTCGTTCGTGCACGCTCGCCATCGCGCGGGTAAGCTAAGCGAACCCCATGCCGACCAGCCAGCCGTTCGAGGTGATGAAAGAGGCGATTAGCGCCGATCAGGCGTTGTCGCCGTACGTGTACGTGTTTTATGTGGCGTTCATCGTGGCGTTTCTGTTCACGCCGGTGATGCGGTCGGTCGCCATCTACTACAACATCGTCGACAAGCCCGACCTGGTGCGCAAGCTGCACACGCAGCCGGTGGCGTATTTGGGCGGTGTGGCGGTGTTTCTGGGCTGGCTGGCGGGGATGGCGATGACGCAGTTCGTCACGATCCATCACCTGCTGCCGGGCGTGGACGACCGCGTGCGTGTGCCGCTGGCGATTATCGTGGCGGCCTTTGTCGTGATGCTGCTGGGCCTGTGGGACGATACGCGGCACATCGCGCCGCGAATCAAAATCGCCGGCCAGGTGCTGGCGGCGGTGCTGCTGCTGACGTCCGGCATCGGGGCCACCGTGACCAGCGCCTTCGTCAATAACGTGATCGTGCGGGTCGACGCCTACAGCGGCTTCACCGTGCCCGCGGGCGTAAGCACGATCGTCAGCTACACCACCAGCAGCCTGATGGCACTGGGGCTGGTGATCTTCTGCTGCAACGCGTCGAACCTGATGGACGGCCTCGACGGCTTGTGCGGCGGCGTGACCGCGATCATCGCCGCCGGCTTCTTGTTCCTCGCCGTCATCATCGCGCAGCAGCAGGGGGCATTCATCAGCCTGGCGTCACTCGGCGAGTTCGTGAACCGCGAGGGCGTCCGCATCGCCGTGGCCATAGCCCTTCTCGGCGCGATCCTCGGCTTCGTGCCGTACAACTTCAACCCCGCCAGCATCTTCATGGGCGACGCCGGCAGCATGTTTCTGGGCTTTTTCTGTGCCCTGATGATCCTGCTCCTGGGCGAACTGAACGCCAAGTGGCTGCTGGCGGGCATGGTGATGTTCGCCTTGCCGGTGCTGGACACGGGCTTGGCGTTCGCCCGCCGCTACGTCGCCGGCCGTCCGTTCTTCTCCGCCGACCGGCACCACTTTCATCACCAGTTGGTGCAGCGCGGCCTCACGGTGAAGCAGGCCGTGCTCATCAGCTACGCCCTGACGCTGTTCTTCGTCCTGTGCGGCATCGGCATGGTCTACGTCCGCACGCGCTACGCCCTGGCGTTTTACATGGTGCTGTTCGGCTCGATCATCGTCGCGGCGTACAAGATGGGCATGGTCCACGAACGCGACGTGGTGACGACAACAACCAACCTCGCCGGCGGCGGCTCGACGGCGGGCGTCGACCAGCACAATCTCGACGGCGTGCTGGAAGTCCGCAAAGACCAACCCGTGCTCGACGTCTGACCCGCAATCGCCGCTACAACAAGTCGCTTTTCATACCGCCCGGCGACGGGTCGCGCTCGACTTTCAGCACGGCGTACCGAATCAATTCCGCCGCAGAACTCAGGCCGAGCTTTTGTTTGATGTGCTCGCGGTGGGCGTCGACGGTTTTCACGCTGATGTGCAGATCGGCGGCGATCTCGCGGGTCGATTTGCCCTGGCCGAGCAGGCGCAGGACCTGCTGTTCGCGGTCGCCGAGGCGGTCTTCGCCGACGGCCGGCTTGGCGGGATTGCGGCCCCAGGTGAGTTCACGCAGCAGCGTCGCGGCAATAGCGGGGCTGACGGCCGTCTCGCCGCGCAAGACCTGGCGGATGCGGTCGATTAGCACCTTCGGGTCGTCCTGTTTCATCACGTACCCCGACGCGCCGGCCTGCAACACGCGGGCGGCCCAGGTGCTTTCGTCGTGCATGGAGAGCACCAGCACACGCAACTCCGGATGATTTGTTCGCAACCGGCGTATCAACTCGATGCTGCTCTGGCCGTGCATGGATAAGTCGACCACGGCCAGTGCGGGCCGCAGTCGGTCGGCGGCGGCGAGGGCGGTTTCGGCGTTTTCCGCTTCGCCGCAGACGATCAAATCGGGTTCGCCTTCGAGCAGACGCGCGAGGCCCGCGCGGAGGACCGGGTGGTCGTCGACCAGCAACACCGCTGTGCGATCAGCCACTGTCGGCCCCCGTGCGATCGGTGGCGTGACGGTGGTCGCGTCGCAAGGGCACGCGGCAGGTGACGATCGTGCCGCCCGACCCGCGCCCCTCGACGTGCAGCGAGCCGCCGATGGCCGCGGCGCGGTGTTCCATCAGGCGCAGGCCCAGGCCGGTGGAAACGTCCTGCGGCACGAAGCCGAGGCCGTCGTCGGCGACACGGAGCGTGAGGCCCATGTCGGTGGCGTTCAGGCTAACAACAATGTTCCGTGCCCGGCCGTGCCGCATGGCGTTGCCGGTGGCTTCCTGGGCGATGCGGTACAAATGCACGGCCGCCCCGGGGCTGACGGCGCAGCGGCCGCGGTCGACGAAAGCGCACATGACGTTCGGCAAACGGGCCGTGCGCTCGCACAGACGCCGCAGGCCGAGCGGCAAATCGTTTTCCTGCAAATCGACCGGGGACAAACCGTGGGCCAAATCTTGCGCGTGGCGGACCGAATCGCGGATGAGGCCGGACAATTGCTCGGCCTGTTCGGTCGTCGCTGACCCTTCGGCCCGCAGCCGCTCGGCCAGCGCCCGCACGAGCATGGAGATGCCAGTCAGTTCCTGCCCGAGCCCGTCGTGTAGGTCATGGCCGATACGCTGCCGCTCGCGCTCGGCGACGGCGAGCAGTTCATGATCGGCCGGCGTGCGCGTGGCGCTGTTGCGCGGGCGGCGCAGCGCGCCGCTGAGCAGGGCGGCGGCGGAGCAAGTGACGATCAGCGTCG
Source organism: Tepidisphaeraceae bacterium (assembly GCA_036388295.1). Lineage (GTDB taxonomy): Bacteria > Planctomycetota > Phycisphaerae > Tepidisphaerales > Tepidisphaeraceae > RYN-431. The sequence goes on along the minus strand of DASVSC010000054.1, from coordinate 2,077 downwards.
AATCGCCGGTGGTGGCCGGGTTGCGGATGGTGGTGCCGAACACGCTCGTCAGGTCCAGGCTCGCCAAGGTCGTTACCAGCAGCGCCGGGCCGTAGCCACCGTACAGCGCGGTCAGCACGACGGCGGCGACCAGTACGGAGTAAGCGGCCGGCACCGACGGCGTCCGCAGCATTACCCAAACGCCGTGCGCGGCAATGATCAGCACGAAACCGAGCACATAAGGGGCGACGACACTGCGGCCGGCCTCCTTGGGCGACGGGGCGGGGGCGTCGATGTCATCGGATCGGATCGTCAGTTCATTCATGCGGCGCGGACGCGGTTGGTGGGCAGTAGGATAGTTACCTACTCGCAGATTGCGAATCGGCCCGATTGCGACGACAGCCCCGAATGTCGTATTCCTCTCTCAACCGACCAGTCCGTGTCTCGTGCTGGCTGACCCGCCTGAGGGCCGGCCGATAAAAAGACCTGTGCCTGCCCTGTCCACTTTCGCCCGACGCCGTCACCACCGGCCGAGGAAGAAAGCGGCACGACGCCTGCCGGCTTTATCGGTCGCCCGTGGCATTTCACAAAGGAACGCGATGCTCTCTCTCCTTCGCAAGAACTGTATTTGGCTGGTGCTCTGCACCCTGACCCTGCTGGCGGCGACTACGTTCGCCCAGCCGGCCAATGAGTCGCCCACCACGGCCCCGACCGCCGAAGCGACCACCGAGCCGGCCGCCGCCGCCGACGGCATCGCGCCCGTCGATATCGCGGCCGATGCCGCCAAGATCAGCAGTGGCGACACCGCCTGGATGCTGACCAGCTCGGCCCTCGTGCTCATGATGACCGGCCCCGCGCTGGCCCTGTTCTACGGCGGCCTGGTCCGTCGCAAGAACGTGCTGGCGACGATGATGCAGTCGTTCATCCTGATGGCGATCGTCACCGTCGTCTGGGCGCTCGTCGGCTACAGCCTGTGCTTCGACGTCGGCAGCCCCTACATCGGCGGCCTGCGGTTCGCCTTCCTGAACGAAGTGGGCATCAACCCCGTCGAGTACGCCCCGACGATCCCGCACACGACCTGGATGGTTTACCAGGGCATGTTCGCGATCATCACGCCCGCCCTTATCTGCGGCGCGTACGCCGAACGCATGAAGTTCAGCGCCATGATCATCTTCAGCACGCTGTGGCTGCTGATCGTGTACTGCCCGATGGCCCACATGGTGTGGGGCAAGGGCGGCCTGCTGAACGCCTGGCTGCCGACCCCCGGCGGCCCGAACTTCCCCGCCCTCGACTTCGCCGGCGGCACGGTCGTCCACATCAGCTCGGGCGTCAGCGCCCTGGTCTGCGCCCTGTACCTGGGCCGTCGTGTCGGCTACGGCAAGACGCCGATGCCGCCGCACTCGGTCGTCCTGGCTTTCATCGGTGCGGCCCTGCTGTGGGTCGGCTGGTTCGGCTTCAACGCCGGTAGCGCCCTGAGCGCCGGCGGCCTGGCGAGCAACGCCTTCGTGACCACCCACTTCGCCGCCGCCACCGCCGCCCTGGGCTGGGCCTTCGCCGAGTGGATCAAGACCGGCAAGCCGACCGTCCTAGGCGCCATCAGCGGCGCCGTCGCGGGCCTGGTCGTCATCACGCCGGCCGCCGGTTACGTCACCCCGATGTACGCCCTGATCATGGGCCTGCTCGGCGGCGTGATCTGCATGATTGCTGCCACGATCGTCAAGAATGCCTTGAAGTACGACGACAGCCTGGACGCCTTCGGCGTGCACGGCGTCGGCGGCACCCTGGGCGCGATCTTGACCGGCGTCTTCGCCGTCGGGGCCGTCAACCTGCCCGGCACCTACACCGAAAAGACCGGCCTGCTGGAAGGCGGCAACGCCCTGATCAACCAGTTGATCGCCACTGGCATCACGTACGTGTTCGCCATCGTCGGCTCGCTGATCCTGCTGAAGGTCGTCGACCTGATCGTCGGCGTCCGCGTTTCGGCCGAAGAAGAGGCCGAAGGCCTCGACATCACGCAGCACGGCGAACAGGGCTACCACCTGGAATCCGATGCCGGCATGACCTACTAAGCGATGGCGCGGCCGGCGCGTGGTGAGCC
>DASVSC010000053.1:0-3177 GCA_036388295.1 Tepidisphaeraceae bacterium | reverse complement strand
CGGCTAAAGACGAAGAGCAGAATCAATACCGCCAAGACGCCAAGAACGCCAAGAAGAAAAACATTCGAGCCTTCTCTTCTTGGCGTTCTTGGCGTCTTGGCGGTTTATCTTTCGCCAGCCGCCAGCTGCCCGCTCTTGCATTTCCGCCCCGCCCCGCTACACTGCCGGGCTCGATTTTTCCGGAGTTCTCGATCATGGCCCTGCAAGCAATCCCCGGCGGCAAAGTCCGCGTGACGATTAAGAAGAAGATCACCCGCGATGCCGCCTACAAGACGCTCGAGCGTCTGTTCATGGGCGACAAGGTCGCCGCCGGCCCCATTCTGGCCCGCTCGGCGAACTTCAAGGCCAAGCCGAAGCGTCGCGGCGGCCGGATCTGGACGAAGCGTCCGAACAAGCTCCACATGACCTTCGAGCTCGGCACCGCCGCCACCATCAAGGCCACCCCGCAGCACGTGCGCGATCTGGCCAGCGTCGCCGACTTCGTCGACGTCGCCACGGTTTAAGTTCGAAAGCCGAATCAGTTCAAAAGACGAACCCCTGCGAGCATTCGCGGGGGTTCGTTCGTGCGCGGGACCGGGTAGCGATGGCCGCGGGTGTTAACCCGCGCGAAACCCTCGACCTGTAGATAACGCTCCGATTCGTCGTGTTCGCGCGGGTTTACACCCGCGGCCACCGCCCCAACCGTTCAGATCGACTTGCTCATCTCGTCAAACGCGCCGTCCGCGTATTGCCGCGCCAGTTCGACGTAGTGCTCCGTCAGCCATTTCATGTACTTCAGCTCTTCGTCGCGCACCGACCGCACGATCTTCCCCGGCACGCCGATGACGGCCATCCGGTCCGGCACCACCAGCCCCGGCGGCACGACCGCGCCGGCGGCGATCAGACATTCCTGCCCGATCCGCGACCGCCCCAGCACCGTCGCCCCCATACCGATCAAGCTGCCCCGGCCGACGTGCACGCCGTGTACGATCGCGCCGTGGCCGATGGTCACGTCGTCCTCGATCACGTTCGGCTGGTCCGTGTCGCAGTGGATGACGCTGTTGTCCTGCACGTTCACACGCCGCCCCAGCGTGACGGCGGCCACGTCGCCGCGCACCACCGCCCCGAACCAGAACGAACAGCCGGCCCCCGCCGTGACGTCGCCCACCACAACGGCCGTCGGCGCCACGTAGCTGCCGCCGGGGGTGATGCGGAATTGGTTAGACATGGCCGAATCGTAACGACAAGGCCGGCCGAACCAAATGCCTCAGCCGCTTTCCTGTAAGGCAGGCCCCGACCGCCGTTTCCGCCCGGCGGCGGGCAGTGCCCGCCCTACACCGACGGCGCTTATTCGATCGTCAATCCTTCCAAATGCCGTGCGAACTCGTCGCGTGCCGTCTTGAGTTTGGTGTCGACGTCGTCGCGCTCTTTCTGCAGCGTTTCGATCCGGCTTTCCTGGTCGTTCAGCTTCGTCAGCAGGCGCGTGTAGTACGTGCCGCCTTTGTCGACGACTTTCATGTTCTCGCGCAACCGCTGCTGTTCGGTGCTGATGCCGTTAATCACTTCGGCCTTTTCCTTCGACTGCCGCTCCAGGTCTGCCAGCGCCTGACGCCGGCGGATGACCTCGATCAATGCGTCGCGCACCTTCTGCGGCAACGCCCCCTGGCGGCTGTGGATCGCGAGCTGGTTGACGTCGACGTTCAACAGCGCCACGTCCTGGGCCTGCGTCTGCTGCTGCGTCACCTTCAGCGTTTCGGTTTTGCCGTGGCCGACCGGCAAGCGGAAGCGGTAGCGGCGGTCGGTCTTGTCGTACGGCTCAGGTGTTTCGACCAACGACCAGCCTTCGAGCAGCGCGTGCTCGATGACCACCGTCCTGTCCACGTCGGCCTTGTTCTGAACCGTGTAAGTCTTGGTCTGCGATACTTTCGAACTGCGCACGAGCACGCCCTTTACGATCTTCCCGCCCACCAGCCGCGACACGCGCTCGGATTCGACGTCGACCAACGTCTGCAGGTCGACGCCGAACGACAGCAAGCGCTTCTGTCCGGCCGGCAGGTCTTCGATGCGTGCGTCGCCGGCGTACGCCCCGCCGCTGAGCACGGTAATCGGGCCCTGCGGCAGCAGCTTGCCGGTGCTGTTGGTCAGCATCGCCCCCGTCAGCGGATTGCGCGGCAGCACGTCTTCGTTGTAGATCGACAATGGTTCCACGCTCACCGTGTCCGTCACGATCGGCACGAGCGAACTCTGCTGCCGCGGCAGAGAAACGTGCTCGATCGTGTACTGAAACAGCTCGCCCAGCTTCGCCGTCAGGGCCATCGGACGAAGGCCTTCTTTGTAGTCGGCCACTTCATCGGCCATCGCACGGCCACCCGTCATCTTGGGTGCCGCCGCCGGGGCGTTCGTGAAGGTGTCGGCCCGGGACGACTGCATTTCACGCCTGTTCGCATTCGGCGACGCGCCGACCTGAATGCCTTCCTGATACACCGGCGGCCTTAGGCCCTGAAACAAACTCAGCTCCACCACCGGCCGCTGCAGATACAGCGGCTGGTAAAGGTCCATCACGAAGCTGAGCGGCCGGCCGCTGACCAGGTTGAGCGTGACGTCGTTCCAATCCGCGTCGGTCTGGTTTTCCACGACCGCCCAGCCCTGGAGCGTGTCCTGCGCGGGCTGCGTCGCGGGCCGGCCGCCGGACGCCTCGCCGGACGCCGCACTGTCTTTCAGCAGCAGGCGGTAAGCCGTTTTCCAGACGGGCGTTTCGACGACGTAGCCGAGCCGCAGCTGGTGATCGGCCTCGCCGGCGTAGGTGATGGTGACGGGCTTCTTGTCCTGTTCCTGCCCCGCGGCGACGGCGGCGAGTGCGCGTCGCATGTCGTCCTTCAGCGCCGGGTCGTCCAGTTCGATACTGCGCACGTCCTGTAAATCGATCTGTTGGACGCCGCCGCCGTCGAACAGATTCAGCACCCACCATTCGGTCGGCGGGGCCGGCGGCGTCGCGGGCCGGGGGCGTTTTTCGACGCTGATGACGGTGCCCGTCATCTTCCCGTCAGCGAACACGGCCGTGACCTTCGCGCCGCGCAACTGCGCGAGCAGGCCGGACAGGGACGTGTCGCCGGTCAGATCGATTCGGAAGGTTTTCAGCGTTTTGTCGAGCGGGTCCTGCGACGGGTATTGCACGCCGCCGACTTTCCCGCCGCTGTC
>DASVSC010000052.1:0-13167 GCA_036388295.1 Tepidisphaeraceae bacterium | reverse complement strand
CGGCCGCCTTCGGGGAAGTCGATGACGCGGAAATTGCTCCGATTCTCGCCGACGAACCGCAGGCGGTTGACGACGAGCCGCTTGTCGCCGGTGTTCGTCACGCGCAGCTGATAGGTCTGGCTCTGGCCCTTGACGGCGTTGAAGTACAGATTGTTCGGCCCCAGCGCGATGTCGGCGGCGAGCAACTGGCGGGATTCAAGCGGTTCGATCAAGGACGGATTACGCATAAGTCATTCCAATCAACACGACAGCGGCGGACGAATCCGCCCGGATCAAATAAGGTCAGACAGCCACCACGGGTCGCCCAATGTAGCTGACGTCGACGAAAAGGCGCTCGTTACGGCTATTTTTCGAACAACTGCAGGGCCGACCACGCTTTTGGCGGGGGCGGACGACGCGGCGGTGTTCGCGAACACGTTAAACGCGCGCAACTTGATGACGGTGTAAGGCCTTCCGGGTTCATTGGTTACGAACGCCAGGTTCCCGTACGCCGGGCCGGGATTGCCCCGTTCCAGCGTGCCGCGGACCCTGAACGTGCGGCTTTCGCCGGGCAAAATCGAAATGTTTTCGGTCCCGAGGTCCAGCACGGCGAAACTGCGGCGGTCCGGGCCGTTGATTTTGGTGCGGGTAACGTCGACGACCAGCGTGGTGGTGCCGTCGTTCTTCAATTCCAACGTCCGGGTCACGCCTTTGCGGTTGCCCGGCGCGACGTAATAGCTGGCCCGGTCAGGAAATGAATTGCCGGTGACGGTCACGCCCTTAGGGTCGATGGCCCGGGGCTTCATCAGGACGATGCTGCCGGTGTTCTGGTTCTCGTCGGGCATCTGGACGGCGTAGAGGTTGCCGTTAACCGTGTCCTCGATCAAATCCAACGGCTTGCGCAGGTCCGCCAGGCCGGTGATGCGGACTTCGATGTTGCTTTTGCTGACAGTGCCGTCGCTGTTGGGCTTGACCGCGACGATGTCGCTGCCGCTGTTGTAGCGGGCGATGAGCATGTAACCGTCGAGCAGGCCGCCGAAGGCGTTGCCCGTGTACTCGATCATGCCGTTCGGGCTGACATTTTTGCCCAGGTCGTAGGCGGGCTGGTCCCAGTTCGAATCGGGCTGGACACCGGCGGCGTAGCCGCGGGTGCCGTCGCCGGGGAACTCGTACGGATCGACGCCGGTCGGATTGCCGCTGGCATCTTTCCCGTTAGCCGTCGGGTTGCCGCCGTCGAGCACGTATTCGCCGCGGATCGGGTTGGGGTGCCCGTAATACTTGCCCGGCTTGACGTCGAGCAGCTTGTCCTTCTCGGTGATCGGCACGTTCGTCAGCGCCGGCGCCCCGCCGCCCGCCGGCGTATTGCCGCCGGCCGAACTGCCGTTCGTGGCCGAGTAGAGATGGCCGTTGCTGTGGAAGACCATGTCGTACGCATTGCGGATGCCGGTGGCGTAGATATTGACGGCGTTGGCCGAGTCGCTGACGTCGTAGCTGGCGCTCGGGTCGAGGTCGATCGGGCCGCTGTTGGTCAGCTCGCTGTTCATCTTCGCGACGTTCACGCGGTACATCGCGCCCGACAGCGCGTCTTCCGGCCGATTGCCCCAGGTGGTGTCAGGAGCGCCCATGGCGGTCAGGCTGGGGATGACAAAGTGAAAGTTGTTGCCGGTGCGATCGAAGACGATCTGGTTGTTCATGTGGTCCTTCACGGACCGCGGGATGTGAACGATCAGGTCGTCGTATTGGCCAAGATTGGGGTCGCTCAGCAGCGAGATGGTGCCGGTGTAGTTGTCGGCCTGGAACTGCACGCCAGTGCCGGTGCTGGGCGTGGTGCCGAGTTTGTACTGGCCGTGGCTGACGTACAGCTTCAGGTTCGACGCGATCGAATCCGGAGAGAACGTGATGCCGGTGATAATGCGGTTTTGGCCGCTGTTGAAGTCCTTGATGGTGGTAATGGTTTGGCGGCCGGACAATTTGCCGTCCGAGCCGATCGCCCAGCGGTAAATGTCCCCCTGCATGGTCGCCGCGTACAGCTTGCGGTCCGGCCCGATCGTGACGGCGGTGTACGGGCGATTAATGCCCGCGCCGGCGTCCTCCTGGCTGAAGTTGATATTGGGATTCGCGACGGCAATGGCGCTGCCCGTCTTGAACTTCAGCGAATAGGCGGAGACCGCCACGCCGGTGACGTCCTTCACGCGGGTGGACGGCGTGACGTAGCTGGCGTTGACCTCGAACAGGTAATTCGTAAACGCCTTGAGCGGTGAATTGGGCGTGAGCGAGATTGTGTCGCCGCCGCCGCTGGTCTGGGCGTTGCCGGTGGCGACCTGCGTCCCGCGGCTGCCGTCGGCGTTCATCTCGTACAAGCGGACGCCCGTGCGCGTCAGCGTCTGGAAGTTCAGCGCGCCGTTGGGCAGGTCCATGGCGACGGTGATCGTCAGATCGCGCCGGGCCTTGGTGACCAATTCCGGCGACGTCGCGGACGCCACCGACGGCGTCCCCGCCGCCGCGGCCAGGCCGCCCGTCGGCCCGATCACGCGCACGGACGGGGCGTGTGCCCCCAGGGCACTGAACAAACGACGGCCTTCGAGCGGTTCAAGGTAATTCGATTGCGGCATCAAGTTTCCATCGGCCAGAACGACCCGAATCCAACACGATTCCGGGTCAGGCGGCCGTCTCGTCAAAGGCCCGCAGCAGCACGTTCACGGTCGGCCGGTCCGGGTCATTCACTTTCAGCTGCAGCGTCGCTGCGGCCGTGTCCGTTTGGCCCTTGAGCAGTTGGCCGGTGATGTTCAGCGTCAGTGACGCCCCGGGCGTGAGGGTGTAGGCCGACTTGGGGAAGTTTTTCCCGTACAGGAAGTTCCGCCGGCCCGTCCCGCCGATGCGGCTGGCGGCGGGGTCGAAGATCAGGTCCTGCGTGCCGGTGTTCGTCAGCGTCACCTTGCGCGTCACCGCGGGGCCGCCGGGCGTGACATAGAAGCCGAGCTTGGAGGCACTGGCCGACACCTTCGGGGCCAGACTGCTGTCGGGCCGGAGCAGAATGATCGAGCCGGGGCCGGTTTCGGTTTCCAGGCTGACGACATACAGGTTGCCGTTGGTCATGTCCTCGACGACGTCGAGCGGGCTGCCGAGGTTGGTGAAGCCGGTGATGCGTTCCTGCACCGTGCGGTTGATCTTGTCCGGCGTGACGCTGCCGTCACGGTTCGGCTTGATGGCCAGCAGGTCAGCGCCGCCGCTGTAACGGGTGACGATTAAGTAGCCGTCAAGGTTCTTGTTCCGCCCGCCGACGGATTTGTATTCGATCATGCCGTTGGGCGAGACGTTCTGGCCGAAGTCGTACGCCGGCAGGGTGAAATTGCGGTCGGGCTGCTGGCCGACGTCATAGGCGGCTACTTCAAACGGGTCGACCTTGCTCGTGGGGTTGCCGCCCATGAGGACGTATTCGCCGCGGGCCGGGTTGGGGTGGCCGTAGTAGGCCCCTTCCTGCAGATCGAGCAGCGTGTCCTGCATCACCTGGCGCACGCCGGTGAGGGCCGGCGAATCAGGCCCGGTGAACGTATCGCGGCCTTTCTTGTCTTTATCAACGCGGTTCTGGATCGGCACCTGCGAGAACGCCGGCGTGGCTGGCACGTTGCCGCCGGCGCTGCTGCCGTTGATGCCGGCATACAGGTGGCCGTTGCTGTGGAGGACCATGTCGAAGTCGTTGCGCACGCCGGTGGCGAACAGGCGCAGCGGATTGCTGCCCTTGAAGACGTTGTAAGGCGTTGTGCCGTCGGACCGGACACGCAGATCAACGGGGCCCTTGGACTTCAAATACGGGTTCAGGGCAGTGTCGCCGTTGCCAATGCGCACACGCACGATCGAGGCGGAGTAAATGTTCTCTTCGCGGCCGGCCCAGAGATTATCAGCACGGCCCATAGCGTTCATCGCGGCAATCCCGAACAGGAACGTCGTGGTACGGCCCGACTTGGCGAACACGATCTGGTTGTTCATGTGATCCCTGGCCGACCGCGGGATGTTGATCACAATGTCTTCGTAGCTGCTGAAATCAGCCTTTCCGATGCGGCTGATTTTGCCGGTGAAGTTCTCCGCGTTTTCGTAAAAGCTGCCTTGTCCGGGCTTCGAACCAAAACGGTATTGATTGTGGCTAACCCACATCGTCGGCTTTTCGACCGTCGCACCCGGTTCGAAGGTGATACCCGTGATAATGCGGTTACCGCCGTTTTTTTGGCGGATGATGTCGATCGTGAACTCGTTCGAAAGCGTGCCATCTTTCGCGATGTCATAACGGTAGATGTAGCCCTGTGACGTAGCCGCATACAGCCGGTGGTCCGGGCCGATCGTGGTGGCGATGTATGCCCGGTTGCCAGGGGCAGACTGGGGAATCTGCTTGAACCCGATCGTGTTGTCGGCGCTGGGCAGATAGTTGCTGGTCGTAAACTCCTTCGACACCGCCGCAAAGCGCGTCTGCTCTACGTCCCGCACCTTATTGCCGTTCGACACAAACGACCCATTGACTTCCACGCGGTAGCGGGTGTTCGGGTCCCACGGCGCGTTCGGCTGAATGATTAGCGCGTCGCCGCCGCCGGTCGTCTTGATCTTCTGGAGGAACTTGGTGATGTCCTGCGTGCCGCTCAACCCGGTGCCGTTATAGACGACACCGGTCTTGATGTTCGTGATTTGAACCGCCGCTCGCACGAGGGCGCCGTTGTTCGGGTCGATGCCGCCGTGATTGTCGGCGGCGATGATCGTAAGACGGATGGCGCTAGCGCGATCGACGGCGTCGGCGTTATTTTCCGTGCCGCTGCCGTCGGAGGTGACGACGAGCTTGTCGAACTTCGGCGTCGACGCCGAGGCGTGCACACCGCCAGTCGGGCCGATGACTTGCACGCCCGACCGGGTCGGCCCGACGGCCGACATGAGGGTTCGAGATTCCACCGCTTCGAACACGAACGCGTGTCGCATGAATCGTACGCCTTGCATGGCTAAGACTTAGAACTATCAGGGACTTCGGCCCGGCCTTGGGAGCCGTCTTGCCGCCCACCGCGGCGCCGGAACGCCTTTTTACCCGATCCGAGGCGTGGACGGAACAGAAACCGCGTCGGTTCCGCGGATCACGCCTCACAGCATAAGAGTACGCCGCCCGCCAGTCGGTCTTTCATGCCATTTCGTCGCAGTCGCGAATGCGCGTTTTTTGTGCATCCTGTGAGTTGACGCCGCCGACCGCGCGTGGAATGGGCTACGCGGGCGAAAAATCGTGGTTTACCGGCTCTCGCACGCGTTTTGCAGCATCAATTGCATGGAGTCGACGCCGGAACGGATCGGCCGATTTTGACAGGTTGATCCTGAATCCGGATGATTCGCTCGCTTCGTTCTGTCAGTCGCCTTGGGCGGCGACCGGCGGAGTCCCTTTTTCCTATCGGAGAATGCCCCATGGCTAACGCCCGCCAGACTGCTATCGCCGCGATCGCTGCGAACCGTGTGAAGCTCGACCGCATCGATTTCAAATCCATCCACGTCAAAGACCTTTTCGGCAGCTACGTGTTCTCCGAAGAAGTCCAGAAAAGCCGCCTGCCGAAGCCGATTTTCAAGAAGCTGCAGGAAACGATCAAAAAGGGCGCTCCGCTCGACCCGTCGCTGGCCGACACCGTCGCCGCGGCCATGAAGGACTGGGCCGTCGAAAAGGGCGCGACCCACTACACGCACCTGTTCCAGCCGATGACCGGCACCACGGCCGAAAAGCATGACACCTTCGTCAGCCCCGACGGCAGCGGCGCGGCCCTCGCCGCCTTTAGCGGCAAGGAACTGACCCAAGGCGAGCCCGACGCCAGCAGCTTCCCCAGCGGCGGCTTGCGGGCCACGTTCGAAGCCCGCGGCTACACCGCCTGGGACCCGACCAGCCCCGCCTACCTGATGCCCAACCCCAACGGCTGGACGCTGGTCATCCCGACCGCGTTCCTGAGCTGGACCGGCGAGGCCTTGGACAAGAAGACGCCGCTGCTCAAGAGCATGGCCGCCCTGTCGACGCAGGCGCTGCGCATCCTGAAGCTGTTTGGCAAGACGGCCGACCGCGTGATCACCACTGTCGGTCCGGAGCAGGAATACTTCCTGATCGACCGCAATTTCTTCTACGCCCGCCCCGACCTGATCGCCACCGGCCGCACGCTGTTCGGTGCCCCGCCGCCTAAGGGCCAGGAATTGGAAGACCAGTATTTCGGCGCCATCCCCGACCGCGTGCTGGCCTACATGGCCGACTGCGAAGCGGAGATGTTCAAGCTCGGCATCCCGGTCAAAACCCGCCACAACGAAGTGGCCCCCAGCCAGTACGAAATCGCCCCCACCTACGAAGACAGCAACCTGGCGACCGACCACCAGAACCTGGTCATGCAGGTGCTGACCAAGACCGCCGACAAGTACGGCCTGGTCTGTTTGATCCACGAAAAGCCGTTCGCCGGCATTAACGGGTCGGGCAAGCACAACAACTTCAGCATGTCGACCGACAGCGAGAACCTGCTCGAACCCGGCAGCGACACGCACGCCAACGCGCAATTCCTCGTCTTCTGCACCGCCGTCATCCGCGCAGTGAACCAATACGCAGAGATCTTGCGTCTCAGCATCGCGTCGGCCCACAATGACCACCGCCTGGGCGCCAACGAAGCCCCGCCGGCCATCATCTCGATCTTCCTGGGCGACATGCTGACCGATATTTTCGACCAAATCGAAAAGGCCGGCAGCGGCAAGACCACGAAGACCGGCGGCCTCTTTAAGACCGGCGTCAGCGTGCTGCCGACCTTCCCGAAAGATTCGGGCGACCGCAATCGCACCAGCCCGTTCGCCTTCACCGGCAACAAGTTCGAGTTCCGCGCCGTCGGCAGCAGTGCCAACATCGCCGGCCCGAACACCGTGCTGAACACCATCGTGGCTGAGTCGCTCGACTACATGGCCACGGAACTGGAGAACTCGGTTAAAGCCAAAAAGGATTTGCCGACCGCCATTCAGGAACTGGTCCAGAAGGTCTACAAGGAAAACAAGCGCGTGCTGTTCAACGGCAACGGCTATTCCGAAGAGTGGCACAAGGAAGCCGCAGGCCGTGGCCTGGCGAACCTGAAGAACACCGTCGACGTGCTGCCGGTGATCGTGCGGAAGGACACTGTTGAGCTGTTCGCGAAGTACGGCGTCTACACCGAGACCGAACTCAAGAGCCGCTTCAACATCCTCAGCGAAGCCTACGTCAAGGCCCTCGTGATCGAAGGCAAGACCGCCCTGCTGATGGCCAAGACCATGATCCTGCCCGCCGCCCTGCGGTACGGTTCGGAACTGGCCGGCAGCGTGTCGTCGGCCAAGAGCGCCGGCATCGCCAAGCCGGCCGGCATGGAAACGCTGACGACTCTGAACGACGCGGTCACCGCCTTGCAGTCGGCGATCGGCAAGCTGGAACACGCCGTCGGTCACACCGCCGAGGGCGAGCCATACGACCACGCCAAGCACGCCCGCGCCGAAATCTTCACGGCCCTCAACGCCGTCCGTGAAGCCGGCGATCTGCTCGAAACGATCGTCGCCGACGACCTCTGGCCGCTGCCGACGTACCGCGAAATGCTGTTCATCAAGTAAGCCGCAACCACAAATCCTCAACCATCGCGGCCCCGGAGGTAACACTTCCGGGGCCGCGGTCGTCTGGCCACTAGATCCTACAACGCGGCAGAAGAGAAGAATGAACCACGAAGGCGCGAAGGGCACGAAGAGACGCGCGACACGTCAAGATTCTCTGCAATTCATCCTCTTCAGAAATGCTGGATGAATGACACGGACCCCTTCCCGGATCGCCGGGCCCTCTTCGTGCTCATCGCGCTCTTCGTGGTTCATCCTTTTTTGAAAGAGTAGCAGGCCGAACAACATACGATTCTCGTCACGTGACTCTGCTACGATCCGCCCATGACCGAACCCGCTGTCACCCTGCCGCCCCGCGCGACGGACACGCGTCGTCCGCTCTGGATCACGGCCGCCCTGTTCATCCTCACGATCGTTTACCTTCGCTGGCAGGGCCGCGTCTGGTGGTGTGCCGCCGGCGACCTGTCGCCGGTCAGCCTGAATATCAACTCCGAGCATAACTCGCAGCACCTGCTCGACCCGTACCTGCTCAGCCACGTCCTGCACGGCATGCTCTTCTTCGGCCTGCTCTGGATCTTCTCCGACCGCCTCGGCCTGGCGTGGCGGTTCCTGATCGCAACAGCCATCGAACTGGTCTGGGAGATGATGGAGAACTCGCCGATCGTGATCGACCGTTACCGCAACGGCACCGTCAGCCTCGGCTACACCGGTGACAGCGTCATCAACAGCATCGGCGACATCCTGGGGTACGCGCTCGGCTTCTTCGTCGCCCGCCGCATCGGACTGTGGTGGTCGGTGGCCGTCATCATTGGCGTCGAACTGGCGATGCTCTTCTGGATGCGGGACAACCTCACCCTGAACGTGCTGATGCTGCTCTGGCCGATCGACGCGATTCGCCGGTGGCAGAGCGGCGGTTAAGATCGCACACTGATGAGCGTTTCCCGTGGCCGAATCCGCTTCGAATCCGTGACGGGCAGAACCCCCTGGCACGAACTGACCGCCCACGGAACCGCGCTCGTCGCCAACCCGGCCGATCCGTTGGAAACGCTTGCGGAACTCGATGCGCGCACTGGATCGACCCGCCACGCCGGCTATTTTTCCTATGAACTCGGCCGGTGTTTCGAAACACTGCCGACCGAGAAGACGGACACGCCCGGCCTGCCGCTGTTCGCCTTCGTTCCCGTCGACGCCCGGCCGGAGCCGCCGTCGTTCGTCGGCACGCTCGACGGCGACAAAAGCCAATTGATCTCGTCCACATTCACGCGGCCGGCGTACGAGGCGGCCGTGCGGCGTTGCCTCGATTACATCGCCGCCGGCGACGTGTTTCAGATCAACCTGTCGCAACGGCTGAAGGTTAAAGTCGATCGGACGCCGTCGGAAACGTTCGCCAAGCTCCAACGACGTTTCCCGGCCGAGTACGGCGCGTTGCTGGAGTTCGACGATTTCGCCCTCGTCAGCAATTCGCCCGAACTCTTCCTTCGCGTCGAACGTCTCTCCGACGGCCGGCGGCGCATCGTCAACCGCCCGATCAAAGGCACCCGCCCCAACGCCCCCGGCATGCACGCCGAACTGCTGGCAAGTGAAAAGGAGAAGGCCGAACTGGCGATGATCGTTGATCTGCAGCGCAACGACCTCGGCCGAATCTGCGAGGTCGGGAGCGTCATCGTCACCGAGCCGCGCACCATCGAACCCCACCCCACCGTCCTGCACGGCGTGGCCACCGTTGAAGGCGTCTTGCGCGACGGTGTCACACTGACGGACATCCTGCGGGCCACGTTCCCGTGCGGCTCGATCACCGGCTGCCCGAAGATTCGCGCGATGCAGATCATCGACGAACTGGAACCCGTCCCTCGCGGCGCGTACTGCGGCGCGATCGGCTGGATCGGCCGGGGCGAAATGGAACTCAGCGTCGCCATCCGCACGATGACGCTGCGCGACGGTTGTGCCTACGTCCCCGTCGGCGGCGGCATCGTCGCCGACTCCGACCCGGCGGCGGAATACGCGGAAACGCTTGTAAAGGCCAAGGCAATGCTGACATCACTCGGCGTGTCCGAAAAAGAGTTAGCCGCAGATGGACGCAGATAAACACAGATCAATGCAGAGCTCGGTGAAGCGTCACTGCCGTTATCTCTCTTTTCTCATCTGTGTTTATCGGCGTCCATCTGCGGCTGACTTCGTTCCTACGATGGTAAATGACTCACGACGCCCTGATGCGTGAAACCCTCGACCTCGCCCGAACGGCCGTGCGGCTGGGCGAGGTGCCGATCGCCAGTGTCGTCGCCCTGGACGGCCAAGTGATCGGCTGGGGTTGGAATGAACTGAATGCGAAGCGCGACCGCACGATGCACGCCGAGATCGCCGCCTTTCGCGACGCGGCCGGGCGGTACCCGACGGACACGAAAAACCTCACGCTCGTCAGCACGCTGGAGCCGTGCGTGATGTGCTTCGGCGCGGCGTTGCTCAGCGGGGTGAGCGAAATCGTCTACGCCCTGCATGCCCCCGCCGACGGCGGCGCCCGCCGCGTCGCCAAGCCCGAATCGCCCGAGGCGCAATGGCCGACCATCGTCGGCGGCGTGCTGGCGGGCGAAGTGCGCGAGCTGTTCGAACAATGGCTGCGCGACCACCCGGAACAAGGGCCGCAGCACGACTTCATGGCCCAGTTGATGAAGTCGCTTTAGCCTCAGCATGGTTTGATTTGGCCGCAGATAAACAAAGATGAACACGGATGAACGCAGATAAGAGGGGATGCTAAGGGCACGTCTTTCACCCGTGTTGATCTGTGTTCATCCGTGTTCATCTGTGGCTAATTTGAGCTTTCCGATGCATAAGATGCCGTCATGCCCGACGTCTGGCTCAATGGCCACTTCACCGACGAAACCGAAGCCGCCGTCTCCGTGCGCGACACCGGCTTCCTTCACGCCGCCGGCGTTTTCACCACCCTGCGTTCGGCCGGCGGTAAGCCGCAACGGCTGGACGCGCACCTGAAACGCCTGCGGGCGTCCTGCGACGCCCTGTTCGTCCCGCTGGTGCCCAAGGACGAAGTGCTGACCGAAGCGGCCAGCGAATTGCTGAAACGCAACGCGCTGACCGACGCGCGCATGCGGATTACCGTCACGCGCGGCACCACGCACCAGGACCCGATCCACGGCCTGCATGCCGAGCCGACGGTGCTGATCACCGCCACGCCCTTCGAGCCGTATCCGCCCGAGTTTTACGCCAGCGGCATGACCGTGCTGGCGCTCGACCGCCACAAGCTCAACCCGTACGACCCGCAGGCCGGCCATAAAACGCTCGACTACTTTTCGCGCCTGACCGCCCTGCGCGAAGCCGCCCGCCGCGGCGCGGCCGAGGCGCTTTGGTTCAACGTGCACAACTACCTGCAGAGCGGCAGCATCAGCAACGTGTTCGTCGTCAAAGACGGCCGCCTGCTCACGCCGCCGACGAACGACGAATTGCGCGTAGCCGAGGTGGAAGCGCGCACGCCGTACCCAAAATCGAACGTGCTGCCGGGCGTCACGCGGGCCGTCGTGATCGACGCGGCAAAAGCGGCCGGCATCGATATCGCGTTGCAGGCGTTGTCGATCAACGACGTGCTCGCCGCGGACGAGGTGTTTCTCACCAACAGCATTATGGGCGTGATGCCGGTGGGCCGGGTGGAGCAGCACGCGTACGAAACGGTCCCAGGACCGGTGACGCGCAAGCTTACTCTTGCCTCCTCTCCCGGTACCCAGGGAGAGGATTAGGGGGAGAGGGTTAGGGAGAGGGAATCAGAGGCCATTATGAAATTGAAGGACGTCGTCAAGCATCTTGATTCGATCGCCCCGCCCGTCACCGCGGAGGCGTGGGACAACGTCGGCCTGCTCGTCGGCGATCCTGGTGCCGCCGTGTCGCGAGCGTTGCTCTGCATCGACTACACCGACGCCGTCGCCGACGAGGCCAAGGCGGCCGGCGCGGATCTGATTTACGCCTACCACCCGCCGATCTTCAAGCCGCTCAAACGACTGACGGCCGGCGGCGCGTCGGCGTTGGTTTTCGATGCGGTGCGGCGCGGCGTCGCGATCTACTCGCCCCACACCGCGCTCGACGTGGCCGAGGGAGGAACGAACGATGTGCTGGCCGATGTGCTGGGTCTGATCGACCGGCGGCCGCTAAAGCCGGGCGAGCCGAAGGCGCACGAGTGCAAGCTCGTCACGTTCGCCCCCGAAGACGTTGCCAGCAAAGTGGCCGAGGCGATTTTCGCCGCCGGCGCTGGCCGCATCGGCGACTACAGCCACTGCAGCTTCCGCACGCACGGCACCGGCACGTTCTTCGGCGAAAGCGGCACGAACCCCGCCGTCGGCGAGGCCGGCAAACTGGAGACGGCGGCCGAGATTAAAATCGAAACGGTCGTGCCGATGGCGCGCGTGCCGGAGGTTATCGCCGCCCTGCGTCAGGCACACCCGTACGAAACGCCGGCGTTCGACTTAGTCGCCCTTGCCGCCCCGCCCACGGGCGACGGCATCGGCCGCGTCGGCCGGCTGGCCGTGCCGATGCCAAGGGCACAGACCTTCGACCGTCTGAAAGCCGGGCTTGGCGTCGACCGTTTGCTCATCAGTGGGCCGACGGACGGCGACGTGACTGTGGTCGCCGTCTGTGCCGGCGCGTGCGGCGAATTGCTCGAACAGGCGCTGGCCGCGAAGGCGGACCTGTACGTAACCGGCGAGATGCGCCACCACGACGCCCTGCGTGCGGCCGCCGCGGGCATGACCGTGGTCTGCACCCTGCACAGCCACAGCGAGCGCGTCACGCTGCACAAACTATTGCCGCGGCTGACAAGGGAACTGCCGCAGATCAACTGGAGCGTGTCGGTCGCGGATCGCGATCCGTTTGCAATCATCTAGCGTATGTGGGAACGGTGTCAGTTTTGTAGGGCGGGCAATGCCCGCCGTCAGCGGCGAGATGGCGGGCAGTGCCCGCCCTACGGCAGAACGCCAGTCCGCCATGGCATACATGCTTCGAAAAAACGCCTCAGTTTCGAATCGATTCAAGCGAAACACTTTGCGTATCCTCCGTCATGAAATGTCCCGTTTGCCCTCAATCGACATTAACGATTTCGGAACGCCAAGGCATCGAAATCGATTACTGCCCGACATGCCGTGGCGTTTGGCTCGACCGCGGCGAGCTCGACAAGATCATTGAGCGGGCGGACACCTACCGCGAGCCGGCCCGCACGGCCGAGATGCCGCCGCCGGTGCAGCAGCGACCGATGAAGCCGGACGATTCGCACTACGGCTACCAGCATCACCCGAACCAGACGCATCACAAGAAACGCGGGTTTTGGCACGAACTATTCGACTGATTCGGACGGAGCCGCCTCGGCCGCATCGGCTGCAGCCTCGGCCACTTCGGCCGGGGCGTCGCCGATCGGTTCGACGACGGTTGGCGTTGCGTCGGTGACCAGCGGCACGCGCTCCGCGAGCGTCTGACGCAGCGAATCGCCGCTGCGCTTCCATTGGGCTTTGAACGTCGACAGTGAACGCTCGCTGCGCTGCAGAAAGCTGCGCGCGACGTCCAACACCGACGCGGCCAGCGCCGGGCGGTGCAGCG
>DASVSC010000051.1:0-7449 GCA_036388295.1 Tepidisphaeraceae bacterium | reverse complement strand
CTGGTGCTCAGCCAAGAAGAAGGCCGCATTGTCGAGACCGACCGGGCCGGCAACATCCTCAGCACACTGACTATCACCGGCGACCCGACCGACACCCTGAACGTCGGTGACATGCAGCACGAGGGCCTGACCATGGACGATCAGGGCTTCCTGTACGTCACGAACGAAAACGGCGGCGGCAGCATCGCGTCGCCGGAAATGTGGGTGTACGCGCCCGTCCCCGAACCGACCGGCCTGCTTGCAGTGGCCGGCATCGCTGCTGGTGCAGTTCTGCGTCGCCGGCGTCACGTCTGAACGTCAAACCGTCTCGACTGCTACCGCCTTACTTTTCTGGAGATAGAAAATGCGTCAATCGACTCTTGCCTTGGCCACTCTGTTGATCGCCACCGCTTCCGCACACGCCGCGGTCGTTATCACCGAAGTGCATCCGAGTGGCAGCGGCAATGCGCCGTACGCCGCCGACTTCTTCGAGATCAAGAACACCGGGCCCGGCGTCGTCAGCCTGGACGGCTGGAAAGTCGACGACAGCTCCAATGCGTTCGCTACGGCGATCTCGCTGCGGGGCGTGTCGGCGTTGGCCCCCGGCGAGTCGGCGATCTTCCTGGAAACCGCCACCGACGTGACCACCGCCAGCGCGTTCCGCACGGCCTGGTACGGATCGGCCAACGCGCCGATCACGATCGGGTTCTATAACGGCACCGGCATCGGCCTGAGCGCGGGCGGCGACAGTGTGGTGCTGTTCAACGGAGTGGGAACTGTCGTCACCGGCGTCAACTTCGGCGCGTCGACCAGTAATGTGACGTTCGACAACACCGCCGGTGCGGGCAGCGCCACAACACCGTACCCGACGATTTCTGCCCTGAGCACAGCCGGCGTCAACGGTGCATTCACATCGGCCGGCACGCCGTCCGAGGTAGGGTCGCCGATCCCGGAGCCGGCGGCGCTCGCCATGATCGGGCTGGCAGGCGTTGGCCTGCTTCGCCGCCGCCGCTAGCCCAAACTGTGTCACTGCCGAGATCATGTCTAAAACGGAAACGCCGCCGAAACGTCAAACGTTTCGGCGGCGTTCAGTTTGATCAGACTTTCTCAGTCAGAAATCTGAATGGAGCTATGGGGATTTGAACCCCAAATTCAACCATGCCATGGTCGCGTGATCCCATTTCACTATAGCCCCGCGAAGGGCCCGACAGTGTAATGCGGGGGCGGTCGGTGTCAAGTCCGTTTGCTGCGGATGAGACTTGCCGAACACGGTCGCCCTTCAAACATGTCGGGTTGATTAGAACGGGATGAAGCATGGCAGGGGCAGCCGAAACGGTCGGCGCGACAACGCTTTCAACTGCGATCTGCGGCCGACACGTGCGGCAGTCTGGCCCGCCTGAAATCGGTACGAATGGTGCGACCGGCACAATCCGATGCACAATCTGTGGTGCCTGGTGTCGTGGCCGCAAGAACACATTGACCTTTGCACTCGGCCTGCAAAAGATGGGAGTCGAGTCGTACACATGAGGTGATGCCGATGGCCGTCAGTAAATCCTGGTCCAGTGAAACGGGGGCGATGCCCCGGCAGAAGTATTTCACCCTCGCCGAGGCCGAACGCGCTCTGCCGCTGGTGCGGCGCGTGGTCACGGACGTGGTACGGACGCACGAAGAGGCGACCGAACTGCACGGGCAACTCGAAGTGCGCCAATCGGTCGCCGTACGCGACGATCTGCAGAATCGTCTGGAACAGGCCGTTGATCGATTGGGAGACCTTATCGACGAACTGAAGACGATCGGCTGTGAATTGAAGGATTACCGAACGGGCCTGATCGATTTCGTCGGCAAGCACCAAGGCCGCGACATTTACCTCTGCTGGCGTCTGGGCGAACCGCGGATCGAACACTGGCACGAACTGCACACCGGCTTCTCGGGACGCCAGCCGATTAGCCTGCTAAGCGAGTGAAGTGGCTGGCGGCCTGCGGATTCATAAAACGACAGCGGGGACGCGTCGTCAAAACGCGCCCCCGCTGCTTTTGAGTTAGCCGCCAGCTGCCAGCCGCCTACGCCATCATTTTCCGCAGCACGGTCGGCATAATGCCGCCGTTGCGGAAGTAATCCAATTCCACCGGCGTGTCGATGCGGCAGGTCGTAATAAACATCTGCTCACCGGCCTTGACGGCCACGTCCTGGCCGGGTTTGAGGTCATCGTCTATGATAACCTCGAACACCTCGTGGCCGGTCAGGCCGAGTGTTTTGCGTGTCTGGCCCGGCTTGAAGACCAGCGGCAACACGCCCATTCCGACCAGGTTGCTGCGGTGGATGCGTTCGAAGCTCTCGGCGATCACGGCTTTGACGCCTAGCAGCATCGTCCCCTTCGCGGCCCAGTCGCGGCTGCTGCCCATGCCGTAGTCGTTGCCGGCCAGCACGATCAGCGGTACGCCTTCGAGCTTGTACGCCAAGCTCGCGTCGTAAATCGGCACCACTTGGCCACTCAACAGGTCGGTGGTGACGCCGCCTTCCGTGCCGGGGGCGAGTTCGTTTTTCAGGCGGATGTTGGCGAACGTGCCACGGACCATCACCTGGTCGGCGCCGCGGCGGGCGCCGTACTGATTAAAGTCCACCGGCTTCACGCCGTGCTCCATCAGATACTTGCCGGCCGGCGAATCCTTCTTGATGTTGCCGGCGGGGCTGATGTGATCTGTCGTAACGCTGTCGCCCACCATCACCAGAACGCGCGCGTTCTTGATCGGCCGGATCGAGCGGTCGGAACTCAGCAGCGTGTCGAAGAACGGCGGGTTCTGGATGTACGTGCTGCTCGGGTCGAACTCGAACAAGTCGCCGCCGCGCACGGGAATGGCGTTCCACTGTTCGCTTTTTTCACCGACACCGGTGTATTGCTTGACGAACATTTCGGGGTCGATGCACTGGGCGATGGTGTCCTGCACTTCCTGCTGCGTCGGCCAGATGTCTTTGAGGAATACGGGCTGGCCGTCTTTGCCCTGGCCGAGTGGTTCGGTGTTCAGGTCGATTGTGATCGTGCCGGCGAGGGCGTACGCGACGACCAGCGGCGGGCTGGCGAGGTAATTGGCCTTCACGTGCGGATTCACCCGGCCTTCGAAGTTGCGGTTGCCCGACAACACGCTGACGGCGGTGATGTTGGCGGCGTCGATCGCGCTGCTGACACGCTCCGGCAGCGGGCCCGAGTTGCCGATGCAGGTCATGCAGCCGTACCCGGTGGTGTTGAAGCCGAGGGCGTCGAGGTAGCGGCTTAGGCCGGCCTTGTCGAAGTAATCGGTCACGACGCGGCTGCCGGGGCTGAGGCTGGTCTTCACGTAGTCCGGCACCTTCAGGCCTTTTTCGAATGCCTTCTTCGCGACCAGGCCCGCGCCGACCATAACGCTGGGGTTGCTGGTGTTCGTGCAGGAGGTGATGGCCGCGATCACGACGTCGCCGTGGGTGATCTCGGTTTCCTTCTTCATGATCATGGCGACGTTGCCGGTGGCTTCGGCGATGGGGGCGGTGGCCGCGCCGGGCTTGCTTTCGGGGAACGCGCCGAAGTAGCTCTTGGAAACGTCCTTCAGAATCACCCGGTCCTGCGGCCGCTTCGGGCCGGCCAGGCTGGGCATCACGGTGCTGAGGTCCAGCTCGACGATTTCGGTGAACGTCGGCTCCACGGTGTCCTGCCGCCAGAGGCCTTGTTCTTTGCAGTAGCGTTCGACGAGGTCGATGTGGTCGGCGGTGCGGGCGGTGAGGCGCAGGTACTTGATCGTCTGCTCGTCGACGGGGAAGAAACCGATGGTCGCGCCGTATTCGGGGGCCATGTTGCCGATGGTCGCGCGGTCGGCCAGGCTGATGGCCGCGAGACCGGGGCCGAAGAACTCGACGAACTTCTCGACCACGCCTTTCTTGCGCAGGATTTCCGTGACGTACAGCACCAAGTCGGTGGCAGTCGATCCTTCCGGCAAGCTGCCCTTGAGGCGGAAGCCGACGACCTGCGGGGTGACGATGTAAATCGGCTGGCCGAGCATGCACGCCTCGGCCTCAATGCCGCCCACGCCCCAGCCGACGACGCCCAGGCCGTTGACCATCGTCGTGTGGCTGTCGGTGCCGACGAGCGTGTCCGGGTAGGCCACGCCGTCTTTTGTCCAGACGACCTTGGCCAGATGTTCCAGGTTCACCTGATGCACAATGCCGCGGCCGGGCGGGACGACGCCAAAATTGTCGAACGCGCGCTGACCCCACTTCAGGAACTCGTAGCGTTCGCGGTTGCGCTCGAACTCCATTTCAGTGTTCTGAAAAACCGCCATCGGATTGGCGTATTCGTCCACCTGCACGCTGTGGTCGATGACCAGGTCGACCGGCACCAGCGGGTTGATCTTCTGCGGATCGCCGCCAGCCAACTTCATCGCGTGGCGCATGGCGGCCAAGTCGACGGCGCACGGTACGCCGGTGAAATCCTGCAGGATGACGCGGGCGACCTTGAACGGCACTTCCTTGTTGACCGGCTTCTTGGCGTTCCAATTCACCAGGCCGGTCACGTCGGCCTCGCTGACGACGAAGTTGTCGGTGTTGCGCAAACAGCTTTCGAGCAGAATCTTGATGCTGATCGGCAGGGTGTCGAGCGGCCCGAGCGGGGCGAGCTTTTTCAGGTCGTAATATCGAATCGAGCCACCGGAGGTCGACAGGGTCGCTTCGGCACCGAACGGATTGGCAATGGGCATAGCGGCATCGTATGCGCGGGCCTATCCCTGCTCAAGACAGGGCCGGTTCCGGCCGATAAGGGAAATAGGAACACCGCTTATGTCACACGCCATTGCCACCGTCGATTCAGAACGCAAGCCGGCCGGCTGGCTGGTGGCCGGCGGCATCGCCTGTGCAGTCGCGCTCAGCATCAGCTGTCTTGCCATTCTGGCCCGCTAGGTCTCGCCCTTCGGCGCATTCCATTCGCCGCCCGGCTCCGGCAGGGCCGTCGCCGTCGCTTGCATCACGTCCCGGCTCTTGGCATACTCTCCCGCTCGCTGTTCGGGTAGTTAGCTCAGTTGGTAGAGCACGGCACTGAAAATGCCGGTGTCCCCGGTTCGAGCCCGGGACTACCCATCGTTGTAAGTGCAGCCGATTGCGAGATTTGCAAACCGTCGAACGGTTCGACGTGCGGCCTGAATGAAGACTGCGACCCGGTATAGTACCGGGTCGGTTTTCGGGGTCGCACGATGTCGGCAACTCGCGTCAAACTCCCGTCTTATCGTCGTCACAAACCATCCGGCCAGGCCGTCGTCACACTTTCCGGGCGTGATGTTTACTTGGGGCCACACGGCACGCGCCTGTCGCGCGAAAATTACGACCGCGTGGTCGGCGAGTGGCTGCAGGCGGGGCGGGCCACGCCGAAGGCCGCCGATGCAGGCGGGGCGAGCGTGGCCGAGCTGGTCAACGCCTTCCGCAAGTCCGGCGCGATACCGGATTCCCATGCCCACACCTACAAGCTGGTCATGTCGATCATTGTCCGGCTGTACGGCCGGACGGCGGCGGCCGAGTTCGGGCCGTTGGCGCTCAAGGTCGTTCGCCAGGCGATGGTCGATGCCGGATGGAACCGGGCCAACGTCAACAACCGCACGCACATGGTCCGTCGCATCTTCAGGTGGGGCGTCGAGCATGAACTGGTGACGGCCGACGTCGTGGCCGCCTTGGACGCTGTCGACGCACTGCGGCGGGGCGGCACGGCCGCGGCCGAGTCCGAGCCGGTGAAGCCGGTGGCCGTCGCCCACGTCGAGGCGACGCTGACGAAGTTGTCGCCAATGGTCGCGGCGATGGTCCGCCTGCAGCTTCTCACCGGCATGCGGTCGGGCGAGATCTGCGTCATGCGGACGGCTGACATCGACACAAGCGGCGACGTATGGGTTTACCGCCCGGGCCAGCACAAGACGCTTCACCGCGGCAAGTCGCGCGACGTGGCGATCGGCCCGAAGGCGATCGACGTGCTGCGGCCGTGGCTGCGGCCTGAGCTCGACGCGTACGTGTTCAGCCCGGCCGAGGCCGTCAAGGCTCACCACGCCGCCCGGGCCGCGGCCAGAACGACGCCGGCGGGGCAGGGCAACGCCCCGGGAACCAACCGCGTGCGCAAGCCGCTGCGTGCGGCTGGCGAGCGTTACACGACCGTCACCTACCGCCGGGCCGTCTACCGTGCCTGCGATCGCACCTGGCCGCTGCCGGCGACCTTGAGGCCACGGAAGGGCGAACGGCTGCCGGCGTGGCGTGCACGCCTCACACCGCAGCAGCGGGCGGCCGTGGCCGATTGGCAGGCGTCGCACCGATGGCACCCGCACCAGCTGCGGCACACGTTCGCGACGGCCGTCCGCGACCGGTTCGGCCTGGACCACGTTCAAAAGGCGCTCGGCCACTCGCATTCGGCCGTCACGGAACGGTACGCGAAGGTCGCGCTCGAAAAGTCGGCAGAGGTGGCCCGGGTCATGGGCTGACAACCTCACTGTCCACGGTGGACAGTGACGCCCCGCATGCGCTTAACGGCGCGGGCGAGGTTTGTGGGCCCGACGTGGGCCCATTAATCGAAGTGCCCGGGCGGTGTTAGAGCACCCCCGGGCGCGGGTTCACCTTCGGAAGAGGTGTTCCGTGTTTGATCCTACCCGCGGCCGCCCGGCCGCTACAGGGGCGTCGCGCTTAGTGCCGGCGCCATTCCACACCCCGCCGCCCTGGTCGCCACGCCACTGGCCGCCGCGATGAGTCGCCGGCCGAGCGTGTTCGTCGGCCGATGTAGGCCCCGGACGTAACAACAAAAAAGCCGCCGGCGAGTTAGAGCTCGTCGGCGGCGGCTGAACACCTTCGGAAGAGGTGCTACGTGAAGAAGTTACACGCCGGCAAAACGCCGGTCAAGAAGATTCCCCGCGCATCGAAACCCCGCGTGCATGCCTTCGCAGCAGGCGACGCGGCCGAGCTGCGTCAGTTCATCAATAAGAACTTACGCGGCGACTGCCCCGGCCGAATCGGTCTGCTGCTGCGGCTGGCCAAGGCCATTCCAGGGGCGATCGAGGTGGACGACATCTGGGGCGGCCCGCCGCCCGATGCCCGAGAGCGCGAATATCAGGCCCGGGTGCTGGCGCAAGCGGCCCTGCACTTCGCCGCGTTTCATTCGATGGTCTGCGGGCTGGTCGAGACGGGACCGTACCCGATCACCTGGGCCGACGGCTGGTCCGCCATGACGCTGATGCTGACGGCCGAGTTTATGGAAGAGGTGCTGCGTGACATGCAGCACGTTCTGCAGGCCATGTCCGGCGGTGAAACCGCGAACGATGCCGAGCGTCGGATCAAACGCGCCGTCGGCGTCGACGAGGCGAACCGACCAATACGCGGCGTCGCGTCCAACTCAAAAGAAGATTAAGATTCGCACGGGTAGCTGCTCCGCCGGCCAGCGGGCAGTTCACGACACGGCCGCGTCGCGCGTTTCACCTTCGCGCGACG
>DASVSC010000050.1:0-5054 GCA_036388295.1 Tepidisphaeraceae bacterium | reverse complement strand
GCGCCTGGGGCGAAGACGTTTGCCAAGCCATTTTCCAGGCGGTGTATGAAGACGGCACGACCGGCCCGCAGGTGCACGTGGCGGTGAAGCCGGGCGGCAATCTGTGGGTCGAACGCCGCACGAAATCGGGCGAAGCCTGGCAGCCGTTCGAGAGCGGCGTCCGCTACGCCGCCACCCTCGACAAGACCGTGTGGCGCGGCGAACTGGCCGTTCCGTGGCAGGCGCTGATCAACGCCGCCAACACCGAAGCCTTCGCCCGGCTCGGCCGGCCGAATCGGCCGACGATGCTGAAGTTCAACTTCGTCCAGCACAAGCGCGACACCGGCGAAAGCGCCAGCTGGGCCGGCCCGGTCGACGGCGGACGGGACGACGCGTTCAGCGGCGTTATCGTGCTGAAAGAACCGGAATAAGTGGGAAGTCGGGAGTGGGAAGTGGGAAGTAAGAAGGGAATCGTCTTCACTTCCCACTTCCCGCGCTCAACTTCCCACTCGTCCCCGAATGGACGATCCCTTGCAATCGGGGTAACTTGCACCGTCTATGCCGACCGACCGCCGCGTTCTGACTGAAACACTCGAAGCCCGCCGGCTTTGCGCCGCGAATTACCCATTCGCCTTCGGCGGCGGCGGCTTCGATAACGCGCAAGAAACGGTCCAGACCCGCCAAGGCGACGTCATCGTCACCGGCCAGTTCAGTGGCACCACCAACTTCGCCCGCCCCGGCCAACGGGCGGCCGTGCTGACGGCGCGGGGGGACACCGATTTATTCGTCGCCAGCTACGCCGCCCGTGGCACGCTGAACTGGGCCATCCGCATGGGCGGCGACTACCACAGCGACGTGATGGACGACTTTTCCAAGCGCGACGTGCAACTGAGCCAGAACCGCTTCAGCCGCTACGTCGGCCGGATCGGTGGACAGGCGCGCGGGGCGGGCGAATACGTCAATGACCTTGCCGTCGACACCTCAGGCAACATTTATCTGGCCGGTTCGTTCCGCGAATCCTTCAAGGCCGGCCGGTTTAATTTGACGGCGGACCAGACGTTCACCTCGTCGTTCCAGGACGCCGTGGTGATGAAGATTGATACCACCGGCGTGGTCACCTGGGCACAACGCTTTGGCGGCGCATTCGACGATGCCGCCCTCAGCCTGGGCTTGGACGCGGCGGGAACGCCCACCATTGGCGGTTACTACAGTCGTGAAGCCGACTTCGACCCGGGCCGGGCGCGCCAGACGCTGCGCACGGAAGGCCGTGACGCCGGCTTCGTGCTGCGGCTGAGTCCGGTCAACGGTTCCTTCAGCTGGGTTTACCAGTTCGAGAGCGACGCGATCGGCACGGACGAACGTAATGCCGTGAACGATCTGGTCGTGACGCGCCGCGGCGAGGTGTATTTCGCCGGCTCTTACGCCTCGGACGCCGACTTCTTGCCCGGCCGATCGGAATACGTGCTGGAAAGCCGTGGCAAGACCGACGCCTTCGTGGCCAAGCTCAGCCGGAAGGGTGCACTCGTCTGGGCCCAGAGCACCGGCGGCGGCGAGTACGACGCCAACAGCAGCATCGCCCTCGCCGCCGACGGCAGCGTCTACACGGCCGGCTATTTTTCCGACGAAGCCGACGTCGACCCGCGGGCGGGCGTCGAAACCATTTACGAAGCCGTTTCCGACGGCGACCGCGATTCGGAGTTCAGCGATCTTCTGGTCACCAAGCTGACCGCCGATGGCACGCCCGTCTGGATCAACCAGATCGGTGGCGAGTACATCGAAACGATCGCCGACCTGACCGTCGATCGGGCTGGCGACATTTACGTCACCGGCAGCTTTTTCAACCAGATCGACCTCGCCCCCGGACGGCCGCGCTTTCTGCTGGAAAGCACGCGCGTGAACGGCGAATCGATCAAAGACAACAACACCCGCTTCGGCCGCAATGAGAGCTACGACTGGTTCGTCAGCAAGCTCAGCCCGCGCGGCAAGTTCGTGGCCGGCGCGAAGTTCGGCGGCGCGGACGATGACTACAGTTCCAGCCTCACCCCGCTCTTCGACGGCACACTGCTGCTGAGCGGCCGGGCCGTCAACGCCAGGCCCAGGGACCGGGACGACCGGCAGGAGCAGGCGCTGATCCAATTGCTGGCGCCGGATTTGAGCATTCTGTAACGCTTCAACCGTACCCGGAGGAGTTTCATCATGGCCGAGCCTAACGCCGAGTTCCCGACGATCATTGGTCCCGACGCCACCTTTAAAGGCGAACTGTCTTTCGAAAAAGGCCTGCGCCTGCAGGGCAAGTTCGAAGGCCGCATCAACACGCCCGGCCGTTTGCACATTGCCAAAGAGGCGAGAATGCAGGCGGACGTGGAAGCGGGCGCGATCATCGTGGAAGGCGAAGTGAAGGGAAACCTCAGCGCCAGCGACCGCGTGGAACTGAAGAACACCGCCCGCTATGAAGGCGATTTGTCGGCCAGCAAACTGGTGGTGGATGAAGGCGCGAGCCTGGTCGGCCACGTGAGCATCGGCCCCGACGCCGCCAAGGGGAGCGGACGCCCGCCGCAGTCGCCGGTGGGCATCAACCGCCCGATGCCGCCGGTCGGTAACCCGCAGCCGCAGAACAACCCGCCGAAGAATGGATAGCGCACTCGCCCCGTTCGGCCGGCGGGCCGGTCCGCCGGCTGAACGGGTGCTTTTTTGAGTCCGCGGTCACTATCATGGTGATCTGATGGCGTCCTCCACCGCCCCACCCCCGCCGCCCGACGATCGCGTGACGGTCGTCTGCCTGTACTGCAATAAGCCGCAGGAAGTCAGCCGCCGGGCGATGCAGATCACCTGCCGTCACTGCTACAAGTCGCTCAAGATCGAAGACATCGTCGTCAAGGCCTACGAGGCCCGCCGCAGCATCGAAACGTGCGGCGTGGTGGTCGTGGAAAAGAAGGGCAACGTCGTCGCCGACCGCGTGCTGTGCGGCGGCCTGATCGTGCGCGGGAAGGTCAAAGGCGCGGTCACCAGCCGCGGCACGGTTCTGGTCGGGCCGGACGCCGACCTGATCGGCGACGTGACCGCGCCGAGTTTGGCCGTCGGCGCAGGGGCGGTGCTGAACGGGTTCTACCGCGTGGGTGAATCGGACCCGGAAACGCCGTAACCGTCTGGCCCCCTCTCCCCTTGAGGGAGAGGGTTGGGGTAAGGGGTCTCGGCCGTACCCGGCCGGGGAAGCACGAAAAGTGCGATCCGTAAATTCGATCTGCCGAGTACGGCAGAACCCCTCCCCCTACCCCTTCCCTCAAAGGGAGGGGGAATGCCATGCGACTTCCTCACGCCACCCACACCGCCACGCCGGCCGCTTCCAATTGACGTGACCCGAGCACGAACGTCGTGTTCGGCAGGGTCGGCAGCACCACCGGCTTGTCGTTGAAGTTCAGCGCGATGTTGAATCGCCCGCGCCGCAGGATTCGGACGCGGTCGGGCAACGGCTTGACCGAGATCGCTTCGGCCACGCAGAGCTTCTCGATCACCGCCGACGCCAAATCGCGTTTGCCGAAGACGCCGCAGTAGGTCACGCTGCCGGTGCCGTGACGCTTGTGCGTGATGGCCGGGGCGCCGCTGTAGAACATGTTGGTGTACTTCGCCCAGACGCGCGTACCCTCCTCGGCGTACAGCAGATCGCCCCAGGCCTCCCACTCGAAGCTTCTGCCGTCCAGATCAATCGTGCCGGGCGTTTTCTCCGGCATCACGTCGTACGCCTCGACTTCGCCGCCGATGAGTTCGCTGATCGGTTTGGCACGGTGGGCTTCGAAGAATTGGCCGTTGCGGTCTTGGAGCGCGCTGCGGGCCGTCAGCACCAGATGGCCGCCGCCGGCGACGTAGTTATTCAGGTTCGTCAGGTAGGCGTCGTCCACCATTTGCATGCCTGGCGCGACGACGATCTGCAGACCGTCGGGCCAGACGCCGCCGGGCTGCAGCACTTCCACACGCAGCCCCATGTGCGACAGCGCCTGGTGCCACTGCGCGACCAGCTCGCCCTGATCCCAGCGTTTCGACTGCGGCAGCGTCTTGGTCCACCAGAATTGGTCAAAGTCGATGACCAGGCCGGCCCGCGCCTGCGGCGTCGGTTGAACGTCATGGCCGAGAATGGGCGTGCCTGCGGGGTAGTCTGTAAGAATGCGGCGGACTTCGTCGCACACCTGGCGGAACTGCACGCCGCCGGGCGAGAGCGTGACGCCGTCGTGCTGCACCAAGCCGTCGTGCCACATTTCCACGCCCCAGCGCGGCTGGCGGAAGCGGTAGGTCGTAATGAACTCACACCCGTGCGCGATGGCCGTCCAGAGCAGCAGGCGGATCGCGCCGGGGTACGGCAGGCACGGGAAGCCCGACCAGTTCGTCTGACCCGGCTGCACTTCCATCAGCGCCCAGCGGCCGTTGTAGCTGGCCATCTGGTCGTGCAGGCATTCCATGGTGGCCGGGTCGCCGATGCGAAAGTTCTCGTTTGTGTGCGCTTCGCCCCAGCCGGTGATCGGGTAAGTGTCCCACGACCAGAGCGTGAGGCTGTCCTGCATGCCGGCCGGGTCGGCGTCGAGGTGGAACGGCATGAAGTTGGTCGTCACCCAACGGTCGCCGATGTGGGCCTTGAGGATGTCGGCCTGCACCTTCACGAAGTGCGCCCAGGCCGCGGACCAGAACCGCGACGAATCGAGGTTTTCGTGCGGGTTCTTGTAATGCGTCGCCCGCGTGGTGGCGAGCAGGATCTGCGAAAAATCGGCGTACTGTTGGTTCCAGAACTGGGTGCCCCATGCGGCGTTGAGGGCGTCGATGCTGCCGTACTTTTGGCGCAGCCATTCCTGGTAAGCGCGGTGGGTGAAGTCGCTCTGGTCGAACCGCCCGCCGACTTCGTTGTCGATCTGCCAGCCAATGACGCTGGGGTGATTGCCGAAGCGCTCGGCCATCGCGCGGGTGATGCGGGCGCTGGCTTCCAGCATGGCCGGGCTGGTGGGCGTGTAGTGCCGGCGGCCGCCGTGACGGTTGGGCGTGCCGTCGTCGGCGAGTCCGAGAATCTCGGGGTGCTGCTGCGTCAGCCAGAT
>DASVSC010000049.1:0-7019 GCA_036388295.1 Tepidisphaeraceae bacterium | reverse complement strand
TGAAGCCGGGTTGGCCGGGTGATGAGTGTTGTCCGCGATGTCGCACAGCGTTCCTTCTGAAGAAGCTAATGGCTGATAGCTAGTAGCTAAGCGATACAAACGTCTGCTCTTAGCCACGAGTTATTAGCCAGTAGCCCTCTTCCGCCTTTTTACTTGCTGCCGCCGGTCATGCCTTGGATCAGCGAGATCATGGGCATGAACAACGCGATGACGATGAAGCCGACGATCGTGCCGAGGACGACGACCATCACGGGTTCCAGAATGCTGATCAGGGAGCCGACCAGCACGTCCACGTCGCTGTCATAGTTGTCGGCCACCTTGATCAGCATCTTGTCCAGGTCACCGGTCTCTTCGCCGACGTCGACCATGTTGACGACGATGGCGTCCACGACCTTCGTGGCCCGCAGCGGGTCGGCCATGGATTCGCCTTCACGGATGGCGTCGTGCACTTTAGCCAGGGCGCGGGCGTACACCTCGTTACCGGCGGTTTCCTTGGTGATGTTGATGGCGTCCAGGATCGGCACGCCGGCGGAGATCAGGGTGCCGAGCGTGCGGGTGAAGCGGGCGATAGAGCCCTTGGCGATGATCTGCCCGATGATCGGGATGTGGATCAGGAACACGTCGGTGTAGTACCGGCCGGCGTCGCTCATGCGGATCAAGCGCCACAGCACGATGAACGCGATCGGGCTGAACAGGATGTACGCCCAGCCGTAATCGACGGCCACCCAGTGGCTGAAGTCGATCAGCACCTGCGTGATGGCGGGCAACTTCAGCTTGAAGTCCGCGAAGATCTGCGCGAACTTCGGGATCACGAAGATCATGATCATCGTGACGATGGCGACGGCGATGGTGATGACCACGCCGGGGTAGATCATCGCGCCGATGATCTTCTTTTTCAGCTTGGCGGCCTTTTCCATGAAGTCGGCCAGGCGATTCAGAATGATGTCGAGCACGCCGCCGAGTTCGCCGGCGTGGATCATGTTGACGTAAAGCTTGTCGAAGGCCTTGGGGTAGTTGGCCATGGCTTCACTGAGGCTGCCACCGCCCTCGACTTCGTCGGCCACGCCGCCGACGATGGCCTTGAACAGGCCCGGCTTCTGCTGGCTTTCGAGGATCTGCAGCGACCGCAGGATGGGCAGGCCGGCGTCCTGCAGGGTGCTGAGCTGGCGGGTGAAGTTCACCAGCTGCTTGCGCGGCACGCCGCCGATGGAGAACGGCAGCTTCTTCTTAGGCGCGAGCTGGGCCTCCTCGGCCGCCGCCGCGCCTTTCTTCTTGGCCGCCTTTTTGACGGCCTTTTCCTTCACTTTCGTGGGAAAATAGCCACGGCCGCGGATCTTCTGGATCGCTTCTTCCGTGGTATCGGCTTCGATCTCGTCGCGGACCTCTTGGCCCGAAGAATTCATCGCTTCGTATGCGAATGTCGCCATGGCTGTATTACTCCGCCTGCAGGGTTAACCACTGGATTATACGGAATGTCCAGTGCTAGGTCTCGCGGCATTTCAGGACGCGCACTTCGTGGCCGTACCAGAACATCGAGCAGTTCTGGCGGGTCACGATGCTGAACGCCGGGCCCAGCGTCGGTTGCACGCGTTAGATCGGATAATAGCGCACCCACTGCCCGGCGACTACGGCGTCGTATAAACGGTTCATCGCCCGCCAGTGCGGACGCCGGCTGACAGTGTGCGGCGGCGGTCCCGCAGCCGGCGGTAAAGAAGCATCGCACCCGCGGCCGTCAAGACCACGAACAGCGGCTCGATGTACGTAAAATATCGGTCGTTTTCGTTGACCTCCAGCAGCGAAGAGACTACGGCGGTGTAGAAGACGAACGCCATCGCCGTGTACAGCGTGATCTGCGAGGTGACCGCCGCCTTCCAGCTTCGCCACGACAAACCGCAGGCAATCACTTGCGACGCCGCGAAACCGATCAGCAGCAGCGGCAACACCACCATGACGATGGACGGCATCGGCTCCAGGCCCGTCAGCGCGTGGACCGCCCCGCCGACCCACTCGCCGTAGAACAGGTTCAAATAAATGGTGCGGTACGGTTCAATTCGGGCCGGGCTTTGGCCGAACCAATACGACCGCGACGGCGGCGAGCAGAAGCGCCAAACCGCCAGGGACACGGATTGGACGAATGACCCCGGATAGACCGCCAGCACGCGTCGGGCGCAACGGCCGTACTCGCGCGAGATGGCGATCAGATTGATGTTATTGACGTTGTTCTGATTGACGATCTCGGACGGTCCGACGGCGGTATAGCCGTGCTTCCGGTAAATCTCCTGGCCGTCGACCATGTGGTAAAACAACGGGTATTCTGCCACCAACGGCGTGAGTGCGCCCGTGGCACTGAAATGAGCGATTTCGGGCGGCTCCAGCGGCCATAGCACCATCTTTGAATAGTTGAAGCCGAACATGGAGCTGGCCCCGAAGAAGCCGAACAGCAGGTAGTTCTTCAGGTACATCCCGACCGCCGGCACAGTCGCGGCGAGGGCGGTCGCGACGGCCTTCCACGACGGCCGGGCGTGCAGCAATAGCGCGAACAGCGGCAGCAGAATAACCAGGTGATACATCGCCCGGATCAGCACCAGCACGCTGGCCACGGCGATCGCCCCGACGAGCCACTTCGGAATGCCGGTCAACTGGTACATCGCGACGCCGGCAACGACAGCGGTGACCAGAACCATAGTCGGCGCGTCGTAGACGAAGTAAGCCGAGAACAGCGGCAGCGACGGGCTAAGGCCGACGATGACGGCCGCCGCCAGCGACGCCGGGCGGCTGCCGCACAGGGCCTGGCCGATCACATAGACCATGGGCGGCAGCGTCGAACAGCCGATGAGATAAATCCACCCGCACGCGACGCGCCCGCCCTGCTCGCCGAACAAGTTCAGAAGGGCCACCCAGTACGCGACGAAGCCGCTCGGGTACGCGTGCCAATACCAGATACTCTGGAATGGCAGCGATCGCATCTCAGCGACGCTGGGGAATTGCCACAGTTTGGGCAGGTCCGTCGGCGACTGGTTCGCGCCAAGGAAGCACCGCTGGATCACCAGGTGCGCTAGCGTGAGCCCCAACAGCACCAGGCAGGTGCGGCCGACGCCGCGCAGCGGTGAATCGAACGTCGACGCCATGCGTGTGTTGCGTGCGGCCGGCAGGATGCCGGCCACACGGAGTGCCTTCCCGGAATTACTCTTCCACGATCGTCTCGCGGACCACTTCTTCGATGCTGGTCACGCCGTCGTAGATCGCCAGCAGGCCGCTCTCGCGCAGGGTGCGCAAACCGCGTTTTTTTGCCATTTCGCGCAGCACTTGTGTGCTGGCATGCTTGACGATCTCGTCGCGCATCTCGTCGTCGAGGGTCATGATCTCGTACAGGCCCATGCGGCCCTTGTAGCCGGTGTTGTTGCACGTGTCGCAGCCACGGCCGTAATAGAATATCCGGCCGGCGACGTCTTCGGGACGCAGCTCCAGTTCCATCAGCTGTTCTTCGGCCGGCGTGTACTGCGTTTTGCAGTTGTTGCAGATTTTGCGGACCAGGCGCTGGGCGATCACGCCTTCCAGCGTGGCCGTAACCAGGAACGGCTCCAGGCCTAAATCGAGCAGACGCGCGATGCTGCTGGGGGCGTCGTTGGTGTGCAGCGTGCTGAACACCAAGTGGCCCGTCAGGCTGGCCTGCACGGCGATTTCGGCGGTTTCCTTGTCACGAATTTCACCGATCAGGATGATGTCCGGGTCCTGACGCAGCATGGCGCGCAGGATGCGGGCGAACGTGAGTTCGATTTCGGGCTTGATCTGACACTGCACGATGCCGTCGATGTCGTATTCGACCGGGTCTTCGGCCGTGATCAGCTTCGTGCTCGGGTCGTTCAGTTCGCGCAGGCCCGAATAGAGCGTCGTCGTTTTGCCCGAGCCGGTCGGCCCGGTGACGACGACGATGCCGTTGGGCTTGGTAATCAGCTGGCGGACCTTGGTCAGGTCGTCGTCGCGCAAGCCGATTTTGTCCAGGTCCAGGCTGACGTTGCCGCGGTCCAGCACGCGCATCACGACGCTTTCGCCGAACATCGTCGGGAGCACGCTGACACGCAAATCGATCGGCTGGTTGTTCACGTTCAGCTCGATACGCCCGTCCTGCGGCATGCGCCGCTCGGCGATGTCGAGGTTGGCCATGACCTTGATACGGCTGCTGATGGCGGACGAAATGTGCGCGGGCGGCGGCATCATTTCGTACAGCACGCCGTCGATGCGGTAGCGCATCTTGAACTCGTCTTCGAACGGCTCGAAGTGGATGTCGCTGGCCTTGTCCTTGATGGCCTGCAGCAGCACGAGGTTGATGAGCTTGCGGACCGGGTTCGAATCGGCGGCCTCTTTCAGGTCGGCCAGGTCGATCGATTCGCCGCGGTTTTTAAGGTCCTTGAGCGTTTCGTCGCTCTGCAGCTCGCCGAGCACTTCGCCCAGGCTTTCGGCCGCGGCGTTGTAGTGCTTGCCGATCAGTTTATCGATCTGATCGGCGTCGCCCATTTTCACGGTGACGCGGAAGCCGTACAGGCTTTGCAGATCGTCGACGGCGCGGAAATTATCGTGCGACGCAGTGACGACGGTCAGCTTTTTCGTGGCCTTGTCGAAAGCGATCGGCAGCACCTTGTTCGTGCTGGCGATCTGCGCGGGCACGGCTTCGATGGCTTCCTTGGCGATGTTGACGTTCGACAGATCGATCAGCTCGAAGCCCTTCTGGGCCGCGAGGGCGATGTTGACGTCAATGTCCTTGATATGGCCGAGGTCGACCAGGATCTGGCCGAGCACGCCGCCCTTGGACTTCTGGAACGACAGGGCTTCCTGCACCTGGTCGCGCGTGACCTTGCCCATCTTGGTCAGCACCCGGCCGATCTGTCGGCCCTTGAGCTGATCGATCGGCGGCATGCCGCCGCCACCGGTGCCGCCGCCGCCAGGGGTCGCGCCACTCGGGGGAGTCGGGGGTTTAATGACTTGGCTCATGGATGACTCGGGTTGATCCGTTGATCAGTTGATGGGTTGATCCGTGGCGGCTTTTGTTTTGATAAGGCGGCCCGGCGATTTAAGTACTTAACGAACTGACCCAATCGAGGTCGCAACAGGTTTAGCTTGGCTTGTAAGTCATGAGTCTGATCCTGATTCAATAGATTACGGGCATGAGCCCGACGTAAAAAGAACCGCACCTCGGCTAAAGAACGACGCGAATAGCCGGCAAAGCGTCTGAACTCCACGAATGATCCACTCGCATGGCCTTCCGCCAGATTCGCGCCAACCGAATCGGCCGCACGAACGAGCTGACCGCCGATCGTCAGTCGTGCGAACGCTTCCCAACTCATGACGATAGGCCACACCGCGTCGGCCAATTCCTCGGCCGCACGGAAAACCTCCAAATCGTCAATGGTCTTAAAAGACGCCATAAGCCCCACTGATCAACCGATCGACCGATCAACCGACTCACTTCTTCGCGTTCATCGCCTGCATTCGTGCCCGGTTCGCCGCGGCGCGGGCGGCGGCTTCGTCGGCGGCGCCGGCGGCGGAGCCGATGGATTGGGACTTCTGCGCGGGCGCGGCGCTCGCCTGGGCCGCGTCCTGGGCGTCGGCGACGATGGCGTCGTCCTTTAGTTCCACGTCCGCACCGGCCTTGGTCAGGCGGTCGACCATCTGGCCGGGGTTGCGACTCTTGTCGATCGCTTCCTCGGGGCTGATCTTGCCGCTGAGGAAGTTCATGAACAGGTTGTCGTCCAACAGCTGCATGCCGTAGCGCTTGCCCGTCTGGATGTCGGAGTCGATGCGGAAGACCTTGTTTTCACGGATCAGGTTCTGGATCGACGGCGTGA
This sequence comes from Tepidisphaeraceae bacterium, assembly GCA_036388295.1. GTDB lineage: Bacteria > Planctomycetota > Phycisphaerae > Tepidisphaerales > Tepidisphaeraceae > RYN-431. The sequence continues at coordinate 1,176 of DASVSC010000049.1, read as the reverse complement.
CGTACATGAACTCGTACACCGCGACGCGGCCTTCCTGGTCGATGCGCGGGCAAAGCGTCTGGCTGAGCACGGCAATCAGGTTGTTGGCGATCTGCACACGGATCTGCTCCTGCTGGTCGGCCGGGAAACTGTCGATGATGCGGCTGATCGTGCTGGCCGCCCCGTTCGTGTGCAGTGTGCCGAACACCAAGTGGCCCGTCTCGGCGGCGCTGACGGCGGCGCCGATCGTCACGGTGTCGCGCATTTCGCCGACCAGAATCACGTCCGGGTCCTGACGCAACGCGCGACGAATGGCTTCACTGAAGCTCGGCACGTCCACGTGCACCTCACGCTGCACGACAATGCTCTTCTTGTGCTTGTGATAGAACTCGACCGGGTCTTCCATCGTGATGATGTGGCGGTCGAAGTTCGTATTGATGTAGTCGATCATCGACGCCAGCGTGGTCGATTTGCCCGAGCCCGTCGGCCCGGTCACCAGGAACAACCCGCGCGGCCGCCGGCAGATCTGCTCGGCCATTTTCGGCAGGCCGATCTGGTCGAACGTCAGCAGCTTGTTGGGGATTTGCCGCAGCACCATCGAGCAGTTGCCGCGTTGTTTGAAGATCGACACGCGGAACCGGGCCGCCTCGCCGTAGGCGATGGCGAAGTCGCCCGAGCCCTGTTCTTCGTATTCCTGCTGAATGCGTTCGGGGGTGATCGCCTTCATCATGGCAATGGTGTCTTCGGCCTCCAGCGTCTTGGTCTGCAGCTCGCGCAGCCCGCCGTGCAGGCGCACGGTCGGCGGCTTGCCGACGGCCAGGTGTAAGTCGGAGACGCCGCGCTTGACGACGGTTTCCAGCAGGCGGTCGATTTGAATGGTGCTCATGGCAAACTCCTCGTGTGCGAAACGGCCCCTGCGGCGGGCAGGTGTTCTAACTCCACCACCTGCTGGCCGGCGTGATACCTGCGCGTACGGTCGAGTCGAATGCGGTACGCGGACCCGGCCGGCAACTCGCCGTTCGAAAAAGCGAACGCCGCGCCGCTGGCCGTCACGTTCGCGACCGGCGTGGGCCGGGGCGGCGTCGTGGCCCTGTGTTGATAATACCCGACGATCGCCGTTAACGCGTGTGGCGCGAGCGCCAGTTTCTGGGACGACGTGTCCAGCACGTCCGCCGCGTGGCCCGCCATCGGCCGGGC
>DASVSC010000048.1:0-14310 GCA_036388295.1 Tepidisphaeraceae bacterium | reverse complement strand
AGATACGCCTCACGCACGTCCGGGTTCGACGAGATTTCGTCCAGTGTTCCCTCGGCCAGCAGCCTGCCGTTATCGAGCACGGTGACGCGCGAATCCAAACGGCGGACGAACTCCATGTCGTGTTCGATCACGATGATCGTGTGCGCGCCTTTGAGTTCCAGCAGCAACTCGGCCGTCAGTTCGGTTTCGCGGTCTGTCAGGCCGGCGGCGGGCTCGTCGACCAGCAACAGCTTCGGCTCGGCGATGATCAGCTTGCTGATCGCCAGCCATTGCCGCTGGCCGTGACTGAGGTTGCCGGCCAGCGTATGCAGGTCGTCGAACAGCCGGACGCGCTTCAGGATCGCGTGGATTTTGTCCGTGTTCGTGCTGCTCGGCCGGCCGCCCATGTTACGGATCATCGTGCTGAGCTTAAGAAACCCGATTGGGCCGATGCCGTTGTTATTCGTGTGCTTTTTTCGCTCGGCCAGCCATTCGGCCGAGCCGATTTGCAGCGTCGGGTTCGGCAGCGCCAGGAGCATGTTCTCCCAGACCGTGAGCGAGTCGAACACGTTCGGGATCTGAAACTTCCGGCCGATGCCGCGCTGCGCGCGTTGCGTGTCGGTCAGGGCGCTGATGTCTTCGCCGGCGAAATAGACGCGCCCGGTGGTCGGTCGGGTCAGGCCGCTGATGACGTCGCACATCGTCGTCTTGCCCGCCCCGTTCGGCCCGACGACGACACGCAATTCGTTGTGCCCGATGCCGAGCGCGTTCAGGTCCAGGGCCTTGAAACCGTCAAAGACGCAGGTAATGCCTTCGAGGAAAAGGGCATACCGGCTCGACCACTGCTGACTTTTGCCCGGGCCTTCCTCGGCGTAATTAAATTGATGGACGTCTTTTTCGAGATACGAGATGTCGGTCATCGCGCCTCCGCCAGCGGGACCGCTGTCGTGTCGAGCAGCGGAGCGCCGGTTTTACGTTTCGCGGCTAAGTTACGGATGACCATCGGCAGACTGATGACTCCGCCCGGCAGCAGGAGCGGCACCAGGATGAACAAACTTCCGAGCACGAAGTACCAATACTCGGAAAACTCGGACGTCATCTTGTCGTACAGCAAACCGATCAGGATAGCGCCCAGGGCCGCCCCCCAGACCGTGCCGCGGCCGCCGACCGCGACCCAAGCCACGACCAGGATGGACGCCTTCGGGTCGATCTGCTGCGGCGTGATAATGCCCTTCTGCGGCACGTACAGCATGCCGCCCAGCCCTGCGAACGCCGCGGCCAAAGTGAAGGCAGCCGCCTTATACGCCCAGGTCTGGTAGCCGACGAACCGCAGGCGCGTTTCGTCATCCCGCACCGCCACCAGCACACGGCCAAAACCGCTGTTGACCAGCAGCTTCGCCACCACAATTGCTAGCGCCATGGCGACGAACGAGGCGACGTACAACCAGAATCGCGTTTGCCCGAACTTGCCCGCGTCGGCCGATGCCTGGATCGGGTAGCCGAGGATTGAAACATAATTCGTTAGCCCGTTTGTCCCGCCGAGCGACATTTCGTTCTTCTGGAACACCAGCCAGAATGCGACCGTTATGGCCTGCGTCAAGATGGAAAAGTAAACGCCCTTCACGCGACTGCGGAACGTGCCGAGGCCGATCAGAAGCGCAAGCAGGCCTGGCAACAACATGCCGAGCAGCAGCGCGACCGGGAACGATTTGAACATCGACAAGAACCACGGCGGCGTCCCGCCGCTGACGGCCGACATCACGACGTACAGCGCCCGCGGGATGTCCTTGTTCGGGCCGTCCATCGGGCCGTGGCAGATCAGGTACAGCCCCATGCAGTACCCGCCGATGGAGAAGAACAGGAACTGCATCAGGCTCAGCACACCGATGTAGCCCCAGACCAAATCCAAGCCGATGGCGCAGATGGCGAACGAGAAGATGTAGCCGAGCTTGTTGACGTATTCGAGACTCATCAGGCCGGTGCCGTAGAGCAGCGGCACGAGCAGCAGACCGAAGACCAACATCGCGCTGCCGAGGATGAGGTCGCCTCGCGTCGTGATCTTCGGCACGGGCGGCGCGGAGATGCGATCGGCCTGATCGGCCGCGCGGCCCTTGTCAGGAAACAGCCCCGCCGGGCGACGCTGCATGAACAAAATCACGGCCACCAGAGCGGCCACCTGCGCCCACGTCGCGTCGAACAGGCGGATCGGCGTCTGAATGATTTGGATCGGTTCGAGCAGCTTCTCGATAAAGCCCAAGCCCAAGCCGGAGAAGATGACGCCGGCCACTTTCCCCACGCCGCCGACGACGACGGTGAGGAACGATTTGACAATAAACGTCTGCCCGATTTCCGGCGACGGGTTGCTCGTCAGCACAATGCCGTACCCGGCCAGACCCGCCAGGCCTGCGCCGAACGCAAATGTCGTCATGTCGACCAAGCGTGTGTTGACGCCGAGCGCCTGCGCCATTTCACGGTTCTGCACCGTCGCGCGAATCATCAGCCCCAGCTTCGTGTAGCGGAACAGGGCCACCACGCTGAGCAGGCAGAAGATTGTGAGCGCGATCAGGAACAGCCGGTTGTACGGCAGCAGCACGTCCTGAATCACTTCCCAGTTCCGCCCCGCCCAGGCTGGCGTGCGCATGCCGAGATTGTCGCCCTTCCAGTTGCGGACGAGCTGGATCAAAATGTAGCTGACGCCAATGGTGGCCAGCAGCGAATCGAGCGGCCGCTTGTAGAGCCAGCGGACGATCGACACTTCGATCAGCAGGCCGAACGCCGCGGCGACTAGGAACGACGCCGGGAAGGCGATGACGTAGTAGTAATCGAAGTACGCGGCCGGCAGCTTCGGGCCGATGAACTCACAGCAGGCCCAGGTGGTGACGGCACCGATCATCATCATCTCACCGTGCGCCATGTTGATCACGCCCATCAGGCCGAACGTGATCGCCAGGCCCAAGGCCAGCAGAACAAGGATGGACCCGGCGCTCAGGCCGAAGAAGACGTTCTTGATCCAGTTCGTGACTGACAGATGCCGTTGGATTTGTCCTATGGACGTGGCGTAGGCGGCGGCCGTGTCGGGCGGCAGGCCGGGTTTGGCGGCGGCTTCTTTCAGGGCGTCGAGCGCCCGCAGGCTTTTGAGTTCTCCGAGGCTTTTGACGGCGGCTACGCGCTGCTCGGGCGTGACGGACGAGTCGGTACTGGTCGCGAGGATGAGGTCGATGCTTTCGCGTGCGGCCAACCGGACGGCGGGCACTGGATCGCTTTCGGCGATCGCCCGCAGATCCGGCACCGCGTCGGCCTGCCGGCGACCGCCCAAGTCGCGCGCCGCGGTGCGCCGCAGGCCCGGGTCGTCCATCTTCAGGCCCAGCACGCGCAAAGCGTTCAACACCGCCACCCGCACCGGCCGCGGCGTGGTGAACTCGCGGCCTTTCAGCTCTTCGACGGGCATTGCCCGCAGCGGTGGCGCGGCGGGCAGGCCGCCCGCGTCAAGCGGGACGAACAGGTCGTAAACGTCGCCGACCTTCCCGCCCCCCGGCGCGTCACGAAAGCCTGGCACGAAGACGACGTCGCTTCCTGACTCGTACAGCGTGTTGTCGCGCAGGTGCTCGAATAGATGAAGCACGCGCTCGTCACGCAGGGCTTGAAGTGTGTTCAGGGCCGCGGGTGCGGTGGATCGGTCTTTCAGGAGAGGAAGCGTTGTCCGGATAACGCGCTCGACGTCGTTCGGCTGCGTCGTCCCCTGCGCGGTCGCCCGGCCGGCCATGACCAGAATGATGGCCAAGAACGCGAATGCCCCCGACCGACGCCACCATTTCAGCACGCTCATGCGGGTGACTCCCGACGCACTTAAGTTTGCCACGACGATGAGTGGCCTTCACGGAAAAGACCGGCTCGCAGAATAAACCGCGAGCCGGCCGAGGAGAAGCCCTTGAAGCCCTTCCCGCACGCCGCGCCTTGCGACGCGACATACAGGGTCGTGTGAGCTTTTAAGAGACTTGGAGAGGCGTTGCTTACTTCTTCGGCCCGCCGGTGGGCTTCATGGCCGCCAGCTGTTCGGGCGTGTGAAGGAGCTTGCTGTAGCTGTCGGGGGCGACGAGGTCGGCCGACTTGTAGACGATCTTGAATTGGCCGTCTTTCAGAATCTCGCCGACGTACACGGGCTTGTACGTGTGCTGGTTCTTGGCGTCCATTTTCTTCTTGCCACCGGGGGCATCGAATTCCATGCCGTAGACGGCGGCGCGGACCTTGTCGACGTCGAAGCTGCCGGCCTTCTCGGCGGCCATCTTCCAGACGTAGACGCCGTAGTAGGCGGCTTCGATCGGGTCGTCCGTCACGCGGGCGTCACCGCCGGGCAGGCCCTTGGCCTTGCAGTAGGCTTTGAAGTCGGCGACGAACTTCTTGTTCGACGGCGTGTCAATCGACATGAAGTAGTTCCAGGCGGCCAGGTGGCCGGCCAGCTTGCTGGTGTCCATCGCACGCAGTTCGTCCTCGGCGACGCTGAAGGCGATGACCGGGCAGTCATCCGCCGTCAGGCCTTGGCTGGCGAACTCGGTGTAGAACGGCACGTTCGAGTCGCCGTTGATCGTCGACAGCACGACCGCCCCGCCACCGGCGCTGAATGACTTCAGCTTGTTGACGATCGTCTGGTAATCCTTGTGACCGAACGGCGTGTACTCCTCCATGATGTTGGCTTCGGGCACGCCGCTCTTGAGCAGGAAGGCCTTCAGCACTTTGTTGGCCGTGCGTGGGAAGACGTAGTCGGTACCGAGCAAATAGAACTTCTTCGCGCCCAGTTCTTTGATCGCGTACTCGGCGGCCGGCACGAGCTGCTGGTTGGGGCTGGCGGCGGTGTAGAAGACGTTCAGGCTCTGCTCTTCGCCTTCGTACTGCACGGGGTAGAACAGCAGGCTGTTGTACTCTTCGAATACCGGCAGACAGCTTTTGCGGCTGACGCTGGTCCAGCAGCCGAAGGTGACAGCGACCTTCTTCTGCGTGATCAGTTCCTTGGCCTTCTCGGCGAACAGCGGCCAGTCACTGGCCGGGTCGACGACCTCGGGCTCGATCTTGTACGACTTGCCGCCGACTTTGACGCCGCCGGCGGCGTTGATCTCGTCGGTCGCCATCAGGACGACGTCCTTCAGCGACGTTTCAGAGATGGCCATTGTGCCCGACAGCGAGTGGAGCACGCCGATTTTAACAGTGTCCTGTGCCCAAACGGTGCTAGCCGCGGTGAAGACGGTGACGGCGGCGACAGCGCCGCGCAGCGCGAGCGAGGCCTTAGAGACGAATCGTTGAAGCATGGGTGGTTTCCTCCTGCGAGAAGCGGTTCGAAAGGCCGGCACGGCGTCGGCGGCTTTCGCCGCCGACGCCTGGTACGGGCCGGAATCAGGTCAGGCGATCGTTAGAACGACACGCCGATCGACAGCGTGGTGACGAAGAAGTCTTCCTCGGGGTTGCCGGGGATGTCTTCGTCGAACGTGTAGAAGTAAACTTCGCTGATGGCGGCGGTCCAGTTGCCGTAGCCTTTGGGGATGAATGCCAGCGGGACGCTGACGGTGACGCCGGCGTTGATGTAGCCCATGCCCGCGCCTTCGCCGCCCTGGTAGGGATCAGTGAAGTAGCCGGCATTGATCGGGAGGGAGACGGAGAACGGGTAGTCGTCGACGACGTCGAAAGTGAACGACGGCTTGATGCCGGCCTGCAGGACGGCGGCGTTCTCGCCGGCGAGGTCGCCGGTGCTGTCATAGCGGTAGTGGACCAGGAAAGACGGATTGAGGGCAAAGCCCTTCAGCGTGTTTTCCCACAGGTCCATGTCGTTGTACGCCAGAGTGGCTTCGAAAGCCTTCTCGGCCCCGCCGCCGAACATCCAGTAGGCGTGCGCGACGCCGACGGTGAACTTTTCGAACGTGTAGTTCAGGCCGACGTTGAAGTCGACTTCCTGCAGCGGGCCGCCGATGGCGCTGTCGACGTTGTCGTTGTTGTCGCTCCAGAGGTTGACGTAGCCCGAGATTTCGTCGGTGAACTTGGCCGTCACGGTGCCGTAGACGAACGCGGTGGACCGCGACGAGAACGGCGAGATTTCGTTGCCGCCGCCCCAGACGTCAGCGCCGAAGCTGATAAAGTGCGATGTGAAGTCCGCACCGGCCGAGTAGGACAGCATGTTGCCGACGCGTTCGTCGGGCAAAGGTGCGACGGGTTCGGGGGCGGCGACCTGCGAATCCTTTTTGTTCAGGGCGTCGGTCGGCGAATCAGTCGCTTGCTGGGCGAAGGCGCTTGTGAAGGCGACACACGTGGTGGCGGCGACGATCAGGGCACGAAGGGCAAGACGGTCGCCCTTTCGATCGGTTCCGGGCATAGCAGGAGCTCCTTCTAAGAGGTTGATCGCGACTGCCGCCAAATCGGCCGATCGAAAGTCCGAGAGGACCCGGCCAAGGCAACACGCCCCCAGCCCGCACACGCGGGTGGCAAGACGCCGTCACGACAGGTGGGCCATTGCAAAGCCAGTGCCACTACGACCCGCACGACCGGCACCGAGTACAGGAATGAAGAAACACTAAAGAAATGCCTAAGAATCACTTTCATTGCAAAAGCGAACACCCAACCAGTGTCTAATCCTTAGGCACCGACTGCCCTTTCCCTTAGTTTACGCGCAGTCTTTAAGTTATCGGACGTGTCGCTGGTGCGGCAGAGCATGGTCTTATCGGCTGACGCGTACTTTGCGGGCCGAAGTGTCACGGTCGGGGTTCCACCGCCTATCCTGAGGAAGAACGATGACACTCCCGCCGATCATCACCGTGACGCTGAACCCAGCGATCGATCAAACCTTAGCCATCAACGGCTTTGCGGCCGGGCGGGTCAACCGCGTGCAACAGTCCCACACGCACCCGGGCGGCAAGGGCGTCAACGTCGCCGTGATGCTGGCGGACCTTGGAGCGTCGGTCGTGGCGACGGGCTGGCTCGGCAATCGGAACGCCGAAGGGTTTCAGCTGCTTTTTGCCCAAAAACGGATCGACGACCAGTTCCTCCGCGTACCCGGCGAAACGCGCGTGGGCATCAAGATTACCGACGAGAGCAGCGGCCAGACGACCGACATCAACTTCCCCGGCCTACGCCTGCCGCCGACCGCGGGCGACGGATTGATCGACCACCTCAAAACCCTCATCCGGCCCGACCAGTGGGTCGTGCTGGCCGGCAGCGTTCCGCCAGGCATTGATGACGATTTTTACGGCCGACTGATTGATGTCGTTCAAGCCCAAGGCGGGCGGGTCGCACTCGATACCAGTGGCGAGCCCCTGCGCCACGCCCTGCCACACGGCCCGGACCTGGTGAAGCCGAATGTGGAAGAATTGTCGGCATTGCTCGGCCGGCCGCTAGCGACGCCAGGCGACCTCATCGAAGCCGCACGCGAAGCGATCATCCGGCACGGCACGGCGTTGGCCGTCGTCTCGATGGGCGGCGACGGCGCACTGTTCGTCGAAGCCGGGCGTGCCGTGCGCACGCACCCGCCGCACGTGGCGGTCAAGAGCACGGTCGGTGCCGGCGACGCCATGGTAGCCGGCCTGGTCTACGCCTTGGCGAACGGCCTGTCGCTCGACGAGGCGGCGCGTCTTTCCACGGCATTGAGCGTCTACGCCGTCACGCGCATGGTCAGTGGCCTGGAGACGCCGAACGGGCACGAATCGTACGCCGCACAGATTCGGCTTGAGCCGGCGTAGCGCCCGGCCCGCCGTGGGGCCAGTGTCACCTTGGCACTAGAATTGCCGAACCATATCCGGCCGCCGACCCATGCGTTAACATCGCCCGCCAGGCCGGCTTCGGGTGGTAACCGGGCGGTAAAACGGCGTTCGAAGGACGGGCCTTTCATCGCATGTTGAAGTTCGTGACCAGACCATGGCAGCGGTATCTGCTCGCGATCGTTGCCGTGGGATTGGCGACCCTCATTTCATTCCCGATCCAACGCGCCGGCGGCGGACGGGTGCCGTTTATCGCTTTTTTCCCAGTCGTTACCGTCATCGCCGCCCTCGCCGGGTTCGGGCCGGGACTGCTGGCGGTCGTGCTGTCGGGCGTCGCCGTGATGACCTTCTGGATGGCCCCATTCGGCCGGGTCGCGGTTCACTCGTCGGCCGACATCGTCGCCCTGTGCGCTTACATAGTCGGTTGCGTCGTGACCACGTATGTCGGCGGATCGCTCCGCTCGGCCCATTTGGGACGGCGCAGGTCGGAAGACCTGCTTCAGGCCGTCGTGGATAATGTGCCAGGCATTATCTACTTGAAGGACCGCAGCGGCGTCCTGCGACTGGTCAACCGCCGTTACGCCGAGCTCGCCGGACGGCCCGTCGAAACGATTATCGGCAAAAGCGACAGGGACGCTTTCGGCGACACTCTGGACTTCGAAACGATCCGCGCGAATGACCAGAAAGTGCTCGCCAGCCGGCGAATGCTGCATCTGGAAGAAAAGTTGCGGCACGCCGACGGCGAGCACACCTACCTGTCGATCAAAGTGCCCGTCGAACACCGTGGTGAAACGCTGCTCTGCGGATTCACCACCGACATCACGGAACGCAAAAGGGGCGAAGTACGGGAACGGTTTCTGCTCACACTCGAGGACACGCTTCGTCCCTTGACGAGCCCGCATGAGATCACTCACACGGCAGCCCGACTGCTGGGCGAACACCTGGGCGTCGACCGTTGCGCGTACGCGACCGTCGAAGCCGACGAGAACACGTTTATTGTCACCGGCGATTTCAACCGACCCGGCATCCCCAGCATCGTCGGACAGTACAAGCTCGAAGACTTCGGGGCAGAGGCCCTTCGCCTGCACCGTCTGGGTCAGCCGTATGTCGTGGAGGACGTGAAGGCCGACCCGCAGGTTACGCATTCGGATCTGGGTGCGTACGAACAGACGAAAATCCGCGCCGTAGTGGCCGTGCCGCTGAACAAGTCCGGCCGTTTCGTTGCCGGCATGGCCGTTCATCAGGCCACGCCGCGGGAGTGGCGGACGGACGAGGTGGAGTTGGTCCGCACGGTCGCGGCGCGGTGTTGGGAATCGATCGAACGTTCGCGGATCACAGTAGAACTTCGAGAAAACGAGGAGTGCCTGCGCGTGGCCCAGGAGGCGGGCGGCTTCGGTACGTTCGACTATGACGTCACGTCCGGCCGCAGCCGTGGGTCGGAAACGTTTTACCGGATCTTCGACGCCCCGCCCGATTCGGCGACCTATGACGCCGACGCCTGGGTACGGATCGTCCACCCGGACGACCGTGACCGCGTTTTCACCGACCTGCAATCGAACTTAAGAATAAATGGCCCGTCCGAGGCCGCCTTAGATTACCGCCTGCGCCTGCCCGACGGCACGATCCGGTGGGTCAGCTATCACGGCCGGATCACGCGCGACCCGCAGGGCCGCGCCCTTCGCATTCTTGGCACGGTGAGTGACACCACGGCCACAGTCGTAGCCCAGGAAGCGCTGCGACAGAGCGAAGCGCGTTTCCGCGCACTTTCCGACGACGCGCCGGTCGCGATCAGCGTCTCAAGGGTCGGCAAACAGTTGTACGTCAACGCCGCGTACCGCAGGTGCTTCGGCATATCGGCAGACATCGACGTCGTCGGCGCGTCCATCTTCGAGCAGATTGCGCCCGAATCACGCGATCAATTAGCGCGCAACGTCGAACGACGCAACGCCGGCCAAACCGTCGACAACACCTACCAGTTCACCGGCCTGCGGGCCGACGGGTCGCGCTTCACCGTCGAAGTTCAGGTCGGCCAGATCGAACTTCCCGACGGCCCCGCCAGCATCGCGTTCCTGATCGACGTGACCGACCGAAATCGCGCTCAGGAAGGCCTGCGGCTGCTGGCCGACGCCGGCGCGCTGCTCAACAGCACCAACCCGTACGAACAGTTGCTCCAGGAGCTGGCGTCGCTGGTCGTCCCTCGGCTGGCCGACTGGTGTGCGGTGGACATGCTGCAGGGCGACGGCACGCTTAGGCGCGTCGCCGTGGTACACCCGGAGCCGGCTAAAATCGAACTGGCTCACGAACTGCACCGCCGCTACCCGCCGGACCCGGACGCACCCGTCGGTACGTGGCAGATCATCCGCACCGGCCAAACCGCCTGTGTCGAAGTCGTCACTGATGAAATGATCGCCGCGTCGGCAGTCGACGACTATCACCTGCGTGTGATGCGCGACCTGAAGCTCCGCTCGTACATCGGCGTCCCATTAATGGCCCGCGGCCGGGTGCTCGGCGTGCTCACGTTGATCTATGCCGAGTCGGGGCGGACCTACACCCAGCAGGACGTGTCGCTGGCCGAAGATTTGGCGCGGCGTGCGGCGATCGCGGTCGACAATGCGACGCTTTTCGATGCCGAGCGTGCCGCCCGCGGCGAGGCCGAACGGGCCAGCCGACTCAAAGACGAGTTCTTGGCCACCCTATCGCACGAACTGCGTACGCCACTCAATGCCATCCTCGGCTGGTCGCAATTGCTCAGCAGCCACAACGGCAACCGCCCCGACGACTTGGCCGAGGGCTTGCGTACGATCGAACGCAACGCGCGGGCGCAGACACAGCTGATTGAAGACTTGCTCGACATGAGCCGCATTGTCAGCGGCAAGCTGCGGCTGGACGTCCAGAGCGTCAACCCGCCGGACGTGGTCACGTCGGCCGTCGCTTCGATCACCCCGGCGGCCGACGCAAAAGGCATTGACATCGACACCGATCTGGACCCGGCCGCCGGCCCGATTCGGGGCGACCCGAATCGCTTGCAGCAGGTCGTCTGGAACCTGCTGACGAACGCGGTGAAGTTCACACCCGGGGGCGGCAGCATACGCGTCGCGGTCAGGCGGGTCGGTGCGCAGGTCGAAATCAGCGTCAGCGATACGGGCCAAGGAATCACTGCCGAGTTCATCCCGTTCATGTTCGAACGGTTCCGCCAGGCCGACGCATCGATCACGCGTCGGCATGGCGGTCTAGGTATCGGGCTTTCGCTGGTGAAGCAACTGGTCGACCTGCACGGCGGCACCGTGAGCGTGGAAAGTCCGGGCACGAACGAGGGAGCGACCTTTACCGTCCGCCTGCCCATCGCAGTCGCCCAGGCCCGCTTTGCGCCCGATGCGGGCATGACAGAAGAAGCTTTGCCATCAAAACCGGTCGGGCCGTCCCTCGACGGGCTGAGGGTCTTGGTGGTGGACGACGAGCCGGACGCGCGAATGCTCGCCAAGCGGATTCTTGAAGAACGTGGCGCCCGGGTCACGTCCGCCGGTTCCGCCAAAGAGGCGCTGGCACTCCTTCGCGCGACGCCGCCGGACGTGCTGTTGAGCGACATCGGCATGCCGGACCACGACGGCTACCAATTCATCACCTGGATTCGCAGCTTGAGTTATGAAGAAGGCGCGCAGACCCCAGCCGCCGCGTTCACCGCCTTCGCGCGGCCCGAGGACCGCCAGCGTGCGTTGGACGCCGGATACCAATCCCACGTCGTCAAACCAGTCGAGCCGGACGACCTTGTGAATGTGGTCGCCCGTCTGGCCGGACGAACGGCCGGTGTCACGGCCGAAAACGCTGCCCCACAGTCGTAGCGCTCACTCTTCGATTCGATTGCAAGAACGAAACCGATTCGCCGTATGTAAGTGCGGACAAGCCTGCCACGGACTAAGAAATTCCGGTCATGCAAATCAGCTTGTTCCTCATGTTCCGGAAGAGGTTCGCGGCTTACAGTCGGAAGAGCAGGTAGGGCGATCCCTTCTCGGTACGGATCGCCTGCACAAGACCTCTGCTCAGTCAAAGGGAACGGTAGAAGTGGCAGATCGAATTTTGGTCACAGGCGGTGCCGGTTTCATCGGCTCTCACTTAGCCGATGAACTGTTGCGGGCCGGGTACCGGGTTCGCGTGCTCGATAATTTGTCGTCCCAAGTCCACGGCGACAGTTCCCAGCGGCCCGCCTACTTGGATGACGACGTCGAGTTCGTCGCCGGCGACGTGCGCGAGCCGGCCGACGTGGCGCGGGCGCTTAGCGGCGTCGATGTCGTTTACCACCTGGCCGCTGCCGTGGGCGTCGGCCAGAGCATGTACGAAATCGCCCAGTACACCAGCCTGAACAATTCGGGCACGGCCGTCCTGCTGGAAGGCGTCATTCAGCGTCGCGGCCAGATCCGCGCCCTTGTCGTCGCCTCCAGCATGAGCATCTACGGCGAAGGCCTGTACCGCGACGCCCACGGCGACACGGCCGCCGGCGTGCCGCGCTCGCCCGAACGCCTGGCCGCCCAGGATTGGGAAGTGTACGACGAGCGCGGCGGGGTGCTGACGCCCGTCCCCACCACCGAAACCAAGCCCCCCACGCTGGCCAGCATTTACGCGCTGTCGAAGTTCGACCAGGAACGCATGTGCCTGCTGGTCGGACAGGCGTACGACATCCCGACCGTCGCCCTGCGTTTCTTCAACGTCTTCGGCACGCGGCAAGCCCTCAGCAATCCGTACACCGGCGTACTGGCGATTTTCGCCTCGCGCCTGCTGAACGGCCGCCGCCCGATGGTGTTCGAGGACGGTTTGCAACGGCGGGATTTCGTCAGCGTTTACGACGTCGCCGCCGCCTGCCGGCTGGCCATCGACGTGCCCGAGGCCGCCGGCCTGGCGATCAATATCGGCAGCGGTCGCTCATTCACCGTGCGTGAAATTGCCGACAAGATTGCCCATGCCGTCGGCAAGCCGCAGATCGTGCCGGAGATCACCGCCAAGTACCGCGTCGGCGACATCCGTCACTGCTTCGCCGACATCGGCCTGGCCCGGCGGGTGCTGGGGTACGAGCCGAAAGTGTCACTCGAAGAAGGTTTGATCGAACTGGCCGGCTGGCTGGAGGGTCAGGTGGCGATCGACCGCGTGGACGCGGCCACCGCCGAACTCAGCCGCCGCGGATTAGCTATTTGAAAGAGGACCGATTGAGGGATGAAGGAAGTAGCCAATTGATGCACGACGCCCGGCCCAAAACCCCGACTGCCGCCCTGCCCTTCACGTCGCGCAAGCCCGTGCTCATCACCGGCGGCTGCGGGTTCATCGGCACCAATCTCGCGCACCGCCTTCTGTCAGCGGGCCAGGCGGTCATCGTCTTCGATAATCTGTCGCGCCCCGGCGTGGAGCGCAACCTCGCCTGGCTGCAGGAGCTTCACCCGCGGCTGCTGACCGTTCACCGCGCCGACGTGCGCGACGGCGCCGCCGTCCTTGCCGCCGTCGAACAGGCGGGACGCGTGTTTCATCTCGCGGCACAGGTCGCCGTTACCACGTCCCTCACGCACGCGATCGACGACTTCGAAATCAACGCCCGCGGCACCCTGAACCTGCTCGAAGCCGTTCGCGCCCAGCCCGAGCCGCCGTCGCTGGTATTTACCAGCACGAACAAGGTCTACGGCGGGCTGAACGACGTCACCATTCGACGTCAGGGCTCACGCTACGAGCCGCAGGCGCAGTCCATCCGCGAGCACGGCATCGGCGAGAACCGCCCGCTGGATTTCCATAGCCCCTACGGCTGCTCCAAAGGGGCGGCCGATCAGTACGTGCTCGACTACGCCCGCACCTTTGATCTGCCCATGTGCGTGTTCCGCATGAGCTGCATCTACGGCCCGCACCAGTGCGGCACCGAAGACCAGGGCTGGATCGCCCATTTCCTGATCCAGGCCCTGCAAGGCCGCCCCGTCACGCTGTACGGCGACGGCATGCAGGTGCGCGACATCCTGTTCGTCGATGATCTCGTCGAGGCGCTGCTGCTCGCCCAGGCGAACATGCACGCCACGCGCGGCGAAGCGTTCAACATCGGCGGCGGGCCGGCCAACACGATCAGCCTGCTCGATCTGCTCGACCTGATCGAACGCCTGCACGGCACGCGGCCCGACGTCCGTTGCGACGCCTGGAGGCCGGGCGATCAACGCTTTTACGTCTCCGACCCGTCCAAAATGCGGCGCGTCACCGGCTGGACGCCACGGGTGTCAGCGCAGGACGGCGTCGAACGGCTGTACCAATGGCTGCGCGATAACGTGCAGACCAAGCCGGAAACGGCGACGGCCGTGCCGGTGGCGGAAGTGAAGACGCCGCGCGCCTGGTCCCAGACCACCCGCCCCGCCGAGCGCCGCCAGACTGTGTCGGCCACGCCGCGCAAGGAACGCATATGACGCTGTCGGCCGGGCCAGCGGCCGCCGACACGGCCCGCCGCACCATGCGGGCCGCCGCCGTCGTCTCGCCCGGACGCTTGTCCGTTCAAACCGCGGCCGTCCCCGAGCCGGGGCCGGGGCAAGTCCGCGTGCGTCTCGAAGGGTGCGGCGTCTGCGCATCCAACCTGCCGCCGTGGGAA
>DASVSC010000047.1:0-7507 GCA_036388295.1 Tepidisphaeraceae bacterium | reverse complement strand
GGCCATGGCGGCTGCTCTCCGAAATGCGTGGCACGGGCGGCCACGCGGTGGGGTTGGGCACAACCCGGCCGCCGCGATCGGCGACGTGGGTTCGTGCGGTGTCCGGCGGTGTCGGGCCGGCTCGGGTCAGGTAAAGGCGATTAAAAGGTCCCCGGCGACGGGTCGGCCGAGCCGACCCTGCGACGGCCGCAACACACGGCCTGCCGTTGCCGCCCGGGCAATGGGTTCGATCAAAAAATCCGTCTCGTGGCCGCTTATCGCGGGCCCTTCCGTGCGGCCGTCAAACGACGGCCGCCAACGGCAACCGCAGTGTCGGGCGACGCCCTCACGTCGATAAAGCCCGGGCTGTCGATCACGTTGTGAAGCGAGCGGGAACGCCGGTGAGTCGGTCGTTTTGCCACTTAGTCGTTGGCAACGATTCGTTCGTCGGCAGTCGTACGGGCCGGCCGGGTGAGGTCACTGCTTAAAATCAGGGAGAACACTCGTCGGATTTGCTCGCGGGCAGCGGCCGCATCTACGGCGTTGCTCACTACATAATCCGCAAGCCGACGCTTTTTGTCCAGTGGCAGTTGCAATTTTTCTCTTCTGGACAGTTCCGCCGCGTCCCAGCCGCGGGCCGCCACGCGGGCCAGGCGGACGTCGACCGCCGCGTCCACGAACACCAGCGCGTCGCAGCGCTGGTGCCCGCCGGTCTCGACCAGCAGCGGCGTATCCCACACGAACGCCGTGACCGCCGGGTCCGCCGCCCGCTCGGCCATCACGCGGTCGCGTTCGGCGATCACCAGCGGATGAACCAGACCCTCCAGACGCCGCCGCTCGGCGTCGTTCTGAAAAACCTTAGCGGCGATCGCCCGCCGATTAACGGCCCCGTCCGCATTGAACACGCCGTCGCCCCACCACTCGCGCAAGACCGCCTTCACGTCGTCGCGCAGGTAGGCCCGGTGAACAAGCGCGTCGGCGTTGATCACACACGCGCCGAGTTCGGCAAAGCCGTTCGAGACGAATGATTTGCCGCTGCCGATGCCGCCAAGGATTCCGATGATGGGCCGGCCGGCGAACAAGGGCGGTCACTGTACGTCTAGCCAGTGCGAGGTCGCAAGGGTTGAGTAGCCGCAGATGCACGCAGATGAACGCGGATAAGAGAAGCGGAAAGAACGGTTGTGTGATCTGATTCTAGCGCCCACCAAAAACCTACGCCTTCATCCGCGTTGATCTGCGTGCGTCTGCGGCTATTCATCCTCTTACGCGATGTGCCGGACAGGCGCGACGCTGACCCAGAAGCCGGCCGGGTCTTGCAGGAAGGCCGTTTCGACGCCGGGGGCGACGCCCTTTTGCCATTCGAACGGCGTTTGCTGTTCGTTCAGGGCGTGGATGAAATCCGGGAAGTGCGGGATCTGCACCATCACCGGCCGATAGTCGTCGCGCGGCGGCGGGACCTCGACGACGTCGAACACCAATCGCCATCGCTCGGCGCGGTAGGCGATGTGGTCTTGGTCATCGGTATCGCGCTCGAACTTCAGCATGCCGACGTAAAACGCGTCGAGCTGCTTTTCCAGCCCCGCCGGGGCAGTCAAACGGACGTCGCTGATGGCCAACAACTTCACCGGCGGCGGCTCGTACGCCGGCGGCCGTTTGTCATCGGGCAGGACGAACTTCTCGGTGGGTTCTTCGAGTTCCATGGGGTCTGCTCTCGCTTCAATGGTACACTGCCAACATGGGCCTCGTCCTACCCACTGTCACTTTCAGCAACCCGCGCCGGCCCGAACTGACGCCGATCGAAATAGAAGTTCTGGCCGATTCCGGCTCGTTCCATTGCAGCATCCCGGAGTGGGTGCGCATCCAACTACAGTTGGAAGCGGCCCAGCAGAAGGTCATTACGCTCACCGACGGCTCACAGAAATCGGTTCCGTACGTCGGCCCCGTTGAAGTGCGGTTCAAGAACCGTATCGGCTACGGCGGCGCCCTAGTGATGGGCGACCAGGCTTTGCTCGGCGCGATCGCGATGGAAGATATGGACTTGGTCGTGCTGCCGCTTGAACGGAAGCTGGACGTGAACCCACGCAGCCCGAACATCGCGACTTCCATGGCGATGACTGCTTTCGACCCACGTAAGCCGTAACGCACGACGCTCAGAACGTTCCGCATCCTGGTGCCGAATCGCACGGGCTCGGGCGGGTTTACACCCGCGGCTGAAACCGTTCGCTGATTACTTCACTTCCTGCCAATTCTTCGCCCAGCCGACTTCCACCTTCAGCGGCACCGTCAGCTTGTCCGCCAGGGCCGCGTTCATCTCTGCCTTCACAAACGCCGCTTCGCTTTGTTCGTGGCCGATAGGGGTTTCGAAGACCAGTTCGTCGTGCACCTGCAGCAGCAGCTTGCTGGGGTGATTTTCGCTTTTCAGCTTGCGGTAGATATTGACCATGGCCACCTTGATCAGGTCGGCGGCCGAGCCCTGGACGACGCTGTTGATGGCGGCGCGTTCGGCGTAGTTGCGGATGTTGATCACGCCGCTGGTGATGTCCGGGATCGGCCGGCGGCGGCCGAGGACGGTTTCGACGTAGCCCTTCTCCCGCGCCTCTTCGACGCACTGCGTGAAGAACTTCTGGATGCCGGGAAAGCGGACGTGGTAACGGTCGATCACGTCCTTGGCGGCAGACACGCTCAGGCCTTCGATGCGGGCGCTCAGGCCGAAGGCGGTCACGCCGTAGATGATGCCGAAGTTGATCGTTTTGGCGCTGTTGCGCTGCTCACGTGAGACCTGATCCAGCGACACGCCGAACACCTCGGCGGCGACGGCCTTGTGAATGTCTTCGTCGTTCTTGAATGCTGACAGAAGGCCGGGCTCCTGCGTGAAGTGGGCGAGCAGGCGCAGCTCGATCTGGCTGTAGTCGGCCGTCAGCAGCACGTCCTTTTTCGGGTCGCCCGGCACGAAGGCCAAGCGAATGCGCCGGCCTTCGTCGGTGCGGATGGGAATGTTCTGCAGGTTCGGGTCGCTGCTGCTCAACCGGCCGGTCGCCGCGCCGGTCTGGTTGAAGCTGGTGTGGATGCGGCCGGTCTTTTCGTTCACGTACGCGGTCAGGTTGTCGAGGTACGTGTTCTTGAGCTTCACCATGCTGCGGTAGTCGAGAATGTGCCGCGCGATCGGGGCCTGCAGCGCCAGTTTTTCCAGCACCTGCACGTCGGTGCTGTAGCCGGTCTTGGTTTTTTTGCCTTTGGGCAGTTGGAGATCGGTGAACAGGATTTTTTCCAGTTGCTTCGGCGAGTCGATATTGAACTCGCCGCCCGCCTCCTGGTGGATCGTTTCGCGCATCGCGTCGATGCGCGTGGCGAGCACGGCCGACTGCTCTTTCAGCACGGCGGGGTCGACGCCGATGCCGTTGAATTCCATTTCCGCCAGCACGTCGACCAGTGGGGTTTCGACCGTGTCGCTCAGCAGTTGCAGGATCGGCGTTTCGGCCAGCTTCGGGGCAAGCAATTCGTACAGCCGCCACGTCACGTCGGCGTCTTCGCAGGCGTAGTGGGCGATCTTTTTCAGCTCCACCTGGTCCATCGTGATCTGCGCTTTGCCCTTCCCGATCAGGTCGGTCGTGGGGATTTTCTGGAAGTGCAGCAGGTCGACGGCCAAGCGGTCGATGCCGTACTGGATGCGGCTGGAATCGATGAGGAACGCGGCGACCATCGTGTCCATCTTCAGCCCGCGCAGTGTGATGCCGTTGTTGCGCAAAACGAGCTGGTCGTACTTGATGTTGTGGCCGATCTTGCCGATCGATTCGTCTTCCAGCACGTTTTTCAACGCGCTGATCACGTGGCCGCAGTGCAGCACGCTGCAGCCGGCCGGGCCTTTGACGGGAACGTAGTGGCCGGTGCCCTCTTTCCACGAAAAGCTCAGGCCGACGAGGTCGCTCTTCATCGCGCCGAGGTCATCGGTTTCTGTGTCGACGGCGAAGGCCTTTTGGCGCTTGAGTTCGGACAGGAACGCCTCGAACTTTTCGTTCGTGTCGACCAGTTCGTAGTTCAGGCCCGCGGACGTTTCGTGCGTGGGGGCTTCGTCGGTGACCGTGGAAACCTCCCCGAACAGGTTCGCGCCGAACGGGTCGTAGGCGGCCTTCGCGGCGACCGGCGGCGGAGCGGCACTGCTCGCCGTTGGGCCAAGTCGCGCGAGCAGGCCTTTGAAGCCTAATTCAGACAGATGCGCGCGCAGGGCGTCGGTGTTCAATCCCTTGAACGCGCACTGTTCGACGGTGAAGTCGAACTCGACGTCGGTCTTCAGCGTTACCAGCGACCGGGCGACCGGCACGTTCGCGGGGCCGAACTTTTCGACGTTTTCGCGGAGCTTCGGCTTTTTGATTTCGCTGGCCCGTCGCACCACTTCGTCGGCCGTTCCGAACTGCTTGATCAGGTCGATCGCTGTCTTCTCGCCGACGCCGGGAATGCCGGGGACGTTGTCGATGGCGTCGCCCATCAAGGATTGGATTTCGACCGCCTGCTCGGGGCCGTACCCTTTCTCGGCCTCCAGCGTTTTCGGGTCGACCGTTTTGTTGCTCTGCACGTCGTACATGAACGTGCAGTCGCTGAGCACCTGGCGGAGGTCTTTGTCCTTGCTGACGAGGTAAATGTCGAAGCCCTTGTCGCACAGGGTCTTGGCCATGGTGGCGATCAGGTCGTCGGCCTCGAAGCCGGGCTTGGCGAAGATCGGAATGCCGGCGTCGCCGACGAGGCGCAGGATGCGCTGCTCCTGCGGCTTGAACTCCGGCTGGGCCTTGGGACGGTTGGCTTTGTATTCCGGGTAGATCGTTTTGCGGAACACGGTTCCGTCGCCGCTGTCGATCACCATGGCCAGGTAATCGGGCTTGCGCTGTTCGATCAGGTTCAGCAGCATTTGCGTGAAGACGAAGGTGGCCTTGGTCGGCTCGCCGGTGGGCGCGGTCAGGTCACGGAACGGGGCGAAAAAGGCGCGATAGATCTGGGCGTGCCCGTCCACGATGTAAAAGCTTTTGCGCATCGGTACAGCAGTCTATGCGAAGCGGCTAGGGCAAAACACAACGCCGGAGTCTGCTCGCGTTGTTCGAACGCCGGAAAATCGGCCGGGCAACTTCTGGCGGCTTTGGCGATGCCCAGTTTCTGGGCGGCGGACCGAGAAATGCCGCGGCCGGCGTCACTCTCGAACGGCCGTGATCCTGAGCGGCCATGCCGGGAACCGCGTTCAGCGTGTCAAAAGCGGTTTTCCAAGAATTCCGGCGTCGATTCGCGGTCTGGCATTCGGTTTGAAAGAGGAGATTCGTCGCCGCCACGGTGGTGGCGACGAGTGGCCTGTGGTCACTCGATTATCATGGAGCGCGGTTGGTTCCCACGGGCGGTGTCGTCCGACCGGCGGTCGGCCGGACGACACTGTAGCCCGGGGGCTTTTCGAAGCCGCGAAGGTTGCAGGCCTCGCCCCGTTTGATCTCGTAAACAAACGTTCGCTCCCGCTCCGGTGGGCCGAACGCCAAGCCATTCAAAACGCCGATCGAGAACAACGCACGTTGTTCTCGATCGGCGTTTTGGCGTTGAGGCGACAGTGAGCGAATGTGTCGTTGGCAGAAGAATTTAGCCGCAGATTTACACAGATGAACACAGATAAGAAGAAGAGTAGTTCAGCCTCCTTCTGACTCTTTTTTATCTGCGTTCATCTGTGTAAATCTGCGGCTAATTATCTTTGCCTCGCAGCTCACTCAGCTGACGCATGACCGTGGCCAGTTCACCGTCCGGTTTTGCCAAGGTTCGGTAGGCCGCGTAGAGCGGTTCATACGCGGCTTGGCGCTGCGGGTCGGGCGTGTAGGTGACGGCTGACGTTTGCGGGGCCATGGCGTAAGTGAGGGCAACGACGGCCGCCGGGTTCGTCTGGGCGGCGCTGGCGCCGAGGATGGCCGCGCCGAGGCCGCAGCTTTGGTCGCTGGCGGCGACGCGGATCGGGGCGTTGAGCACGTCGGCGTAAATCCGCATGAGCAGCGGGCTCTTGGCGGGCAGGCCGCCGCTGGCGACGTACGCGTCGACGCCCACGCCGCCGGCCTTTAGCGTGTCGACGATCCAGCGGACGCCGAACGCGGTCGCTTCCATCAAGGCCCGGTACATCTGCTCCGGCCGCGTGCCGAGCGTCAGGCCGACGAAGCAGCCGCTGAGGCGGCCGTCCATCAGCGGCGTGCGGCAGCCGTTCAGCCAGTCGAGCGCCAGCACCCCGCCGCTGCCGGGCGGTAGTTCAGCGGCCCGTTCGTTCATCTGCGCGTGACTGAGGCCGAACGTTTGGGTCAGCCAGCCGAAGGCGTCGCCGACGCTGCTTTGGCCGGTTTCGTAGCCGAAGTAGCCAGGCAGGATGCCGCCATCGACCACGCCGGCGATGCCGGGGGCGAGCGACTCAGTCGTCGCGTTAAGCATGTGGCAACTGCTGGTGCCCATGACGAGTACGACCGTGCCGGCCCCGGCGACGCCCGCGCCGGGGACGCCGGCGTGCGCGTCGATGGTGGCGGTGCTGACCGGCGTGCCGGCCTTCAGGCCCAGCAGTTCGGCGGCGGCTTGGGTGAGCGTGCCGGCGGGCGTGCCGGGGCTTTTCAGCGTGCCGGGCATTTTCGCCATCACGTCCGCCAGCTTCGGATGGACGGCCGCGAAGTAGTCCGTCGACGGGTAGCCGTCGTGGGCGTTCCACATCGCTTTATAGCCGGCCTGGCAGGTGCTGCGGGCGATGTGGGCGGGCGAGCAATTCGGGAACGGGCCGCTGACGAGCTGCCAGACCAGCCAGTCGCCGCCTTCGATCCAGACGTCGGCGACGTCGTAGACGCCGGGCTCTTCTTCGAGGGTTTCGAGGACTTTGGGGAAGAACCATTCGATACCGATCGTGCCGCCGTAGCGGGCCAGCCAGGGTTCGTTTCGCTCACGGGCGACGCGGTTGATGCGGTCGGTCGCGCCCTTGGCGGCGTGGTGCTTCCACAGCTTCGGCCACGCCAGCGGCACCCGGCCGAAGCGCTCGAACAAACAGACGGGCGTTCCGTCGGCGAAGGCGGGCAGCATCGTGCAACTGGTGAAATCGACGCCGACGCCAATGACCTGATCCGGCCGCGCCTTGGCGGCCGCCATCGCTTCCCGGCACGCCCCGCCGGATGCCGTCAGCCAGTCCTGCGGGTGCTGGAGGGCGTAATCGGGCGGGAGTGGGATGCTTAAATCGTTGGCATCGGGCGGCAGTGCGCGGTCGATGACGCCATGCGGATAATTGCGAACGGCCTGCCCGGCGATGTGGCCATTGGTGGTGTTGACGACAAGGGCCCGGACGGATTCGGTGCCGAAGTCCAAGCCGATGGCGTAGCGTGTGGGCATTGGCGTTTCCTGCCGTTGTAGGCGGCCTCTGGTCCCCTCTCCCGGTATGGCCGGGAGAGGGTTAGGTTGTGTCTGACGGGTCACGCCAGTGCCCTCAGGTAGAGGACGGCCATGCCGAGCGTGAGCATCGTGGCGTAGTGGTCGGCCCGCTTTTCGTACCGCG
>DASVSC010000046.1:0-13351 GCA_036388295.1 Tepidisphaeraceae bacterium | reverse complement strand
GCATGTTGTCGCCGCTTTTGACTGTGTGCGACGTCTGGTTCGGGTCGGACAGGAACTTGCGCGGCGAGAAGACGACGGTGTCGTTGATCTTCTGCAAACGCTCGAAGGCGGCCTCGCGCTCGGTGGCGGAAAAGGCTTTGGCGTCGAGGGCGTTGACGACGGCGTCACGCGCGCTCAGCAAGTCGTCGGCGGCGATCTTGGCGTCGACGTCTCTGAACAACGCCGGTGCGTCGACCGGCGACGACGGGGCGGGCCGCGACGCGATGGCCAAGGCCGGCCGGGTGGCGGGGACGTCGAGCAGGACGATATCGGCCGTGGTCACGTTCGCGGGCGGCTTGGCCGCGGGCGTGCGCGATTCCTGAACCTTGGCCTTCAGGGCGTCGACCTTCAGTTTGAGCGTTTTCGGGTCGTCCGTCGCCACCGGCCGGGGGGCGGGAGGGGCGACGGTAGGGGCGACCGACGGGGCCGGGGCGGTCGTCGGCATGACGGCCAGCGGAGACTGCTGGCCAACGATTTTGTACCCCACGGCGACCGCGCTGATGGCCACAATCGACCCGACGGCGGTCATGAACGGACGTGAATAGCGGCTGCGGCGTGGCAAAATGGACCTCCGTGTCCGTACGCCCCACGGCCTGCGGGGCGGTGCGATACGTCATGTGAAACGGCCATCCCCACGAACGTCGGGACGGGCCGAGCCGGGGCATGATAAATAATTCATGCGCATTGGGGAAGCGGAAAAACATATGGCCGGGGCGGCGGGTGAGCGACATTGGCCCGAAGACGGGTCACCCAAATGGTGTCGTTGAAGGCAGGCCCCGCTTCAACGGGCCTGTGGGGCGTGTCGAAGGGCTAGACAGGCCCGCTGAAGCGGGGCCTGCCGGAATTGGCGTTTCGGGATCAGGGTCTTTTACTGTGACAGGAAGCGGTCGATGCAGGCCGTGCGCACGCGGCGGATGCCGCGGTCGGTGGCCAGCATGCACAGCGGGATGTCGTGGTCGAGCATGGGGATGCTCGGCATCACCTGCTCCTCGAACGCCAAGCCGCAGGAGACGCCGAGGAAATCGGGCTGGGCGAGGAAGCGGTCGTAAAAGCCCATGCCCCGGCCGATGCGGTGGCCCTGCTCGGTGAAGCCGAGGCCGGGCACGACGACGAGGTCGATGAAGCTCAGCGGCACCGGGCTGCCGGCGACCGGCTCGCGAATGCCCTGACGCGTCAAACGCACGTGCTCGTCGCTCAGGCTGGCGATCTCGATCGGCACCATGCGCTTGGCGTCCCAACTCACCTTCGGCACGATCACCATCTTCCCCTGCTGCCAGCTACGCAGGGCCAGCGGGGCGGTGTCGACTTCGGAGGGCGTGGACAGAAACAGCATCACCGACTTGGCCGCCTGGAACTCCGCGGTGGCGGCGATCAGCGCGCAAGCGGCCACGCTCTTGGCGTGACGCTGGGCGTCGCTCATGTCGGCCAGGCGCTGCCGGAGCTGCTGGCGGATCTCGAGTTTGGGATCGGTCGGGTCCATTCGCTTTTCAGTCGAAGATTCACCACGGAGACACGGAGAAGAGAAAGCAAGAGCATTATCTTTTTGTCTTTCTCCGTGCCTCCGTGTCTCCGTGGTGAATCTGCTCTTCTCTTCAATGCTAAGTCGCTACCCAATACGTACGCCGGGAACAGGTTTACGGTTTATCGGCAGGCGGGGGCGAATCCGTTTCGTCGATCTTTCGCAAAGCCTCCATACGCGCCCGGACGGCCGCCTCCTGGCCGATGTCCTTGGGCTCATAATACGTCTTATCCACGCCGAGGTAATCTTGTGCGACAAAACCACCCATGACGTCGTTCGCGTGGTCGTGGGCGTATTGGTACCCTTGGCCGTGTCCGAGGCGTTTGCTGCCGCTGTAGTGGCCGTCGCGTAAATGCTTGGGGACGGGCAGCGTGCGGCCTTCCCGCGCGTCCTTCATCGCCGCCCAGATCGCCAGGGCGGACGCATTCGATTTCGGGGCCGTCGCCATGTAAATGGCGGCGTGGCCGAGGGTGAGTTGGGCCTCGGGCATGCCGATGCGTTCGACGAGGTCGTACGCCGCCTGGGCGACCAGAATCGCCTGCGGGTCGGCCATGCCGATGTCTTCGCTGGCCAGGATGGCGATGCGGCGGGCGATGAACCGCGGGTCTTCGCCGGCTTCCAACATACGGGCCACCCAATAGCACGCGGCGTCCGGGTCGCTGCCGCGCATGGATTTGATCAGGGCCGATGCCGCGTCGTAGTGCTCGTCGCCGGTGCCGTCGTAGGCGATGGCCTTGCGCTGCATTGATTGCTCGGCGGTGTTCACGTCGATGTGCAGCACGTCGCCCTGCCGGCCTTTCGCGCCGGCGGACAGCACGGCCACTTCCAAAGCGCCCAGGCCTCGCCGGGCGTCACCGTCGCTCCACTCCGCCCAGAGGTCGAGCGCCTGCTCGTCGATCTGGATCGTCCAGCGCCCGAAGCCGCGCTCTTCGTCCGCGATCGCCCGCTTCAACAGCGATTTGATGTCCTCGTTCGTGATGGCCTGGAACTGAAAAATCTGGCTGCGGCTGACGAGGGCGGAATTGACGGCGAAGAACGGGTTTTCTGTCGTCGCCCCGATCAGGATGATCAAGCCGGCCTCCACGTCGCTCAGCAGAATGTCCTGCTGGGCGCGGTTGAAGCGGTGGATTTCGTCGATGAACAACACCGTGCGCCGGCCGCCGGTTTCGAGTTTCGTGCGGGCCGCGTCGAGGATCGCGCGGACTTCCTTCACGCCCACGCCGGCGGCGTTCACCTTTTCGAAATGCGACTGCGTATGCCCGGCAATAAGCGAGGCCAGGCTGGTCTTGCCCGTGCCGGGCGGGCCGTAGAAGAGCACGCTGGTCAGCCGGTCGGCCTCCAGCATGCGGCGCAGCAGCTTGCCCGGCCCGAGGAAGTGTTGCTGCCCGACGAACTCGTCTAGGTTTCGCGGCCGCATTCGGGCGGCGAGCGGGGCGACACGGTCGAGGTTCTTCTGGCGGGCGCCGGCGAACAAGTCCATCGCGGGATTGTACGGGCTTAAGTCACCGGAGAAGAAGGATGAACCACGAAGAACACGAAGGGCGCGAAGATCGTTTCGGCGACCGAACCGACGCCAATGCTTGACGCTTCTGCAAAGAACCAAAAGTGAATCGCCTGAAACTTGCTGCATAGACGAAGACGCCGAGTTGATCTTCGCGCCCTTCGCGCCCTTCGTGGTTCACTTCTCTCCGGGCGACGCGCCGCCGGCCGCCGCGTAAGATCGCCGGCGCGATGCCTTACCCCATTCTGCTCGACGTGACGCACCTGCGCATCGTGATCGTCGGCGGCGGCGGCGTGGCCCGGCGGAAAGCGGGCGGGCTGATCGACGCGGGGGCGACCGACATCACCGTCGTCTCGCCGACGCTGGCCGACGACTTCCCGCCGGTGCGGCACGTGGCGTCGGTGTACACGCCGCGGACGCTAGCCGACGCGCGGCTAGTCTTTGCCGCGACAAATGACCCGGCGGTCAACACCAACGTCATCAACGACGCGCGGGCCGTCGGCGCGCTCGTCTGCCGGGCGGACACGGATGACGACCATCCCGGCGACTTCGTCACGCCCGCGAAGTTCAGCCAAGGGCCGATTACCGTCACGGTTTCCGCCGGCTCCGCGGCGCTCTCGGCGGCGATCCGCGACGGGCTGCGCCAGCGCTTCGACCCGCGCTGGGCGAAGATGGCCGAGGCGATGAGCGTCCTGCGCCCGATGCTGCGCGACGCCAGCGGCCTGTCGCCGGCCCGGCGCGCCAGCGCGTTCCGCCGCCTGGCCAGCGAAGAAGCGCTGGACGTGCTGGACCGGCAAGGCACGGCCGGGCTGCTCGCCTGGCTGCAAGCGTTCGACGTCTAACGGAACGACGGCGCGCCAATCGAAGCGTCGCCCATCACGGCACAGTTCCGGTCACGCACGCTCGTGCTTTTCAACCGGGGCATTTTCCGATGGCGCGTAGCGTTTAAATCGCCGCGTCCGAAAGCAGCCGGCGGGCTTGCCCGCCGCGGGAACATGGGGTTGCCCACGGTTCTCGCAGCAGGCAAGCCCGCCGACCCGTTGTGCGACCCGACAGGTCACATCTGAAAATGATCTAGCCCTGCTCACGACGTTCGTCGCATTGGTTTTCAGTCGCCTTTGTCGTTGAAACAAAGGCCATCTCTAACTGAAAGCGAACATGAGCAAGCCCACCCGTCTGTCCCGCGTCGTTCGTCCCGCCGTCCGTTCCATGGTCGAGAACCTGGAACAGCGGCGCATGCTGACCGTCACCACGATCAACGGCACCAGCGGCGATGATTACTTCACGCTGACCAACCTCAAGGCCGGCGACCAGATCATCTACAACGGCAAGGGCGGCCATGACCACTTCGTCGCTTACAACGCGGCAGCGGCCGAGACGATCCTCGGCCAAGTGACGCTCAAGAGCAGCACCGGCGGCACCTTCGAACTCGACTTGTATAACGACATCGACCGCGACCACCAGCTGAAAGTCGGCAAGGGCAAGATCACCGGCTTTTTCACCGGTTCGATCGACTACAGCCAAACGACTCTCAAGGAACTAAGCCTCTTCGCCGACAGCAAGTCCGCCAGCACGGCCGAGCTTTACGACACCGCCGGCTCGAGCAGTAATTACTTCAATCTCGCAGGCAAATGGGACGTGAAGCTCGGTAACGACAGCGGCACGCTGAGCGCCCTGAAAGGGTACGTCTCTGTATCGACTTATCCGGACAGCGGAAGCGTCGTCCGCCTGGACGCCGTGAACGACACGGCCAATCGGACGATCGAAATCTTCGGCAATCAAGTGGCCGGCTTAACGCAACAGCCGCTGTCGCTTTCCAACTTTAACAGCGTTCGGATAACGGCCGGCAGCGGTGATAAGAACGTCAAGATCGCCCTCACGGATTCACCGCTGCAGTTCACGTCCTTCGACGGCCAGGACAATGTCACCGTCGGCTATAAGGGCTCGCTCGACTACATCAAGCCCGGCCTGAAAATCGGCAACATCTACGGCAAGACCGCGCTGAAGATCGACGCCGCCGCCGAAACCGCCGCCGGCAGCTTCGTGATTTCGCCCAAGTCGGTCGCGTTCACGAAAGGGGATATCGCCTACTTCGGCGACGTCACCCTGAGCGTCGCCACCGGCAAGGGAAGCGACAGCGTGTTCGTCAACGGCACGAACGCCAACCCCTTCGCACTCAGCACCGGCGCGGGCCAGGACGAAGTCACCCTTCTGGGCGCCGGCGGGACCGCGAAAATCGATGGCGGCACCGGATCAGACCAAGTCACCACCGGCTCGGCGGGCAAGGGCAACCTGGCGCTGTTCGCCAAGGGCCTGAACGTCATCGGCACCGAAGCCGTCAGCTTTTCCGACCAGGGCCAAACGGCCGGTCATCATTACGCGGTCGGGCCGACCAGCCTGGTGCGCGACTACAACCGGGTGTTCAACTTCGCCCAAGCCAAATCCGTGACCGTTCGGGCCGGTGCGGGCCATGACACGATCGACGCGTACGGCGCTTCGACCGCCACGTCCATCGGCCTGTACGGCAACGCGGGCAACGACAAGCTGACGGGCCACAAAGGCAGCGACAGCCTGTACGGCGGCGACGGGTATGACACCCTGATCGGCGCGGGCGGCCTCGACAAGATCTACGGCGGTTATGACGACGATCTGCTGAAAGTCGCCGGCAATGACAAAGCCACCGTGGCCGACGGCGAAAACGGCGTCGACCAGGTCCGCTTCGATAACGGCATCGTGCCGGTTCGCTGCGAACACCTGGTCCACACCGTGATCGCCAAAGGCAACGTCTACACCGACAGCAACCAGAACGGCACCCGCGACGGCACGGAGAAAGGCAAGGCCGGCGTGCAGGTTTGGGCCGACGTCAATAACGACGGCCTGTTCGGCGCAGGGGACATCGCCGCGTTCACCGACAGCAGCGGCAACTACACGCTGCATGACCTGAACTACGGCTTCAACACCGTCCGCGTCCTGCCGCCCGCCGGCTCGCACCAGACCAATAACAGCGGCAAGGGCATCACCTTCGGCGCGACCGCCGGGGCCACCAAGACCGGCGTGAACTTCGGGCTGCACAGCAACAACTGAGTCGGGAGACTATACCTCTAAGCCGTCCGGCCGGTGACGCGCGTGCGTCACCGGCCGACGTCGTTGGCGGCAGCACTTTGGCGCGGCCGACTTCTACGTGGGCGGGCCGAGCAGGTCCCAGCGGTTGCCGTAGCAGTCGGCGAAGACGGCGACGGTGGCGTACGTTTCCCGCCGCGGCGGTTCGGCGAACCTGACGCCGCGGGCGACGTAG
The DNA here is from genome assembly GCA_036388295.1 of Tepidisphaeraceae bacterium. GTDB lineage: Bacteria > Planctomycetota > Phycisphaerae > Tepidisphaerales > Tepidisphaeraceae > RYN-431. The sequence goes on along the minus strand of DASVSC010000046.1, from coordinate 6,997 downwards.
GCGTGGTAGTCGCGCCAGAAGTCGTCGGTCTGCAGGAAGAACGCCACGCGGCCAGCGGCTTGGTCGCCGACGCGGGCCAACTGCTCCGGTGTGGCGGCCCGGGCGAGCACGAAGCCGGTGTTCGTGTCATCACCCGGCGGCCGGACGACGACCCACCGCTTGCCGGGCCCGCGTGGCGAATCTTCGACGAGCGCAAAGCCGAGTACGCCGACGTAGTAAGCGAGCGCTTCGTCGTAATCGCGAACCAGCAGGGCGACGGCGGACACGCGTTGGCGCATGGCGGCGTTATACCGAAAACGACGCGCCCGGCGTACGGCGGTAGCAGGCCTTGCGGCCGCGGTGCAGTTTCAGGAGCGGGAACGGCGTGTCACGGTCGTCGGCGGGGATGCGATCGGCGACGGTGAAGCCGAGCGCGGCGCAGAACCGGCAGGCGTCGGCGTCACGCGCGTCGACGACCGCTTCCAGGTCGCGTCCCGAGAACGCCGTGTATTCGACTAACTGCCGGCCGCCGCCTTGGCGACGGTAAGTCGGGTCGACGAACAGGCCTTTCAGCTGCTTTTCCCGACGGGCGCTCAAGCCGGCGGGCGTGCCGTCGGGGGCGATCAAAACCGTTCCTAGGAGTTGGGGCCGGTTGAAGTTGCGGCCTTCGGTCGTCAGATCGCGGATGTCGTCTTCGGTCAGGTACGGGTAGTCGGCCGACGCGGAGCGATGCCAGAGACCCAGCAGCGCGTCGCGGTCGGGCGGCTCGGCGGGGCGGACCCAGAACGGCGACGGCATCGGGATGCCGAGCGGGGCGTTCATGGCGGCTTCGATTTCGAAGTCCTCGCGCGTGCCGTCGAAGTCTTGTTCGAGGACAACGACCGTGAAATGCTCCAGCCAGTGTGCGGCGCGCAGGGCCGCCCGCAGGTGTTCGAGAAAGGTCGGCACGTCGACCCACTGTTCCGGTTCGGCCAGCTTCGCTTCGATGGCGGCCAAGGTTTCGCTCGCGCGGTCGGAGCCGTAGCAGGCCATGGCGAAGTTCAGCCCAGACATCGCCCGCGGCGCGTCGCCCGGCGGCAGCAGCAGGCGAAGCATCGGGTCACATCCGGTCGTGCCATTACGGACGAACTGGGACGAAAAAAGCACCGGCAGCGAATGGGCGAGCCTGAGCAGATCGTGGCAGAAGGCGTTGATGGTCACTTCGTCGCGGTAGGTCCAGTCCCAGAGCGGGTCGCGGTCGGGGGCGAAGTCTTCTTCGGGGTCGGGCTCAAGCGCCAGACGCTGCCGCGCGGCGACGAGCCGGTCGACGCCGGCCGCGGCGTCGTCGCCGGGGCGGCCGACGAACGTGAGGAAGTGAACGACGGTGGTGGACACGCGGGCGGCGATGGTACCGGGCGGGCTGAAAAATATGAAAACGACCGGATTTTGGCCGACATTTCGTGGCCGGCTGGTAAGGTCAACGATAGCCGCGCCAGCGGCGACGGGCCGGACGGTGTCGCAGGCACGCCGACCGGGTGAAGGCTTTCGCGGGCGTCTCAGAGGAGCAAGCGCGTGAAGAAGACGGGGCGTCGAAATCAACAACGGCCGACGGGCCGGCCCCTTGCCAGCCCTCACCCCCTCCCGGCCATACCGGGAGGGCAATCAGATACTTGGCGTACGCCCCGATTGGGTGGCACAGGTTGGTACGCCAACCTGTGTCTTCGACGCCACCACACAGGTTGGCGTACCAACCTGTGCCACCCTGTGCATTGTCGTACGTCAAGTATGTTGTTGCTACCGGGAGAGGGAACTGAACGACGCCGTCGGCCGCGATCAGCCGGTCAGAAACCTGTCATAAGTCGCGTGGCGGTCTGGGCGGCCCTCGTACGGCCGGGCGCACGCGAATCGGCCGTCGTTACGACCGGCCGGCCCTGCACTTGGGCCACAGATTCGCGCCGAACGCGAGTAAAAATGGCAGGAACAAAATCGCCCGCCCGGCGGCGACTTACGCCCTCGGGCATCACGGCCCTTTTCCGTGTCGCACGTTCGGCTAAGCTAGGCGGCGCTTTATGAATCTACTCGCCGACATTTCCGTACTCGATTACCTGCGGGCCCCGTGGATCTGGATCGCGCTGGGCGCGTTCGTGGTCAGCCTGAGCATGGTGGCGTACCTGATCCTGCTGGAACGCAAGGTCGCCGCCTGGGCGCAGGACCGCGTGGGGCCCAACCGCGTAGGCCTGGGCTTCGGCCTGTCGTTCGCGCCGAAGTTCCACTTCTGGGGCCTCGGCCAGCCGGCGGCGGACGGGCTGAAGTTCCTGCTCAAAGAAGACTTTCGTCCGGCCAGCGTGGACAAAGTGCTGTTCACGCTCGCGCCGATGGTGATGATTTTCACCGTGCTGATCAGCATCTGCGTGATCCCGTGGGGCGGGACGAAGGTGAGCGTGAGCCCGGTCGACGTGACGTCGGCGCGGAACGCGAACCTCCCCGAAGCGCAGGTTCAGGACCAGGCCCGCCGAAACGTCGAGACCACGAAGGACTGGTTTACCACCGTGCTGGCCACGTCGGCCCCGTACAAGGCCGCCGGCGACGCCCGCTACGGCGAGCAATGGAACGTGGACGTCACCACCGGCTGGAAGTTCCAGGTGGCGGACGTCTCTATTGGCGTGCTGTTCGTGCTGTCGACGCTTTCTTTGGCGGTCTACGGCGTGGTCATCGGCGGCTGGGCCAGCAACAACAAGTATTCGTTCCTCGGCGGCCTGCGGGCGTGCGCGAACATGATCTCGTACGAAATCCCGCTCGGCCTGAGCGTGCTGATCGTGGTGCTGATGTTCGGCACGCTGGACATGGGCAAGCTGGTCGACGATCAGGCCCGCTACTGGTACGCCCTGGGCTTCATCCCCGTGCCGGCCTGGAACGTGTTCGCGCAGCCGCTGGCGTTCGTGCTGTTTTTGATCTGCATTCACGCCGAAGCCAACCGCGCCCCGTTCGACCTCGCCGAGGCCGAGCAGGAACTGGTCGGCGGGTACCACACCGAATACAGCTCGATGCGGTTCGCCCTGTTTTTCCTGAGCGAATACGCCGGGATGATCACCACCAGCTGCGTGTGCGTGGCGCTGTTCTTTGGCGGCTGGCACTTGCCGGGGCTGAACTGGGCGTACACGGCGATCACCGGCCACGGCGCGACCTCGGCGGCGAACCCGTCCTGGAGCGACAGCCTGCTGCTGTGCGTGCTGCGCATGTTCGTGTTCTTCGGTAAGGCCGTGGTCGTGCTGTTCTTTTTCATGTGGGTGCGCTGGAGCCTGCCGCGCTTCCGGTTCGACCAGCTGATGCGCCTGGCGTGGGGCGGGCTGATCCCGATCGGCATCGCACTGCTGCTGGCGACGGCGACGCTGGTCTGGTGGACCGGCGGGGCCTCTTACCAGCGCATGGACGGCTGGACGGCCATTAAGTTCCTGGTCATGAACGTCGTGGTGCTGGCGGCGCTGCTGGCGATCGTCGGCGTCCGCGGCCCCGCGGCGACGACCAACCGCCGCGTGACCGTCCCGGGCAGCCGGTTCAACAAGCCGGAACTGGCGGCAGGGGCGTAAGGCGCGGACGCCGCGCAGCTACCAAGGCACGGCCCGCTTCAGCGGGCCTGTAGTCGGACCGTGATTTCAGACAGGCCCGCTGAAGCGGGGCCTGCCGAACGTCTCCTGCTGAACGTCTCCTGCTGAACGTCTGAGGTGCGGGACGGAACCTATTCCTGCCGCCCCTCGATCGCCATGACCAGAATGCCCGCCGCCAGCCCCAGTTTCCGGTCCAGCGCCACGGGGCCGATGGTTTCGAAGTCCACGTTCAGCTTCTTGACGAACGGGTTGAAGTTCTGCTTGAACGTCGCGGCCCGCACGCCGCTGATGTCGACGTGAAAACTCTGCGGCATCAGGAAACTGGCCATGTCGATGAACCGGCGGACCAGCGCCTTGAGCGTGGAATCCTCGGTGATCGTGCCGAGGGGCCGTTCGTCGGGCGTCAGCAGTTCCCAGCTGTCGCGCACGAAGGTGCTCATCATGCCTTTCCGCCGCAGCACACCGAGGCGTTGGCCCGTTTGCGAGTCGACCACGTCATAGCCGGCGGAGAAATCCAGAATGCTGCGGGCCTGGATGCTGATGAGTTCGGTCGATTCGGTTTCGTCCGAGAACAGGCGGATGTCTTCCTTGAGCTTAAAGCCCTTCATCTTGCAGAACAGCAGCAGCTGGCCGTGCTGGTCGTAGACGTGGAACTTGGTGTGCAGCAGCGAGAAGACCTGCTGACGGATGACGAAATGGTCGCCGGCGAAGGGGTCGGTCATGAGGGCGAGTTATACCATGCGACGCCTCGACAGAACCTGCGGCTCCCGCCGCGGCGTGGAAGGTTCTCTTCCAGTGCACAAGCGAATGCGTAGAATGGAAGACGTATGAAAGATTCCGATGTCATGGTCCTGGAAGAGCCGCAGCTGAGCCTGGGCGATCAGTTCTATCTGCCGCAGGTGCTCAAGGGCCTGGGCACCACGATGAAGCACATGTTTCGCGTCGTGGTGCAGGGGAAGGACCGTGTCATTCAATACCCTGAAGAACGCCGCGAGGATCTGCCCATCGGCCAGGGCGGCATCCTGAAGTCGACCTACCGTGGCGTGCACCGTTTGAACCGCGACGAAGAAGGCCGCGTGAAATGCGTCGCCTGCTTCATGTGCGCGACGGCCTGCCCGGCCCACTGCATCCACATCGAAGGGGCCGAAAGCCCGTGGCAGGACCGCGAGAAGTACCCGGTCAAGTTCGACATCGACGAACTGCGCTGCATCTACTGCGGCATGTGCGAAGAAGCCTGCCCGGTGGACGCGATCGAACTGACGAGCGTCTACGACATCGTCGGCCTGACGCGGCAGGAAATGATCTTCGATAAGGAAAAGCTGCTGCGGATCTACGACGAGACGGTGAAGGACGAGCCGATGTGAGCCAACTTCGTCGACGAATATGGGAAGCATCCGTCCACTTCCGTCAGCCTGGCGATACGCCGAAAAAGCAGCCTGCGCATTGCAAGAAGAGGTATACTGCAAGGGGCTCTACCCCCGCAGCTGCGAAGGCCGCAGCGAATGACATGATCCCCAAAGGGTGTCAAGGAAAAGGTTTGGGCAGCTACGGGCATTCTAAACCACGATTAGTGCGATGATGACGAATGCCAATACATTGACCGCAACGACCGAACCCAAGAGTTTATGGGCCGAGCAAAGCCGGCTTCGGGCTCGACGACAACGTGTGATGCAAGAGCTGGTCCGAATTCGTGCTGATCTTGAACGCCTTTCGCTGCTCTTGAAGCGCGACCGATTCGCATTGCATGACGCCGTTATTGACGCCGACGCACAGGACGTTCGCGACTTAATTGCTCAAGGTGCCAAGGTTAATGCACGAAATCAGGACGGTCTGACGCCGCTCTATTTGGCCGTCTGCGCGGAACGGCCGGTTGCGGTCGTGCGAGCGCTGCTTGAAGCGGGGGCGAAGGTAGATGCTGGCGACAATGAAGGAAGCACGCCGCTCATTGTCGCCGTCGATGACAGCCAGCTCCCCGTCGTTCGTGAGTTGATCCGGCACGGTGCCGACCCGAATGCTCGAAACACGGACGGCGATACGCCACTAACGAATGCCGCCGCTTGGGGCAGTAAACGGGTCGTAGAGTTGCTTCTGAAAAGCGGTGCGGATCCGAAACTGGCTGACGGCGCGGGAATACCGCCGGCCGATTTAGCACTACAGCAAGGCCATTCTTTGATTGCCGAGCGTATCCGGCGTGCCAGCTAACGTCCCGCCCATTTTTCCCGTTCCAGTTCGACCATGGCTAGCGCGCTGACCATCAGCAACCTCCGCCTCGCCACCAACCTGCTGCTCGCCCCAATCGCCGGGTATTGCGACGTCAGCTTCCGCCTCGTCGCGCGCTCTTGCGGCGGCGTCGGCCTGGCTGTGACCGATTTGCTCTGCCCCGAAGGCGTGCTGCGGGAGAACGCGCGGTCGATGGAATTGGCCGCGACGTGTGAGGCGGATTCGCCGCTGTCGATGCAGCTGTATGGCGGCGACCCGGACAAGCTGGTCGACGCCGCGAAGTGGGCCGAGGACCGCGGGGCCCACGTCATCGACATCAACATGGGCTGCCCGGTCGACAAAATCACCAAGCGCGACGGCGGCAGCAAGCTGCTGTGCGACCCGACGCGCACGCTGCGCATGGTCGAACGCGTGATCGCGGCGCTGAAGCACACGCCGCTGACGGCGAAGCTGCGGCTGGGGTGGGACGATTCGTGCATCGTCGCGCCGCAGATGGCCCGGCAGTTGGAAGAGGCCGGCGTGGCGATGGTGACGATCCACGGCCGTACGACGCAGATGAAGTTCGGCGGGGCGGCCCGGCTGGACGGCATCGCGGAAGTGGTCGCGGCGGTCAAATCCATTCCGGTCATCGGCAACGGCGACGTTCGTAGCCCGCAGGACGCCAAGCGGATGATCGACGTCACCGGCTGCCAGGGCGTGATGATCGGCCGGGCGGCGCTGGCCGCGCCGTGGATTTTCCGCGACACGTGGAGCTACCTGACGACCGGCCTGATTCCCGAGCCGCTGACGCTGGCGGAGAAGTGCCAGCTGATGCGCGATCACTTTTACAACATCCTCGCCTACCGCACGGAACACGCGGCCGTGATGACGATGCGCAAGCGCGTCAGCTGGTACGCCAAGCAGATGAACCCGTGCCGGCCGCTGCGGGACGGGATGCTGGCGATCAACAACACGGCGGATTTCGAACGGGTGATCGCGGACTTCCTGGAATGGCGAACGACGACAGACGCCGACGCGGTTGAAGCGTGCAACCCCGTCGCGGCGTAAGGTTTGATCCTCTCTTCCGGTATGGCCGGGAGAGGGTTAGGTTTTGTCTGACGGGTCGTTCTATGATGCGGCATGGCACGATACGAGCTCAAGGACGAGCACTGGGCGTTGGTCGAGCCGGTGCTGCCGCCGCAGCGGCGGCTAGGCCGGGGCGGTTTGTGGCGCGA
>DASVSC010000045.1:0-32462 GCA_036388295.1 Tepidisphaeraceae bacterium | reverse complement strand
CTTTCTGGAAAACCGCGTCGGCCGACTGATGGCGCTGCTGCGGGCGCTCGAAGAAGACGGCCAGCACTTGCACGCCTTGGCGATCGAAGAATCCGCCGACGCCGCCCTCGTCCGCATCATCGTCAGCGACCCCGACCGGGCCAAGCCGGATTTGAAGCGTCGCGGCTTTTCGCTCAGCACCACCGAGGTGCTTTGCGTGGAATTGCCGATGCAGGACAGCATGCCCCTGCAGTCCGTCTGCCAAGCCTTGCTCGCGGCCGAACTGAACCTGCACTACACCTACCCGATGCTCAAGGGCATCAGCGGCCCGGCCGTGGTGGTGTACGTCGACGATTCCACGCTCGGCTGCCGCCTGCTGTTCCGCAAAGGCTTCCGCATCCTCAGCGAAGCCGACCTCGGCCGGCGTCCCGAAGAACCCCACGAAGACGACCCGCCCCCGCCCGCCCCCCGCGATTACGGCGGGAATTGAACGAAACACGGCATCCGGTTGAACCCGCAATCCCCGCGCCGATCTTCGGGAACCGGATTTCTGACGTCGCGAACGAACGCGTTCAGAATACGCAAAAGGGAGCCCCGCGGCTCGGCCGCGGGAAACGCCGCAGGTCTCAACGACCCACACCCCAGTTCGTTCCCGTCGCAGAACGCGGGCGGAGCCCGGCGGCTCTCTTCATGCGATCGAAGCGTCCTTTTCGACGACCCCTGCGCACGACTGCCCCAATCGTTTCTGTCCGCACCGCATGCACCGCGCCCGTCACACCCGCAGCACCAGCAGCGTCCGGTCGTCCTGCGGCGGGGCCTCGTTCGTGAACCGGCCCACGTGGGACACGATGCACGCCACCAAATCCTCGGCCGTCGTGTCGCAGGCGTTGATGGCCTCGTCCAAGCGGTCGGTGCCGAACAGTTCGTTGTCAGCCGTCCGGGCTTCGGTGATGCCGTCGGTGTAGAGCACGAGGGTGTCGCCAAGCGACAGCGTCTGCGTCGCGTCGGCGTACGGCTCGTCGGCGTCGATGCCCAGCGGCAGCGCCGGCGCGGCCTCGATAATGCCGCTCGGCCCGCCGTCCGCCCGCTTCAGCCGCGGCGGGTTATGGCCGGCGCTGGAAAAGGTTAATTCGCGCGTGATCGGGTCGTACACGCCGTAGAACGCCGTGACGAACGTGCCTGTGCCGAGCGTGTAGCGGGCGCACAGATGGCGGTTGACGAACGCCAGCACCGCCCCCGGCGGGCTCGGGTCGCCGGGCCGGGTGTGGGCGATCGCGTGCGTGACGGCCATGATGACCGCCGCCGGCGTGCCGTGACCGCTGACGTCGGCGATGAAGATCCCCAGCTTGCCGTCCGGCAGCTCGAAAAAGTCGTAGAAATCGCCGCCCGCGTGTGCGCTGGTCTGGTAGTACGCCGCCACGTCGATGCCCGACACTTTCGGCAGTTCGACCGGCAGCAGCGACCGCTGCATTTCCGCCACGATTTGCAACTCGCGGTCGAGGCGGTCGTACGCTTTTTCCAGTTCCTTCTTGACCACCAGGCTGGCCGTCGCCCGGCCGAACAGGTTGCTCAGCCAGACGTGTTCGGGCAGGAACTCGTCGTCGTACGCGCCTGCGTCATGGCGGCAGACGACGATCATGTTGATCGACTCGCCGCCATCGAACAGCGGGATCGCCGCGAACGACCGCACGTCGCGCAGGTGCGTCGCCGCCGGGTCGGCGGGGTCGACGTGGAAATCGTTGTTGATCACTGCCGTGTCGCCCCAGATCAGGTCCGACAGCACGCCGCCGTCGATCAGCGGCAATCGGTCACGCTCGGCCCAGGGGTCGACGATGCGGCCGAACGCCGGCGACTGCGTCACGCGCACCCACGGCCGTTCCAGGCCGCGCCGGCTCAGGGAAATCCGCGCGTCCGCCTGCAAAATGTCGCTCATCCGCTGGCCGTAGATCCTCACCGCGTCGCCCGGCTCCGTCTGCCGTGACAGCTCCCGCATCATCTCCAGCACCGTCGGCATGCGCACCGACGACGGCTGCTTGAACCAATGATTCACCGGCAGGCGTTCGGGCGCGGCATCGGGCATGGGGCGGATCATAGCGACGCGGTCGCGCGTGCGGGCAAAAGATCGATGATTGGCGCACATAACGGGCGGCGACGTCAAATGACGTTGAACTCGTCATACGATCCGGGCATCATCAAAGCGACCCTCGCCGCGATGACGTCGCCATGCGGTTTCAGCTTCGGCCAGCTCGTCGTCATCAACACCAGGATCGCCAGACGGCGGCCCACCAATTTCTGCTGGTACTTCAAACTCTGGTCGGTGGTGATAAGAACATCAAATTGCGTCTCAGCAGCCGCGATGAGTTGTCCATTCTCCAAATCAGACCAACCCGCTTCATAAGCGGTTTCAACAGTATGACCCGTCAAAAAGTTTTAAGAGGGAACGGCGTGCCCTGGTCGAACAAGATTCTCATTTCAACTCTTCAAACCCGTGCCAAACTGGCCTCGGCGTGCTGCAAGACGTCATGCACTTGTTGTCGCGTGACGCCGGGAAACCAATCGAGAAAGTCGTCCACGGTCGCGCCGCTTTGGATATTTTCAAAAAGTGCCCGTACCGGAACGCGCGTCCCTGAGAACACGGCCACGCCGCTTACTTTTCCGGGCACCCGCTCGACCGCGTCACAGGTTGACCAATCCATCATCTGCCACCTCTAGGCTTCAAAATCGGCTCAGAGTGTAACACACGCCTGCACCGCTTTAGCCTAATAGTTGACCGACGCTGCGCCCGTCACGCCTGATCAGGCATGATCCTGCCGCGACTGCCCGGTTTTTGAAAACCCACCGCAGCGGCTTACAATTCCCGCATGGCCACTTCCGTAACCGTTCCCAATCTCGGCGATTCCGTCACCCAGGCCACGCTGCTGAAGTGGCACAAGCAGGACGGCGAAAGCGTGAAGCTCGACGAGCCGCTGTGCGAATTGGAAACCGATAAGGCCAACGTCGACGTGCCCGCGACCGCCGCCGGCGTCTTCACCCGCACGCCCGGCCTCGACGCCGGCGCGGTCCTGCAGGTCGGCCAGGCCATCGCCAGCATCGATCCGAACGGCAAAGCCGGCGCGAAACCCGCCCCGGCCGCCGCCGCTCCTGCGGCCCCGGCCGCTTCGCCCGCCGTCGCCGGGTCGACGGGCGCGTCGACCGTCAAGCCCGCCGAGCCGTCGAACGGCGCGACCTTCACCGGCGCGAAGGCCGCTTCGCCCGTCGAACGGTCCAACGAACGGGGCAGCGGCGCCGACGCCGACTTGTCGCCCGCCGTCCGCCGCATGATCGAAGAGCACGGCCTGAATCCCGCCAAGATCGCCCCGACCGGCCCCGGCGGGCGGCTGACGAAGGAAGACGTCATCAAGTACCTCGACGTCAACGCCCCCAGCGTCACCGGCGCCAAGGCCGTCGCCGACGTCGACCCGCACGAAGCCGCCAGCGTCATCGCCCAGCCGCAGGCCAGTGCGCCGCCCACGCCCGCCGAGGCGAAAACCGCCGCCGGCGTCGGCGTCACCCGCACGCCGATGAGCAAGCTGCGCAAGCGCATCGCCGAGAACCTGGTCCGTGCCCAGCAGACCGCCGCCATCCTGACGACGTTCAACGAAGTCGATCTGACGAACGTGATGGCCCTGCGGACCAAGTACAAAGAGAAGTTCGAAAAGTCCCACGGCGTCGGCCTGGGCTTTATGAGCTTTTTCTCCAAGGCCGTCTGCATGGCCCTCAAAGAGTTCCCCCGCGTCAACGGCCAACTCGACGGTGACGACGTGATCACGTTCGACTACGTGAACCTCGGCATCGCCGTCAGCACCGAGCGCGGATTAGCGGTGCCCGTACTGCGCAACGCCGACAAAATGTCGTTCGCCAAGATTGAAAGTGAGATCAAACGCGTTGCCGGCGCGGTCCGCGAGGGCAAACTGGGCCTGCAGGAACTCAGCGGCGGCACGTTCACCATCACCAACGGCGGCGTCTTCGGCAGCCTGCTCAGCACGCCGATCCTGAACAGCCCCCAAAGCGGCATCCTCGGCATGCACACGATCCAGAAACGCCCGATGGTCGTCGGCGACAAAATCGAGGCCCGCCCGATGATGTACATCGCCCTCAGCTACGACCACCGCCTGGTCGACGGTCGCGAGAGCGTCAGCTTCCTGGTGCGAATCAAAGATTTGCTCGAAGACCCGAGCCGGTTGCTGCTGGAAGTGTAATTCGTCCCATCACGCGACGAACCGAAGCGGGCACGGCCGACCTACGATCGGCCGTGCCCGCTTCGCGTCTGCGACTGTTCGTTGCCTTAGAACTGCCGGACGAGGTGCGCCAGCATCTGGCGTCGGTTCCGGCCGGCGTCACTGGCATCGGCCGGCGTGAATGGACGCCGACGCAGAACCTGCACCTGACGCTGAAGTTTCTCGGCGACGTCGAGGCCGATCGATTGCCGGCGATTATCGCGGCCCTGCATCAGGCGGGCGGCCTTCCGCCGTTCGACACCCAAGCCGGCGCGTTTTGCTGTTTCCCGAACCCGCGCCGCGCCCGCATCCTGGCGGCCGAACTGGCGGACGAATCGGGCGGGCTGCATGCGATGCAGGCGCGCATCGACGCGCTGTGCGAAACGATCGGCTTTGCGAAAGAACGCCGGGCCTTCCGTGCCCACGTCACCCTCGCCCGCGGCCGGCCGACCTTGCGGGCGGACGCCGTCGCGGACGTGCTGCACCGGGCGCAAGCCCTGTTCCCCGGCCCCCAGTGGACGGTCGACGCCTTCACGCTCATGCGCAGCACGCTCGGCGGCCCGGCACCGGTGTACGAGCCGGTGGGGCGATTCGATCTTCGGCCCTTGTGACTGCGACGCACGCGCCGCCACAAATAGACGCTGGCCTTCGATCGAGCCGATCACGACCATGAACATCACGCCCACCGGCGCCTCCATCGGCACCTGCTCGATCAATCGGCTGAGCGCGACGACGAACAGCAGAATCGCCACCGCGGTCACCACGCCGCTGAGCCGGCCGCGGCCGCCGGAGTTAGTGTTGATCAGCCTTTGCCGCTCACCGCCGGCCGGCGTGGTCGGGCCATTCGTGGTGTTCATTCAGGAACCGTGAGCCGGCAAATCCGCGTCGCGCGGGCCGGCGTCAGAACGGATGGCTTCAAGGCGGGATGGACCTGCGGCGGGAAGACAATGCGCCGGCCGGCGGCCCGCAACGCAAAGCGTCGCGAACGCACCATTTAAGAGGAGCTTAGTCGCACCGGGTCAATTAGCGGCCTTGCTTGCGAGCCGTTCTCGAGGCGGACACGTCACTTCGGCCCGACGACATCGGGCTGGGCGGGCTTGGCCTCCGCTTCGGCGACCAGTCGGTCGAGCGGGCCGTCCAGCGCGGTGTCGTGAAGATTCTTGTGGCGGATCGTCCCCGCCGCGTCGATCACGTACACCGTCGGCCAGCCCGACACGTTCCATGCCTTGGCGATCGGGCCGTCGCCTTCGTCCGGGCCGTTCCAGAACGACCGCCCGGGCACGCTCTGGTCCTTTTGCACGCGCAGGGCGTGTTCGCGGTTGCTGTCGCCGTTAACGCCCACGAAGACGAACGGCCGGCCGGTGAACTTCGTCGCCAGCTCGCGTTCGTGCGGCACCGCCGCCATGCACGGCGCGCACCACGACGCCCAGAAGACCAGCAGCACGACTTTCCCGCGCTCGTCGCTCAGGCGGTACGGACGTCCTTCCAGATCAATCCCTTCGATAAGCGGCGCGGGCAGGCCGACCCGTAAATGCTCCAACTCATACAAGGCTTGCGAAGCGACTTGCGCGAGCGACACCGGCACGGGCGGCGGCACGACGGTGTGAAGATCGGGCACGTCCGGATAATCCCGAACGACCGCCTTGAAGGCCACGATAGCGTCGGCCGCCGCCCGGTCGGAGTCGAGGTCTGGGCCGCTTTCCAGGCGAGAGGCGTCGATCGCCTTTTGCGTGAACGGGTTCACGTCCGGCTGCCGCGCGTACTCGGCCAATTCGAACCGCACCACGGCCCGCCGTGCCCGGGCCATCGCCAATTGCGCCCGCACCGTGCGGTCGGCGTTCGCTTTCTGCACCACTTCGAACAAACGCGTTCCCGCGTGGTAATTGTCCAAATGAGGAACCTGGCAGTAATAACCTACACGGGCCACGATCGTGGCCACGCGCGGGTCGGTGGCGTGAAAACGGGTGACCGTCTCGATCGCCCGCACGCCGTCGGCATGGCTTATCCGCTGGGTAAGCAATAACTCGCAGGCGTCGAAGCCGGCTTCGGACGCGGGGCCGGCCTGTATGATCTCGACGGCAGTCGCCATGGCGGCGTCGATCGCGCGGCCGTACGCCCCAAAGGCACGCTCCACTTCGGCCTCGTCGCGCTGGCCCGGCGGCTTTTTGCGGGCCAGGTCAAGGGCGTCTGCGGTCTGGCGGATCGCCCCGCGCGCGGCGGCCAGCCGGTCGGCCGGGCTGGCGGATTGGGCCATGGTCGGCGCGGCGCAGCAGAGCAGGATCAAGCCAACGCCAGTCGCCGACGAATGGAACGCCATAGGCCTGATCCGGAATGCCGTCGTGGAAGGGTCGCTCATCAACCATTCATGTCCGCCGCCCTGGAATAACCACAACATTATTCGGAGCGATGGAAGACAGTTGAATAAGTCGGTCGATCAGGACTACGGCGACAGGTTCGCCACGTCCGCTACTTGCAAGGCCGGCGCCGTCGTTGGCGTGGTAAGCGGCCGGGTCGTCGCGGTGGCCCGGACGGCCGCTTGGGCCGGCGACTGGGCCGGCAGCAGCTTGACGGTCACGATCGGGCCGGCCGCCCCGTACAGGGCGAACAGGTAAATCCCGATCACGATCGCGGACATGGATAGTGAAGGGCGGTTACGCATGGCGGCCGAAGTCTCCGCCTGAGATGTCGAATACGAATGCGTGTGAGGCAAACGGAAACAGACGCGGCGCGTGCGGTCCAGCGTAAGGTCGTCGCGCGTGTTTTTAGTTAGCCGGCGGGCAAGCCCGCTGGCTACCTAAGACGCGCTGCTCTAGCTGGGGCAGCACCATACACACCCGGTGCGCTCTTAAAGGGTGCCCGTCCGGGCGGCACGGGTGCGTCAGCTGCTGCCACACCCGCCGCAGCCACCACCGCCACCGCAGCTGCTGCCACCGGAACCACCGCCGGAGGAGCAGCCACCGGAACCGCCGGAACCGGTCAAAGTGGGGGTGTGGAAATAGGCGTGGATCGATTCGAAGCCGCGTTGGCCGGAGAAGACGTCGACGCCCCAGAGGGCGACGGTTTCGTCATTCGGCGTCCGGCCGTACTGCCGGGGCCGCTGGGCGCGTAGCTGTCGCAGGGTCTGCCGTCCGCCGCGCGTGAGACGCGGGACGGTTCGCAGCAGAACGATCATGATGCCCACGGCCGCCAGGGTCATCACCGCGAGAAACAGCACCGGCCGGTTCCGTTCCAGACCGACCGTGATCTTGGCAATGCCCAGCCCGATCAGGCAGACGAACAGCAACGTCGCCGCCATCCGATAAAGCCAGACGCTTTCGTCCCGCACCACCAGTGACTGCGTTTGAAGCGTCTGGCGGATCAGACCGTTCTGGCCCGCCAGCGTGGCGTGCAGGGTCCGGCACGCCACCGGCTCGCCGGCCAAGTCGGCGAGGCGGCGGCGGACGGCGTCGAGTGTCGGGTCATTCGGAAAGACAAGGACGGTCAGCCGGCCGGACAAGCGTTCCAGCCGCGCGGACCCTTGCTGCAGCAGACCGGTGACGGCCACTAATACGACGCGTGCCGGTCCGCCCGCCAGGTAGCCCATTTCGTACGCGTCGAGGCGGTCCAGCGGCCCGGCCGACGTCTGCGTGACGGCCCATCGAACGACGAGTGCGCCTACGGTCGTGGCCACCACCAGGATGGCGTACAGTTTCAGGAACTCCGGACCGCTGAGATCGAGCGGGCCCATCATGGCAGGCCTCCTTGGCCACGGGTGACGATCCAGACCAGGGCCGCGGTTATCGCCACGGCGATGGTGGCGAGCAAACCGATCAGCAGCCGCCACGCCCGGCGTGGCAGCACGACGCTGCTGATCGAATCGATGCGGATAAACGCCGGCTCCGTGGGCCGGGCCGGCCAGAGGTCGTCGGGCGGCTCGCCGAAGGCGGCGCGGTAGCTGGCGAGCGTGCGAACGTACCAGTCGTCGAGCTTCGTGCGGTCGGCCGCTTCGCCGGTCGCCGGTTCGTGGTGCAAATCCAAGCCGAGCACGTCAGGGCAGAGCGTTTTCCAGTAGTGGCGGGTGTAGAGCAGGTGCAGATGCCACGCCTCATCGACCGCCGGCGACGGGCTGACCGGGTGCCCGGCGGTCGCCGCCAGCAGCAGGAAGCGGCGGTACTCATCGATCGCCCGCGCGGCCCGCGAACGAGGCCAACCGGTCTGTTGCCGCAGCTTGTCTTCGAAGGTGACGACGGCCTCCGCGTCCCCGAGGGGCATGTCTCGCAGCCTATGCCACAAGGCGGCTTGGCGCTCCGTCATCGGCCGGCAGTGTACCACGCCGCGGGGCGCAAAAAACTGCGGATTTTTCTAAGATAGTGGCCGACAAGGCGGACGCCGGGCGGTAGAACGAAGGGCGACTGGCGGGCACCCGCCCGTCGCGGCTTGCTCCCTCCGCCGGTTGCCGGGAGAGGGCTGGGGAGAAGGTCACTTTTGCATCGGACGCAAAGCAGATTTTCTTGTTAGGTTCTCTCTGACGGGTAGATAAACGCTTCGACGCCACGGCGGAAGCCGTAGATTCTGCGCAGCATGAACGGGCTGACGTTCGACATCCACGGCTTCCGCCGTGGCGTCCTGATTTCTTTGACCCGTTTGACACAACTTCATCCTCTCCTGGTGTGCCGGGAGAGTGAACCGAAAGCCGTTTCGCGTGGCCTAAGTCGCTTGGCGGTTGAGGCAAGCTAGGGCGCACTGCGGCGCGCCATGCCCCGGCCAGCAACCCGTCGTCGGCCCTGCGGTTACGGCGAATTTCTCGCCGGAACGCGTTTTGAATCTGAAGGAACAAAATTGTCCCGTTTCGCAACACTTACGCCGATCGCTATAGTCGCCCCAATGCCCCAAGGCCGCCCCGATTTTCGTTCGCGTTACCGTCAGCGGGCCCACGACGAGGCGCACGCGGACGAGTCGCCGGTGGCGGATGTTGACGTGCCGGCGCACGTGCCGGCGTTTCGGGGGAAGCCGGAACTGATTACCACGCAGGCGGCCCTGGTGGACCACATCGCCCACCTGCGCACCAACGGCAGCTTCGCCTACGACAGCGAGTTCATCGGCGAATCCAGTTACCACCCGGTGCTCTGCCTGGTGCAGACGGCGACGGTCGAGACGGTCGGCCTGATCGATCCGATGGCGGACCTGGACCTGACGCCGTTCTGGGAACTGTTGGCCGACCCGGCGGTGGGGAAAATCGTCCACGCCGGCGCGCAGGACGTGGAGCCGGTGTTCCGCGCGATCAACAAACCCGTGGCCAATCTGTTCGATACGCAGATCGCTGCCGGCTTTGTGGCGCTGGCCTACCCGGCGTCGTTGCAGAAGCTGACGCTGGTGACGACGGGCATCAACCTGGCGAAAGGCCTGACGTTCACGCAGTGGGACCAGCGGCCGTTCTCGGCCAAGCAGCTGCGCTACGCCGCCGACGATGTGCGCTACCTGCCGGCCGTCGCCGCGGAGGTTAAACGCCGTCTGGAAAAGACGGGCCACGCACAGTGGGCGGCGGCGGAATGTGCGGCGCTGTGCGAGCCGGGGCAGTACCGCTTCAACCCGGCGACGGCAGTCGAAAAAGTGCGCGGCAGCGGGTCCTTGGCCGGCAACCAGTTGTCGGCGTTGCTGGACCTGGCGATCTGGCGCGACGGTGCGGCGCGGGAGGCGAATCTGCCCTCGCGGGCATTTTTGAAGGACGAGATTCTGATCGACCTGGTCCGGAACCGCCCGAAGACGCCCGAGCAGCTCGGCCGCATTCGTGGCCTGCCGCGGCCGACGATCGACCGGCAGGGCCAGCACCTGATCGACCTGATCACCGCCGGCCTGGCCAAACCGTACACCGGTCCGGTGGCCGAGCGCGGCGCGGAGCCTACCGTGGCCCAGCGATTCGCCGCCGACGCGCTCTGGACCGCCGCGCAGGCGATCTGCCAGAACAACAGCATCGACCCCGCCGCCGTCACCAGCCGGCAGGAAATCGGCGACCTGCACCGGGCCCTGGTCTCCGGTGCGTCGCCGGACACGTTGCGGCTGATGACCGGCTGGCGACGCGAGGCGTTGGGCGACCGGTTGGTCGAATTGTGGACGACCCGTGCGCCGGTGACGTTCACGTTGCCGGCCGAAGCGTAGAAGATTCACCACGGAGGCACGGAGGCACGGAGAAGAAATAGGAAAAGGCTGAAGAAGTGAGGGCAGTGCGGTCTGTGCTTCCGTTTGGCTTTTGGCTTTCTCCGTGCCTCCGTGGTGAATCTCCCGCTTTGCATTTAAATTAACTGCCTTTTATCGCTTTACCCGCGTGAGGCCTTCTACGATCCGGCAATTCGCTATTCCCGGAAGGAAGCCCCTATGTCTGTGAAGCTCAAGCCGTTGTCCGAACAGGTCGTCCTCATTACCGGCGCCAGCAGTGGCATTGGCCTGGTTACGGCCAAGCACGCCGCGGCGGCGGGGGCGAAGGTCGTTCTGGTGGCCCGCAACGAAGAGGCGCTGCAGCAGGCGGCCGAGGCGATCAGGGCGTCGGGCGGCGACGCGGTGTATGCCATCGCCGACGTGGCCGACGTCGACCAGTTCAAGGCCGCCGCCGACCTGGCCACCACGACTTACGGCCGCATCGACACGTGGGTCAACAACGCCGGCGTCGGGCTGTTCGGCGACATCACCAAGAACACCGAAGTCGACGACCGCAAGCTGTTCGACACCAACTTCTGGGGCATCGTTAACGGCAGCCGATTGGCCGTGCAATACCTGCGCGACAGCGGCGGGGCGCTGATCAACCTCGGCAGCGAAGTCAGTGACGTGGCCGTGCCCGTTCAGGGCATGTACGCGGCCAGCAAGCACGCGATCCTGGGCTTCACCGACGCGTTCCGCATGGAAATTATCAAAGCCGAATTGCCCATCAGCGTGACGCTGATCAAGCCGGCCGCCATCGATACGCCGTTCGCCAAGCACGCGCAGAACAACACCGAAAACGCCACCACGCTGCCCGCGCCGGTGTACGCCCCGGAACTGGTGGCCGACCAGATTCTGCACGCGGCGGAGAACCCGGTGCGCGAGCTGTACGTCGGCGGCGGCGGCCGGATTATGGCCCTGCTGGGCGAACACTTTCCGACGATCGCTGATTGGGTCATGGGCAAGTTCATGCCCGGCCAGCAGCTCAAGAACGAACCGGCCGACCACAGCAACGAAGGCCTGCACGAAAGCACCGGCGGCCACGCCGAGCGCGGCGGCATTTCGAACGACCGCATGGTGCGTGAGACCAGCTTGTACAACCTGATGAGCCGTCACCCGTACGCCGTCACCATCGCCACCGCCGCCGCCGGGGCGGCCGTGGCGTACCTGCTGCTGAAGCCGGACGCGCCCGAGCCGACCGCCGCCGACCGCTTGAAGGCCGCCGTCCGCGACCGCACCAGTGGCCCGCTGAGCCAGGCCCGCGCGGCCGTCCGCCAGTACGCCGCCGAGCCCTTGTCGCAGGCCAAGCAGGTGGCGCGGGACGTGGCGAATGATTCGGTCGAGCGCGTGCGGCAAGCCGTCCGTTCCTCGTCTGCCACCGCCGGCCGTGCCCGCAGCGCCGTGCAGGACGGCGCCGAAGGCGCCGGCGAGCGTGCCCGCGACGCCGCGAATGATTACGTCGTTCACCCGGCCGAGCAGTTGATCTCGGCGGTCAAGAAAAAGCTGGACCAGTATCTCAAGTGATCGGATGAGTCCGACGAAATAGAACATGGCGTATGCCGAGGCGTGGGCCTAGCCCACGCCTTTTCGTTTATCGAACGCAGCACGCGAATGAACGAAACAAGCGAGCCTCGTTTGACGATTCTTGTAGCTGCGACGCAGGCGGTCACTTGGACGCGAAGTGCGATTGGCAGATACCGTTCATGTCCGACTGAATGTCTTGCGGCAAGGCGACGCAGGCGTCACAGCTAATCTTCCGCTGTAATCCTTCCCGGCAGCGGCGGGTGCTACAGGTCGCGGTACGCCAAGACCTGTGCTGACGCGGCGTCGACAACACAGGTCTGCGAGTACGCCGACCTGTGGCACCCCTTGAATGGGCTACAGAATAACAACCTTTTCTCGCTTAGATAAAGGGCAGGTGCTCTCGCAGTTCGCGCAGTGTTTCTACTTTCGTTTCTTCAAGAGGCTCCCATTCTTCTGATTCCTTAAAAGGCGGAAGAATGCTGATCAAAAACGTTCCTTGATGGCCCTGATCAGGAAACCAAGCGACGTCGCAACGATGTTTTGTTTTAAACTCCGCGAAGTAGAGGCCGTCGTAGAATTCGTGCAGTTGCGGCTTTGCCGGCTTGTCGAAGTTGATTCCGTTCAATTTGTTCCAGTGCACATGAACAATCGGACCATATTTTGAAAGGTCAAGCACTGTTGCCTCATTTGCTTGAATGAGAGCGGTTTCGAGCAGGCAGCGGATCTTGTACCAGCGGCTGATGCGGATCAACCGTACAGTGCCTCCACGGCTGCACCACAGTCGGCTACACTCACGTCATGCCTATGTATGAATACGCTTGCCGGGAGTGCGGGCACGGTTTTGAGAAGTTGAGCAAATCGTTCGACGCGCCGGCATCGCTGGAGTGCCCGGCGTGTCACTCGACGCAGACCGGACGGGTGTTGAGCACGTTTGCGGTGGGGGCCGACGGGGCGAAGTCCGTGCCCGTGGCCACGGGTTGCGGCCGGTGCGGCGGGCCGGGGCCGTGTGGGATAAGCTGAATGAGGATGGCCTGACGGACGCGCCGGCTCCCATGCTTTGCTAAAGGCTCATTGATCGCGACATCCTGTCGCTCTACCGAACAAATCAGCCCTGCCGCTTCCGGTGAAGCGGCAGGGCTGTTCCTGTCGGCAGACGTCTTGGCCGTGGTTCACGACGCCGCATCGGCCGTCGGCTGCGTGGCGGGCATGGGGGCGATCTGGTCGCTGACCTTGTCCAGCTCCACAATGGCGGCGTCGATCTTCTGATTCACCGACACCGCGTTGTTCTGGGCCTTGGTCGCACGGTCGCTGATGAGCTGGATGTTGCTGGCCGTCAGGTCGTTGCTGAGGTAGGCCCGGATGGCCTTAAGGTCATTGACTGCCGGGGCCAAAGCGTTGTCGGCTTCGACCAATTTATCGCTCAGCATGGCGAAATTCTTTTCGGTTTCGGTGATGCGGTCCATCGCCCGCATGCGCAAATCGGTGTCACTGATGGCGGCGGTGTCGGCACGCCATTTGGCCAGGTAGGCCTCGCGGTTGGTGGTCATGCCCTTGGCGCTTTTGCGCGAGGCATTGGCGGCGCGTTCGAGGGCCGTCACGTCGGCGTCGAACTTCTCGAACTGCGGACGCAGATCTGACTTCGGGCGGTAGACCAGTTCGTTCAGGTCATCAACGGCCTTGCGCAGCTGGGCTTTGTCGGTGATCAGCTCGGTCTTCACATCGGCAAGGCTGTTGCTGGTTTTTTCGGCTTGCTTATAGCCACTGGTGGCACAGCCGGCGAGAAAAGCGAGGCCGAGAACGCTGGCGGTGAAACGTTTATACATGGTCTTCCTTCGGTTGAAACTTCTAGATGCTAGGCCGTACGGCCAAGCTTACGTGTGAATTAAATTTTCGCCATGCTACGTTCAGATCGCCACTCGCGCCGCGCCGGCGCATTCCCGCTTTTTGACATTTTACCCTACATTCCCGCCCATGCGGCATCGGCTGACGTGGTGGCTCTTCGTGCTGATCGTTACGGGCGCGCTGTGCGTTTATCTGATTGGCAATCAATCGGTCGGATTATTCGACCGGGACGAGCCGCGCTACGCCCAGACGTCGCGCCAAATGCTCAGCAGCGGCGATTGGGTGGTGCCGCGATTCCTGGACCGCGTGCGGACGGCCAAGCCGGTGTTGATCTACTGGTGTCAGGCGACGGCGATGTCCGTGCTGGGGGACACGCGGTTCGCGGCACGCCTGCCGTCGGCGCTGGCGATGACGATGACGGTGGCGGGGCTGGCCGTGTTCGTGTCGATGGCGGCGGGGCGGCGGCGCGGATTGTGGACGGCCTTCATCCTCAGCAGCTGCGTGATGGCGTGCGTGTCGGCGAAAATGTGCCTGACCGACGGCGTGCTGCTGCTGTTCATCACCGCCAGCCAAATCTGTCTCTACCGTCTCTGGCGACACGGCCCGGATTGGAAAACGGCGGCGGCCTTCGGGCTGACGGCCGGGCTGGCGGGATTGACCAAAGGGCCGGTCGCGCTGGGCGTGAACGGCATGACGCTGCTGGCCCTGTGGGGCCTGGGCCGAACGCTGCCGCGGCCGGCGCTGGCGAAGCGCTGGACCGCGGGACGAACGGCCGTCGTCGTCGCCGTCGCGGCGGTGGTGCTGGTGGCCGTGGTCACGCCGTGGCTATGGATGATCCAGGCGCGGGCACCGCAGTTCCTGTCGACGGCCATCGGCAATGACGTGATCGACCGGATGCAGCGTGGCAAGGAAGGGCACTCGGCCCCACCGGGAACGTACGCGCTGCTGGTCTGGGGCACGTTCTTCCCCTGGAGCCTGCTGCTGCCGGCCGCGTTGGTGTGGGGCTGGAAGCGTCGGCGTTGGCCCGCGACGCGGTTCGCGCTCGCGGCCTTCGCCGGGCCGTGGCTGATGTTCGAACTGGTGGCGACGAAGCTGCCGCATTACGTGCTGCCGACGTACCCGGCGCTCGCGTACCTGACGGCCGATCTGCTGGTGCGGGCGCACCGCGGACACGTTAAAGACTTGGCGACACGCGCCTTCCGCGTCGTGGCGTGGGGCTGGGGCATTCTGGTGGCCCTGGCGGGGCTGGCAGCGCCGGCGGCGCTGCTATGGCTCGGCCAGGACGACCCGAAGGCGGCGGCGGGGGCGCTGTTGATCGCGGCGCTCGCCATTGTCACCGGTATCGCCACCGCCCGGCGCTTCGGCCAAAACCGGCCGTTGGCGGCCGCCCGCGCGATGGGCGGCGGGTTTCTCGGCTTCGTCGCCATCGCTTACGCGTTGCTGCTACCCGATTTAGCCCCACTGCAACTGACCCGCCAGGCGGCCGCCTTGATCAAGAACAACGGCGGCTACGGGCAACCGGGCGTGATGATCGACTTCAAGGAGCCCAGCCTGGCCTTCGAGCAGGGGGGCGGCTTGCGAGAGGAAAGCGACGCCGACTACCTCAACCGCACGCCCCCGGCCGACTGGCCCGAATGGGCCGTGCTGACCCGCCGCGTCTGGGACGGCGTGCCGCCAGAGATTCGCCATCAATGGTCGCTTATCGGCCAGATGTGGCCTGAATGGGCCGTGCTGACCCACGACCTGGGGAAGGGCGTTCCGCCCGAAATTCGTGACCAGTGGACGCTCATCGGCTCGGTCAGCGGCGTGGCGTACAGCGACCGTGGGGCCAAGCAAGAGGTGTTAGTGCTTCGCCGGGCCGAACGGTAGTGAACCCTTAGGGCTCGCGGTATCGCGCCCGAGGGCATCCGAAGGAATGCGTCCTGCTTCCGCGTTCTTGATGCTTTCGATGAAGATCGGCTCATGCGCCCGGCAGACCGTTTGACGACGACAAATCCATAACGCGTCTGAATAGCAGGTGCGTCCGGCAATACGTGACGGCCGGCTACGCCCGTGGCGGGCGTTCATGCCGCGAAGTTTATACTGTGATAATTGGAGTATAAACGATTAACGAAACGATGCGGGAAGGTGCCGCGTTTAGCAGTTTTTCATGCGTCGATTACGTTTCGGGTGCGGCAAGCGGGCGCGGCAAAAACCGCGCGGCGGGGGCGGGGCTGTCACGCACGCGGCGGCCCCGAAAAAAGATTTTTCGGCCGAAAACTATGTTAATTTGGGCACCACGGGGCGGGGCAAGGGTTCGATAAATCTTGCGTTTCGGGGCCCTGGGGCGGGATTCGAGGTCTGGCCTTTGCGGATAGTCGTTACAACGACGATCGTTTCGCGGTGCAGTCTTGTAAAAAAAACTTCATTTTTTCAAGTTTTGAGGTTGCACCAACCGGGCATCTATTCGATAAAGATTGCGGAAGCGAAGGGCGTGACGCCGGCCAAATCCTCGGCCGTGTCTTCGGGAGAACTCCCGGTGTCCTTCCTACCGCACGACGGCACGTGTGAGCGTGCCGGCTGATGGCGCTGATGTTTGCGTCGGCCTGCGAGTGTCGAGCTCGCGGGTAACAAAACCAGACCGAGTGCCGTTGGGTCGCTCGCACGTGCAGGAAGATTCCCTACCGGGACTTTTTCTCCACCGTGCTGCGAGTCTCCCCAGCGGATGCGGCTTACAGGCCGCGAGGCAATTGTTGGCCCACCGGTCGTTTTGAGTCGTCCCGTTTCGAGCGGGCGGCACAGGGAGTCCAACCCAATGCGTAGTTTGTTCTCGAACCTTGTTCGTT
This sequence comes from Tepidisphaeraceae bacterium, assembly GCA_036388295.1. GTDB lineage: Bacteria > Planctomycetota > Phycisphaerae > Tepidisphaerales > Tepidisphaeraceae > RYN-431. The sequence continues at coordinate 15,865 of DASVSC010000045.1, read as the reverse complement.
CGTCGCGTTCGTCCACCACCGCCGTGTCCAAGACCGCCGTGTCCACGGATTCGGCCACGGATTCATCGTCCGCCCTGGCCGCCGGCCGGCCGGTCGAAAACCTGGAAGCCCGCCGCCTGTTCGCCAGCAGCCTGGCCTACGGCATCAACGCCAACGCCATCTCCAGCTCCACCTATCCCGAAATCGTCAGCATGATGCGCGACACCGGTACCAAAACGGCGCGCCTGTGGATGAGCATCAACGGCTGGGGCCACAACGAAACCGGCATCTTCAAGTACATCCGGCGCTTCGCGAACGAAGGCTTCGACATCATGGTCACGGCCGTCCCCAAGCAGGGCGGGTCGTACGAGACCGTCAAGGACTACTTCAACTGGGCTTCCGACAAGCTGGGCAGCTCGGTCGACCGCTGGCAGATCGGCAATGAACTGGACTTCGACTACGGCACCAGCGCCAACGGCCTGGGCCGGTACGTCGACACGGTGCTCGCTCCCGCGGCCGCCGGCCTGCACGCCAACGGCGAAAAGGTCGTCAGCGGCGCGGTCAGCTGGAACCCCGAGCACATCAAAACCCTGGTCGAGCAGGGCATGCTCAATCACGTCGACTTCGTCGGCTACCACCCCTACCGCAACAGCGTCGCCGACCTGCAGAAGTGCGTCGCTCAGGTCAAAGACTACGCCAACGGCAAGCCGCTGATCGCCAGCGAGTGGAACGTGCGTAGCCACGAAGGCAACAAGGGCGAATGGAACGACGCGATCAAGGAATACTGGCCGACGATCCGCGACAACTTCTACGCCGCCTACTACTTCGCGGCCGTCAAAGTGGGCACGCGGGCCGGCCCGGCCGGCGTCATCACCAACGGCGGCAGCCCCAACGGCGAGTTCTACTCCACCTACAAGGGCCTGAAAAACAACTTCAGCAGCGGCGGCGCCGTCGCCCCGACCCGGCCCGCTCCGGCTCCCGCTCCGACCCCTGAGCCGACGCCGAACGTGCCCGCCCCGGTCACCAACGGCAACCAGCCGAGCGCCACCGGCAAGCCGAGCGTCGGCGGCTTCCGCATCTTCGACGCCGTCACCGGCCAGGTCATCAAGGGTTACGAAAACGTCACCACCGGCCAGACGATCAAGCTGTCCAGCCTGGCCAACCGTAAGATCCAGATCCGGGCCCTGACCACCAGCAACACCCAGAGCGTGAAGTTCACCTTCAGCGGCCGGGCGACGCGGACGGAAAATACCGCCCCGTACACCGTGTTCGGCGACAGCCGGAACCGCGAAACCCCGTGGTACGCCACGGCCGGCCGCTTTACGCTCGGCGCCACCGCCTACTCGGCCGATTACGCCAAGGGTGCCGCCGGCGCGAAGTTGTCGCTGATTCTGAACTTCGTCTAATACCTTCTGTTCGCCACGCCCGGCCTCCGGCCGTTGGCAAGGTCGATTTTACCCAGACTCCCGGCGGGGCTTGCCCGCCGGGAGTTTTTGGCGCTTGGCGGGCGTTACTATCGGCACACCGGGTTGCCGGACGTTAAATTTTAATGATTAGGGCCTTCCGTCCGATGAAATTCGTTTGATTCTTCGACGGCCTTTTGCCACACTGCCGCCCTAAGACATCCGCCCCGTGCGGATCCTCTTCTGACGGACGGCCGCTTCGGCCGCGCCGGACGGAAGTTGGGCCAGCCCCGGCCCGCTTCCGAGTGACGCGGCAGCCAAACCCCCACGTCTACCCGCCTTGGCCGCTCTTATCCGGGTCTGCTCAATCTGGGCAGGGCATCGGATTTTCCAGACGTCGAAGGCAGGAGGATATTCAATGGGCAAGCGTGGCGAGCGGGTAGCGTCGAACAAGTCGGGCATCACCAAGGCCGTAACCAAGGCCGTATTAGTCGAAAAGCTCGAAAATCGGCAGCTTTTTGCCTCGGGTCTGGGGATCAACGTCACCCAGATCAATGCCGCCACCTACAAAGCCGTCGTCCAGATGCTGCGGGAGAGCAACACGACGAACATCCGCATGTGGTACGGCTTCGACAGCTACCAGGTGCGCACGCCCGAGCGCATCAGCACGTTCGTCAACAAGTTCGCCCACGACGGCTTCGACATCACCCTCAGCGTCAACCCCCGCAAAGGCCGTCACGGCACGCCCGAAGAAACCCGGGCCATGTTCGAATACATCGTCAGCCAGCCCGGCATGGTCGATTCGGTCGACCGCTGGGAACTGGGCAATGAGCCCGACCACGAGCGCTACTGGAACGGCACGCTGACCGACTTCGTCAGCGACTACATCGCGCCTGCCGCCAGCGTGCTGCACGCGAAGGGCGAAAAAGTCATCTCCGGCGGCGTCAGCTGGAACCCCGAAGACGTCCGCACGATGGTCAACGTCGGCCTGCTCGACCACGTCGACTACGTCGGCTTCCACCCGTACGCCAACAACATCGGCGCGCTCAAGTCACGCATCGCCGCGCTCAAAGAAATCGTCGGCGGCACGCCGATCGTCGCCACCGAATGGAACGCCCGCGGCCACGAAAACGATAGCGACAAAGGCGCATGGGCCGACGAAGTCAAAGCCTTCTGGCCCGTGATCCAGGCGAACTTCGAGATGTCGCACTACTTCGCCGCCGTCGTGCAGGACACGATGGCCGGCCCGGCCGGCATCCTGACGAAAAAGGGCCGCGCCAATGAGCCTTTCTACTCCATGTGGATGAGCCTCGACGGCAATTCCAAACCCGTCGACGAAAAGCCGTCGGAAGAAAAGCCGGACAAGGAAAAACCGGACGAAGAGAAGCCGCGCGAAGAGAAGCCGCGCGAAGAAAAGCCTGACGAAGACAACGGCACCGACGGCGACAACCCCGACACCGACACCGGCAGCGGCTCGGATGACGGCGACAACGACAAAGGCGAAAGCCCCCGCGGCGGCGGCCGGCCCAACACGCCGAACAAGCCCAAGCCCCGTCCGCGGCCCGAACCCAAGCCCGTCGAAACCGGCACCGACGGTGACGACGGCGACGGCGGCTCCACCGTCGGCAGCAAGAACGAAGAAAAGCCCGCCAAGGGCGGCTCCAAAGGCGGCACGAAAACCCCGCCCAAGCCCAGCAAACCCGTCGTCGACCGCCCGCGTCGCCCGGCCCGTCCCACGACCGGCACCGTGACCCCGCCGGCGGAAGAAACGCCCGTCGTCGCGCCGCCGCCGGTGCCGGTCATCAGCTCCATGTCGCTGATCAACGCCGACCGCGACCGCATCGTCAAGCCGTACGCGGTCATCAGCGGCGTCACCACCGTCGACCTGGCCAGCACCGGCACCGACTTCCTGTCGGTCCTGGCGTCGGCCAACCGGCGGGTCGGTAGCGTCAAGTTCACGATCAACGGCAACACCATCGTCGACTCCGACGGCACCTTCACGCTGTTCGACGAAAAACGCGGCGGCAACCTCGTCGGCGACACCTTCGAAGCCGGCAAGACCTACACGCTGACGGTCCAGCCCTTCCGGGGCCCTGACGCCACCGGCCGCGCCGGCGAGGTCAGCAGCGTGACGATCAACGTCATCGACTCCAACGCCGCCCCGGTGGCAGTCGACCCGGCCAATGCCGGGATGGAAGAGCTGCGCCGTCGTCAGTCCCAACGCGACCGCATGATCCTCGTGATGGGCTGATCAATCGGTCGGACAAAACTTTTTAAGTGTGAGCCGCGGGTGCGAACCCGCGGCTCACGCCTTTGATGGTGACGCGATCCGATGTGACTGCGGAGCAGGCCTTCGAAGACTAGAAATTTCTATGGCGTTGCGTACACCACCGTGACACCTTGGCTCAATCGTTCGAATGGGACCGCTCGGTTTTGAGCCGCGGGTGTAAACCCGCGCGGGACCGAACGTGGCGCGACCGTGGGCGGTGCGCGCGGGTTCACACCCGCGGCTCAAAACCAATGAGCGTGGCATCTGTTTTTCGGTGTCCCAATGTTCATTGCCGCAAGCGTGAAGAGGAACCCGAGGCGACGCGGCAACCCGTCCGCTCACTCGAACCGAGTGCAACCTTCTCAAAACATTTACGTCCCGCCCCGCCCGTCGGCCGATAGACTCGGTACAGTCGTTGTGAGGACGCGTATGCCCGCTGCGCTTGGTTTGTTCGCCACCGATACCGAGGCCGCCGCCGCCCGTTGGGCGCGGCGGAAGCTGGGCACCGCCGGGCATGAGCGTCGCGTGCTGGCGGTCGCGAGCAAACTCTTCGACCTGACCCGCTCATCGCTGCACTTGGCCGAACCCGACCACGAGCTGCTCCGCCTGGCCGCCCTGGTGCACGACATCGGCCGGTGCGTGTCGGAGAAAGACCACCCGGCCCGCGGCGCGATGATGATCGAACAGACGACGGCCTTGGAATTGTCCGCCGCCCAGCGTCGCCGCCTGGCGTTCCTGACCCGTTACCACCGCGGCGCGGTGCCGCCGGCCCATCGCGAACTGCACCTCGGCCCGACCGACCCGCGCCGGAACCTGAGGGCGGTGCTCGCGCTGCTGCGTGCCGCCGACGCCTTGGACCACCGCCGCCAGCCGGCCACGCGCCTGGTGCTGTCGATGGTCGACCGGCGCTTGAGCGTCCGCTGTGTCATCGACGGCGACGTCCCCAATGCCCGCCGCGTCTACACGCGCCGCAAGAAGTACCGCCTGCTCGAATCCTTCCTCGGCCACCCCGTACGCGTGGGCGTGGAAGCGGCGGCGTAACTTTAACAATGCTGCGTGACTGGTTCGGATGGGTCACTTGGCGGCACAAGCGCGGCTGGGGTAGGGCGGGCACTGCCCGCCACTGGGCGGAAACGGCGGGCAGTGCCCGCCCTACGCTAAAGGACTGTGCCGTCAGCCGCGGCCGGCCCGTTCAGTTCCACTCCACCATCAGCCAGTACAGCACCTGCAATCCCACGGCCACGCCGGCCATCGACAGCAGGATCCAGATCGTGATGGACAGCGCTTCGCGCGGGATCTGCCGCACGTAGCGGCATTTGATGGTCTTGTAGACCACTGACACGCTGGCGCACAGCGGAATGATCAGCCAGACCCAGTAGTCCCAGACCGGCAGCGGCGTCAGGAACGGCACGTAAGCAAGGATGCCGCTCATGCCGGCCGATCCGGGTTCGGTGCCAGAGTGGGTGCGGGGGATGCGTCGGCGACGGCAGACGGACTCGGGGCGGCGCTAACGGGCGTTCGCGCGTCTTCCGATTCCGCCGGCTCGGCGTCCGGCTCGGGCGGCTGGGTCGCCCGGTACGTGGCGTCGACGATGATCAGCAGGTTCAGCATGCCGGCCACCGCGGTGTAGAGCGTGCCGATGTCGAACACGCGGGCCGTCGCCTGGCGGTAGCTCGCGTCGGCGGCGCGGAGTGAGCCCCACGTCGCAAGGGCGTTGACCGGGCCGACCAGCGCCTGGGCGATGTACCAGGGCTTGTTGAAGACTTCGCCCTTGAAATTGGCCCGCAGCGCCCAGACGGACGCGTCACTGCCGCGCGCGACGCGCAGCATTCTCGGTTGGCCCTGTACGTCATAGCCCGGCACGTCGACCACGCGCACGCCGCCGATGAGCAGGCCCATCAGGAACGTCAGCAGCACCGCGCCGCCGGCGATCAGGCCCCGCGCCCGCTGCCCGACCAGCACGTACCCCAAGCCCGGCAAAATCCAGCCGCATAAAGCGACCAGCGGGACGGGCAGGGGCGTGGATCGATCGGCGTCGGCCAAAGTCGTAACATGCTACCCGGCCGCGTGACGGGTACAAGCGGTGAGAACACTGTCGAAGGAACAACGCTCGCGCCGAACGGTCCGTGCGCCCACGCATGCTGTCGTCCCCGCCCATCCCCGCCGCGCCGTTTGCCGAAGACCCGCTGTACCTGCGGACGCAGCTGATCACGTACCTGGGCAACAAGCGGGCGTTGCTGCCGTTCATCGGCCGGGCGGTCGAATGCGTACGCGAACGGCTGGGCGGACGGCGGCTGGCGGCGGCGGATTTATTCAGCGGCACCGGCGTCGTCGCGCGGTTCCTCAAGCAAGCATGCGAGCGACTGATCGTCAATGATCTGGAGCGCTACAGCGAAATCACGAACCAGTGCTACCTCGCCAACCGCGACAACATCGACTCGGCCACGCTGGACGACGCACTGGCTTGGCTGAACGACCGGATCGCGCGATGCCCCTCGCCCGGCTTCATCACGGAGCTGTACGCCCCGCGTGACGAGTCAACGATTACGAGTGACGACCGCGTTTTCTACACCCGCCGCAACGCCGTTTATCTCGACACCGCCCGGCAGGCGATCGACCACTTGCCGGCCGAACTGCGTCTCTTTTTTCTTGGCCCGCTGCTGGCGGCGGCGTCGGTGCACGCCAACACCAGCGGCGTGTTCAAAGGTTTCTACAAAAACGCCAACGGCGTCGGCCAGTTCGGCGGGCACGGGCGCGACGCGCTGAGCCGCATCCTGCGCCCGATCGCGGTGTCGCGGCCAGTCTTGTCGCGGTTCGATTGCGCGCACACGGTGCACCGGGCCGACGCGAACGCGCTGGTGGGACAGTTGCCGTTCGTCGACCTCGTCTATCTCGACCCGCCGTACAACCAGCACCCGTACGGGTCGAACTATTTCATGCTGAACCTGCTGGCCGATTACCGGCGGCCGGCGGCTGTCAGTCGTGTCTCGGGGATTCCGACGGACTGGAACCGCTCGCGCTACAACCAGCGCGCCGAAGCCGAGGCCACGCTGTTCGACCTGATCGACCGTTGCCCCGCGGCGTTCGTGCTGATTTCCTACAACGGCGAAGGTTTCGTCCCGCAGGACCACTTCGTCGAGCACCTGCAACGGCGCGGCACGCTCACGCGAATGGAAATCCCCTACAACACCTTCCGCGGCAGCCGCAACCTGCGCGGCCGGGCGATTCACGTGACGGAGTTTCTGTACCTGCTGGAGAAGCGATAAGAAGCGTCCGGCAGGGCGGGCACTGACCGCACTACGACAGACCTGTTTGATCACAAGCTACCGCGGCCTACTGCTGCGCGTGCTTGGCGCGCGAGCTGGCCGAGAAATAAAGCACGGCCGCCCAAATCGCGCCGATGCCCATGATCGGCAGGCCCAGCCAGATGAGAGCGATGCTGATGGTCAGGATGAACCCGATCACAATGGTGACGATGGCGGCTGCGAGCAGCGGCTTGTTGATGCCGTCCGCAATCCGGTCTTGTTCTGAGGGCACGACTACCTCCTAAAGCAGAAGGATAGCCACGAACTTCCAGGAAGTTCGCCCCTCAGGCGAAACCGGAGCGGGTTTCAGGCTTCACACCGGTTTTTCGAAGAAGTTCAGCCCGCTGCGCGTCTGCCCGCCGCTCAGGGTGAAGGCGAACGACTTGGTCGACGGCGATACCAGGGTGTACTTCGTCTGCTGCACCACGCGGATGCTGAACGACCCGGCCGACAGGCCTTTGAACGACCAGTTGCCGCCGACGTCGGTCAGGGTGCTGCTTTCGGCCGAGTCCCAGAAGCCGTCGCGGTCGGTGTCGTTGAACACGCGCCAGCTGCCCAGGCCGCCCTCGCCGGCGTCGCGGTAGCCGTCGCCGTCGGCGTCACGAATGACCGTGCCGCTGATCACGACTTTCTGCGTGTAGGCGAAGTTCTTGCCCGACGCCGTGCCGCCGCTGGCAAGGGTGACGTCGTAGTTTCCGCTCGCCGGGGCGGTGCGGCGGTAGCCGCCGTTCTGGACGACCGCGACCCGGTACGTGCCGGCCGGCAGCGACAGGGTGTAGTTGCCGCCCGCGTCGGTGAAGGCGCTGGTTTCGCCGCTGTCGTACACGCCGTCCTTGTCACGGTCGGAGAACACGCGCCAGCCGGACAGGCCGGCCTCGCCGCTGTCGCGGTAGCCGTCGATGTCGCTGTCGTTGAACACGTTGCCGGTGATCTTCCCGAGCGGCGGGTTCTTGGAGACGCTGAAGTCCTGATTGAACTTGTCCGTGCCGGCGGTGACGCCCACGTCGCGGTAGCCGCTGGTGGGCTTGACGGCGGTGTAGCCGGTGGGCGTCTGCTGGCGGATGCGGTAGGTGCCGCTGCCCAGGCCGGTGAAGTAGTAGCGGCCGGTGCTGTCGGTCAGCACGCTGGTTTCGCTGCTGTCGAAGTAGGCGTCTTTGTCGGCGTCGATGAAGACGCGCACGCCGCCGACGCCGCTTTCGTTGGTGTCGCGGTAGCCGTCGTTGTCGGCGTCGGTGAACACGCTGCCGACGATGCTGCTGGCCGGCTTGATGTCGTAGCCGATGTCATCGAGGGCGGCGAAATCGAGCGGGGTGAAGTCCTTGCGTACGCCGCGGCGGAGCGTCGGGTCGAGGGCCGTTTCTTGGCCGGAATTGCTGATGCCTTCGGCGAAGTGCCCGCCGTCGGACGACAGCGGCACGGGCTTCCCGTACACGGCCTTGGCCTTGGGCCCGTTGAACGCGCCGTTGTAGCTGTAAGAGGGCCACGTTTCGCTGCCCGAACCGATGCCAAGGACGTGCGCCAGTTCGTGGACGGCGACGCTGTAGAAGTCGGACTGGGTGCTGGTGATGCCGCTGGGGGTTTTGCCGAAGAACCACGGCGTGTCACCGTCGAACGTGACGCCGCCGACTTTCGGGGCGAAGTCGGTGCGCGGCGACGCAGTGGCCCCGCTGTTGCCGCGGCCGCGGACGGTTTTGAGCCAGTCGGTGGTGCCCGACGCCGACCACCCGCTGGGCCCGCCCTGGCCGAGGGTGCTGTCGGACAGATTGCGGCTCCCGACGTAAACGACGACCGTGTCGGCCGGAATGGACGGGTTGCTGATCGACGTGGTCGTCCCGCTGCTGGGGTTGATCAGGTTCACCGACCATGTGTTGCCGCCGGCCGGCGAGATGGCGCTAAAGGCGTCGCCGACGCGCTTCGACAGCGCCTGCCCGGCCGCCGTCAGCACGTCGCGGCGGCTCTGGCTGCTGAAAAAGCCGCTGCTGTCGTAGCTGTAATTGAACTGGAACGAGAAGGCGAGCATCGCCCGCGTTTCCAGCGATTCGACAAAACGGCCCGAGACGACAGACGGCGACATCGACTTTTTCATCGGCAACGACTCCGGAGGGATCAACGGCGATCGCGCCCGACGGACTGTCAGGCGGAGCGGTAAAAATACCCCCCGCGGCCCCAAACCGCAACCAAAATCCGCGCAAACCCTCTGAAAAACAGCCCGTTTCTTCTCATTCGAACTTCATGTCACGCTGCCGCCGCCGTGCCGCGGTCCGGCCCGATCCCTATGATAGGCCGGCGTGATGCGGACTGAGTTTTCCTTCATCGATCCCGGGCCGGCACGCGACGGCGAACTGTCGGTCGTCCTGACGGACGCCGTGATCGACGGCGCTGTGCCGACGTACCGGTTCGCGATCCGCGTCGACGGCATTGCCGGTGCGGTCGGCCGGGTCACGTTGCGTCCGCAGACCACGCCGCACATCGAATCCGTCCGCGGCCACATCGGCTACACCGTCGATCCCGACCACCGCGGCCACGGTTATGCCGCCCGCGCCGTGCGGCTCGTGCTGCCGCTGGCCCGCCGGCACGGGATCAACCCGGTCTGGATCACCTGCGAGCCCTCGAATCCAGCCAGCCGTCGCACGTGCGAAACCTTGGGCGCGGTGCTGACCGACATCGTGCCCATTCCGCCGGACGACCCCGCTTATGCGCAAGGCCAACGCCAGAAATGCCGCTACCGTTTGTCAGCCGCAGCCGTGGGTCACGAGATGTAAAGCAGATGAAGTCGGCCGTCTCTTGCCTTGCCGATCGGTGCGGCGCTACGGTCGCCTATGCCCGATTCGGACCTGACCCGTCGTAATTTGCTGATTTCCGGCGGCCTGCTCGCCGCCGCCGCGTTGCCGTCGATGGCCGCCACGCCGCTGGCGCCGCCGGACAAGCAGCCGGAGAAACTCGACGTGCCGACGGCCCAGAAAAAGGCGGGATGGGCGATTATGGGCTTGGGCGAACTGGCCCTGCAGCAGGTGCTGCCGGCGTTCGGCGCGTGCGAACGGTCCAGGCCGGTCGCCCTCGTCAGCGGCCACCCGGACAAGGCCAGGAAGGTGGCCGAGGCGTACGGCATCGATCCGAAAAACATCTACGGCTACGGCGACTACGACAAGATCCAGGGCAACCCCGCCGTCGACGTCATCTACAACATCCTGCCCAACCACATGCACGCGGAATACACCGTCCGCGGCTTCAAGGCCGGCAAGCACGTGCTGTGCGAGAAGCCGATGGCGCCGACGACTAAAGAGTGCGAAGAAATGATCGCCGCCGGCAAGTCGGCCGGGAAGCAGTTGATGATCGCCTACCGCCTGCACTACGAGCCGACGAACCTGAAAGCCGTCGAACTGCTGCGCGGCGGCGGGTTCGGCAAGATCAAGTTCATTGAAGCCACCAACAGCCAGAATACGTATCCGCCGAACATCCGTCTGAGCCGCGAAACTGCCGGCGGCCCGCTGGTCGACGTCGGCATCTACTGCCTGAACGCCTGCCGCTATCTCACCGGCGAAGAGCCCGTCGAAGTCAGTGGCCTGCTGCACCAGCCGCCGGGCAGCGAACGCTTCGCCGAGGTGCCCGAGAGCATCATTTTCACGCTGCGTTTCCCCAGCGGCGCGATGGCCATGTGCGCCTGCGGCTTCGGCACCGGCCGCAGCGACCGCTTCCGCGTCCACTGCGACAAGGGCTACGTCGAACTCGACCCGGCCTTCCGCTACCAGGGCCTGAAGCTGCGCACCGAGCAGGACAACATCAAGTCCGAACACACGATGGAGCCGAAAGACCATTTCACGCAGGAGATGGACCACTTTTCCGACTGCGTGCTGAGCAACAAGCCGAACCGTTCGCCGGGTGAAGAGGGCCTGCGCGACATGGTGATCATCGCAAAAATCAACGAGGCAATCCGCGAGGGGCGGACGATCCAATTGTGAAATGTTCGACTCACCGAACGACCTCTTGTTCCCTCTCCCTTGTACTCACGGGAGAGGGTTAGGGTGAGGGCGAACGTAAAGTTGCTCACGCTCGCCCTCACCCCAACCCTCTCCCGTAAGTACAAGGGAAGAGGGAGCCAGAAGCACTTAATCCGGCACGTGCGACGCCGCCATGCGTTCCAGCGCCTCGCTCAGAATCGCCCGGCTCGTCGCGAAGTTCAGCCGCACGTATCCTTCAAAACCCGGCCCGAAGTGCTTGCCGGGGTTGAGCGCCACCTTCGCCGTTTTCAGCAGATACTGCTGAATGTCGCCGGCCCGCGGGTGCTGGCGGTAATCCAGCCACGCCAGGTACGTCGCTTCCGACGGTGAATACGTCACGCCCGGCAGCCGTTCGCGCACGAACGCAGCCAAGTAATCCCGGTTCGAGCGTAACTGCCCCAGCACCGCCGTCAGCCACGCGCCGTCGTCCTCCAAAGCCGCTTCCCACATCGTCACCGCAAGGGCGGCCGGGTGGGCGGCGATGCCGTTGGTCGTCTTCTTCAGGCGCGTGATCAGCGGGGCGTGATGACTGATCATCGCCCCCATGCCCAGGCCGGCCGTGTTGTACGTTTTCGCCGGGCCGGTGAGCGTGACGGTGCGCCGCTGCACGTCAGGCGGCGCGACGCTGACCAGCGGCGTGTAGACGCCGTCTAGCGTCAGGTCGGCGTGCAGATCATCGGTGACCACCCACAGCCGGTGCCGCTGGACGAAATCGCTCAGCCGTTCTAGTTCGTCGCGCGTCCAAACCCGGCCCGTCGGGTTGTGCGGGTTGCAAAACAGCAGCAGCCGCGTCGCCGGCGACACGGCCGCTTCGAGCGCGTCCCAGTCGATCCGCCAGCCGTCCGGCGTCGCCGCCAGCGCCACGTGCTTGGCCACGCGCCCCGGATCGGTGATGGCCGACAGAAAGGGCGGATAAATCGGCGTGAACGTGATCACCTCATCGCCCGGCGCGGTCAGCCCCATCACGCTCGCGTACAGGCCCGACACCACGTTGCCCAGGAAGCCGATCGACCCGCGCGCCGGCAGGTCAACAAACCCCTGCCCGGTAAGCTTGGCGTGCAACTGTCGCACCAGCGAGGCATCGGCCGCGAGCGGGTGATAGCCGATCGTCTGTTCGAGCCGCGCGTGCAGCTTTTTCAGGATCGACGGCGCGACGGCGAAGTCCATGTCCGCCACCCAGAGCGGCAATACGTCGTCGGGGTAATGCGACCACTTGAAGCTCTCGGCGTGTCGCAGGGCGGCAGGTTCCAAGCCGAAAGCAAAAACGTCTGAGTCCACGCGCGTTGAGCGTATCCGACGGCCGCGGGTTGACCAATTTCAGTTTCGAGCCGCGGGTGTCACCCCGCAGGTCTGCCTCGCGACGCTGAACGCGATGTTGATCGCCATTCCACCTGCGGGTTGACGCCCGCGGCTCGAAACCACGCGGGCCTGGTGGCGATGCCGCGTCTTCAACAAGGGGTTTCGAAAAGAATCGTTATATTCCGGCGATGCCCTGGTTCGTGCTGGCATTACTCGCTGCGGTGACCGTCGGCTGCGTGGGCGTATGGCTTTTGCGCGTCGGACTGCGCGGCCGGCGGATCGACGACCATCCGCTCTGCCGCCGCTGCGGCTTCGACCTGACCGGCCACCCCGAGACGACGCCCGTTTGCGGCGAATGCGGCGCGGACCTGGCCGCCCGTAACGCCATCCGCGTGGGCCATCGCAGCCGTCGCACAGGGTCACTGCTGGCGGGCGGCGTAGCCGTTGCCGCGGCGCTAGCGGTCTTGTCCGTGGTCGGCATTTCACTGTTCGCCAATGTCGACTGGCAGCGGCTCAAGCCGCTGGCGTGGCTGATGCACAATGCCGTCGACACCGACCCCGCGACCCGCCGGCTTGCCCTCGACACGATCGCCGCCCGGTACAAGAATGCGGCGTTGACGCCGGCGCAGCTCGACGCACTCATCGCCCGCGCGCTGGACGTGCAAGGCGACCTCAAACAACCGTGGGACCCGAAGTGGGGCGACTGGATACAGGCCGAACACGCGGCCGGGCGGCTTGCCGCCGACCGCTGGCTTCGGTACGCGCGTCAGGCCGTGCCGCCGATCAGCTTCATGGTCCGCTCGTCGGTCCGGCGGGGCGACAGGCTCCCTTACACGGTCGGACACGGCAACAGCCGGGTGGCGGATCGGAGTAATTTCACGCTTCGATCGGACAGCCGCCACTTTCACTTTGAAATCGACGGCCTCCCTTTGCCTGACTTGCAGTCGTCGGTGGGCTTGGTCAGTAGTCTGTCTCACAACAGCACCGGACATTCCCAGTCCGATTTGGACTTGGCTGCCGTCCTCGACCGCCTTCCGGACGGAACGCATACGGTGCGTCTGCGGCGACACCTGAGCATCCGTGAGGGATTCGGCACCACGACAGAACTCGCGGCCGTCGATGGCGAAGACACGGCGACGTTCGATCTGCAAACACCCTCCACCGTCACCTTCAAGCACGACCCGTCCCTGCGGCCGGCAGTGGAGGCGGCAGTGCGCGTGCGCAACATAGCTCGTTCTGCCAATGCGACCTCCTACATCGAGGGTCACATTGAGGTGCACGCCGACCCTTTACCGGTCGGATTGGGGTACGAAATCATTCTTCGGTATGGCGGCCGCGAATGGTCCATCGGCGGGTTGGCCACGCCGGCGCGAAAGCTTCGAATGACTTACGGCATCGGCAATCAGCTGAGAGACCTTCCGGCCGACGCGGCCGTGGTCGATATCGAATTACGGCCGGACGCGGCAGCCGCTCAACGCACCACTGACACGTTTGAGATCTGGGACGAACCGCTGATCTTCCGTCAGGTGCCGCTGGCGGGCGCGCGGCCGACTAGCGGTCCGACCACCGGACCATAAGCCGCGCCAAGCACGCCCCGCATGCCACGGGTCGCGTCAATTGCCGGTGATCCACGCAATCGTCCGGTCCGCCAGCTTGTCCAGCACTTCCACTGATTTCAGCAGATGTTCTTCCTTCGTGTCTTCGATCTTGTTGTGGCTGATGCCGTGGAGGCTTTGGACGAACAGCATCACCGTCGGCACGCCGGTGCGGCAGACTTCGGCGGCGTCGTGCAGCGGGCCGCTGGGGAGGCGGTGGCTGGTGCCGCAGACGTCTTTGATCGCGCTGTCGGCGAAGTCGATCAGCTTCGGGTGGAACGGGAACGGCTGGATCTGCCAGATCGGCTTCCAGCTGACGTCGATCTTTTCTTCCTTCGCGATCGTTTCGCTCGCCTGCTTCGCGTCGGCGTACATGGCGGCCAGGGTTTTGGCGTCGAGGTGACGCTGGTCGAGCGTCATCGTGGCTTCGCCGACGACGGCGGTGACGATGCCGGGGCTGGTTTTGACTTGGCCGACGGTGCAGACGCCCCCGTGTTTCACGGCGATGTCCCGAATGGCTAAGTGCAAGCGGCTGACACCGGCGAGGGCGTCGCGGCGGTGGGCCATCGGCGTGCTGCCGCTGTGGGCGGCCTGGCCGGTGAAGGTGATCTGGTGCCGCTCGACGCCGAAGGTGCCCAGCACCGCGCCCATCGGCAGGTTCTTCGCTTCCAGCACCGGGCCCTGCTCGATGTGCAATTCCAAATACGCGGCGGCCTTCTTCAGTTCGTTGCGGGCTTCGAGGGCGAGGTGCATTTCGATGCCGTGTTCGCGCACGGCGTCGGCCAATCGAATGCCGTCCTTGTCCGTCAGATCGCGCACGTCGTCCGGCACGAGCGCGCCACTGGCGGCGGAACTGCCGAACAAACTTCGGCCGAAGCGGGCGCCTTCTTCGTCGGCCCAGTCCACCAAACGCACTGTCACCGCCGGCGTACCCGCACTTGCCAGGCGGCGCAGCACTTCCAAGCCGGCGACGACGTTCAGGCAGCCGTCCAGCCAGCCGCCGTTGGGGACCGAATCGAGATGCCCGCCGATGATCAGTTCCCGCTCGCTGGCCCCTTTGAGCGTCGCCCACAGGTTGCCGGCCGGGTCTTGCTTGACCTCGACGGGCAGGCCCGCCAGTTTCTCGCGCAGCCATTGCCGGGCGGCGGCCCAGCCCGGCGTAAAGGCCACGCGCTGCGCGCCGCCGGCGTCGCCGGTGAGGGTGCGCAGCTCTTTGAGTTCGTCGACGACGCGTTGGGGCTGGAGCGGGGTGGGCATGAACGATTCCGTTGGCGATAAGGCGGCCGAGCGGGCCGGTCCGATAATGGGCGGCCCCTGACACCTTACGCGGGCCGGGTCGGAAAGCCGCGGGCGGACGCGACAGTTTTTCGTTGCCACTCGGGCCGAAGTGGATTATTACCTTCGTCGCACTTCAGTTGTGGGAGCCGTTGAAATGACGTTCGGACAAGTCTGCCGCGCCGTGCCTGCGCTTTTGTTTTGCGTCCTGATGACCGCCGCGGCGAGGGCCGCTGCGCCGGATTTCGACGCACTCGGCAAGTCGCTGCTGCAGATCCAGGTGCTGGACAAGGGCGAGTATAAAGGCCACGGCACCGGCTTTTACGTCAGCTACGACGGCAAGATTCTCACGAACTTCCACGTCATCGAACCCGTGGTGCGCCAGAAGATGCAGATCGAGGCCAAGACCAACGGCCCCGACAAGCCGGGCCGCCGGCTGGAACTGTGGCAGGCGTGGCCGGAATACGACCTGGCGTTGCTGGTGCCGGCCGACGCGTTCCCGGGCGAGGCGTTCAAGCCGTTGATTCTGGCCCCGAACGAGCCGAAGCAGGCGACGCAGGTCTGGGCCTTCGGCTTCGCCAACGACCGGCACCTCGGCACGTCGGTGACCAGCGGCATCGTCAGCGGCGTCCGCAGCGTCGACGATTTGCGCACCATGCTGCCCGGCCTGGTCGCCACTGCGGCCAAGGACGCCCGCTGGGTGCAAAGCGATTGCACCATCAACCCCGGCAACTCCGGCGGC
>DASVSC010000044.1:0-4118 GCA_036388295.1 Tepidisphaeraceae bacterium | reverse complement strand
GCCTGTTCTATCTGTCGACGCCGCCGAACGCGTTCCAGCCGATCGCCACCCACCTCGGCCAGCGCGGCCTGGTCGAACGCGTGCAGAGCGGCGCGGTCGAACACGAAGGCCCGTTCCAGCACGTGATCCTCGAAAAGCCTTTCGGCCATGACCTGCAGAGCGCCAAAGAGCTCAACGCGCTGCTCACCGAGCATTTCCACGAATCACAAATCTTCCGCATCGACCACTACCTCGGCAAAGAAACCGTGCAGAACCTGATGGTGCTGCGGTTCGCCAATTCCATTTTCGAGCCGATCTGGAACTACAAGTACATCGACCACGTGCAGATTACGGTCAGTGAAACCGTGTCGGCCGACGACCGGGCGGGGTACTACGACAAAAGCGGCGCGCTGCGCGACATGGTGCAGAACCACATTTTCCAGCTGATGGCGTTGGTCGCCATGGAACCGCCGGCCGCGCTGGACGCGCGCAGCATTCGGGACGAAAAGGTCAAGGTCTACAAAAGTATTCGCCGCCCCCGGCCCGAGCGCGTCGACGACACCGTGGTGCGTGGCCAGTACGGCGCAGGCCGGGTCAAAGACAAATCGACGGACGGCTATCTCAAAGCCAAAGGCGTCGAGCCGCAGTCGACCACCGAAACATTCGTGGCCCTGAAGGTGCTGATCGACAACTGGCGTTGGAGCGGCACGCCGTTCTACATCCGCACCGGCAAGGTGATGCCCGGCAAGGTCAGCGAGATCGTCGTCCGCTTCCGTTCGCCGCCGCTGACGTTGTTCCAGAAACAGTGCGAAACGCCGGTGTTCCCGAATGACCTGATCATCCACGTCTCGCCCGAGGAAGGCATTTCGATGCGCCTCAACGGCAAGGTGCCCGGCGGGGCGATGAACATCAAAAGCGTGAACCTGGATTTCAACTACGCCGACACGTTCAAGAAGGAAGCCCCTGAGGCGTACGAACGGCTGATCGCCGACGCCATCAACGGCGACCAAACGCTGTTCATCCGCGGCGACGAGGCCGAGGCGGCCTGGGAAGTAATCGACCTGGTGCTGCAGGGCTGGGCCAAGAGCGACAAGCCGCCCGAGCCGTACGAGCCCGGCACCTGGGGCCCGCAGTCGGCCACGAACCTGATCGAAAACGACGGCCGCCGCTGGCTGCAGGGGACGGACGAGGAGCCGATTATCGCGTGTTCACTCTGACGGCAGCGCGGCGGGCATGCTGGCATCCGCTTCGTCGGCCCCCGGTTCGATCAGCGGCCGCAGACGCAGCAAATAGATGACTGTCGAAACGAGGAACAGCGCGGACAAGGTAATCCAGAGCGTGCGGAACAGCCCCTCGTGCTTGGCAATCAATTCAGGCATGCCCGGCTGGTCCTGTATGGTCGCGATGTAGCGGTCCGTCGGCATCGTCAGCGTCGAGATCGTGAAGATCGTCAGCGGCACGACCAAGGCCCAGAATGCCAGCCGCCAGCCGAAAAGGTCGCGGCGATAAATGCGAACGGCTGCCCACGTCAGTAGCGCCACGTGGGCCAGGATCAGGAGGATCGCCGGGACGCCCGTGACGAACCGGACGAACACCGGAACCATCGGCCGGCCCAGCAGAAGCACCTCAGACGCCGCGAAGACCGCCAGCGTCACCACAAGGCCCAGCACTTTCATCGGCACGCCGTCAGTCCAGCGCGGCCGAAGGTCGTAACGCTCGGCCGTCACCTGAACGGCGGGCGGCCGCATCAGCAGCAGCAGCACGACCGGTGGAACCACGAGGAACAGAAACACCATTGCCATGCCAATGATCATTCCGACCACGGCGGGCATACTGGACGCGCCGGGGCCGGCGGCTTGCTGGAACTGGCTCTTAAAGGTCGGCATCAAGAACACCGTCGCGAGGAGGGTGACGACGCCTAAGAGCAGCATGTGCGTGCTGAAGATCATCACGAGGGGCCGCACGTACCGGTGCTTCATCAGGGCCGCCACGCCGAGCCAGCCCGTCGCGACCGTGAGGGCTAAGTACATCGCGACGGCAATGACGAACTGCGACAGCGGCGGCGCTTGGCCCGGCGCCATGCGCTGCTGCATGACGTATCCGAACGGGAGGAGCGCCGTAAAGCAGCCGGTGACTGCCGCGACCAACAGCAGAATGACGCCCGTGGCGGTGAAGCGGCCGGAGTAATCGGCCTCGTACGGCATTTGTGGCGGCAGGTAGGGCACTTCGAGCATGGGTGGCCGATGATCGTGTTTATAGAAACTGCCGTAAAGACCGCCGTCGCTTGACGCTGCCCGCACGCCTCCCGAGAATCGACCGACTTAGCCATGGCCAAATCGCCAACCCATCCCGCGTTCGAGCCGCTTAAAGCCGCTTTTCCCGACGTCAAATTCGTCGCCAACCATTTCCGCGACATGACCACGCTGCTGGTGCCGCGGGAGGCGATTCTGGAAGTCTGCCGTTTTCTGTGTGACGATTCGCGCACGAAGTTCGACTTCCTGGCCGAACTGAACGGCGTCGACTACCTCGGCTACAGCGGCGCCATCGGCCGCTTCGCCGTCAATTACGGCCTGACCAGCACCACGTTCAACAACCGCCTGTGGCTGCGCGTCTACCTCGACCCCACGCGCGACACCGCCCCCAACGCCGAGAAGCTGATGGACGAAACCGCCGTGGTCGACGGCGACCCCGGCCTGATGCTGCCGAGCGTCACGAGCGTCTGGGCCGGCGCGGAATGGATGGAACGCGAAGCCTACGACCTGCTCGGCCTCATCTTCACCGGCCACCCCGATCTGCGCCGCATCATGACCTGGAACGGCTTCGGTTCGCACCCGCTGCGGAAGGACTACCCGTTGCGCGGCGTGGGCGAGCGGGACGATTACAAGATCGTGACGCGGGATAGTGCGTGAGGAGGGGTGAGGGGATAGGCGTGAGGCGTGAGGAATGGCAAAAACGATCAACGACTTTCGCGACCTCATCGTTTGGCAGAGGGCAATGCAACTGGCTAAGAGTGTCTACCAACTGACCAGAAAGTTCCCACCGGATGAACGTTTCGGCCTGACGAATCAGATCCGTCGAGCCTCCGTAAGCATTTCGTCGAATATCGCCGAGGGCCATGCTCGCACAGGACGGGAGTTTCGTTCATTCCTGTCTATTGCCCGTGGATCGGCAGCAGAAGTGCAGAGTCAATTATTGCTCGCTGTGGCACTGGGCTTCGTTGAGCAAGCCGATGTCGAACACATGCTCGGCTACTGCAATGAGATTCGCCAAATGACGGCCGCGATCATCAAACGGCTGACGACTTCCTGATCTTTTTCCCTCACGCCTCACGCCTTCACCCTGCCCCCTAATGTTTGAGTCCCTCACCCAACGCCGCTACCTGATCCCCTTCAAGGCCTCGCGACTCCCGCAGCAGGTCTGTGACGTGCTCGTCATCGGCGGCGGCGTCGCCGGGCTGCGCTCGGCGATCGCCGCGGCGGAGGGCGGGGCGGACGTGATGCTGCTGGCGAAGGACACGATCGAGCAGTCGAACACCTGGTGGGCCCAGGGCGGTATCGCGGCCGTGCTGCAGCCGCTGGATTCGGTCGAGGCGCACGTGCGCGACACCGAAGAAGTCGGCGTCGGTTTGTGCGACGAGGCGGCCGTGCGAATGGTCGTCGAAGAAGGGCCGCCGCGTGTGCTGGAATTGATCCAGTGGGGCGCGATGTTCGACAAGAAAGCGGGCAACCCGCACGGCCTGGCGTACGGCCTGGAAGGCGGACACAGCTACGCGCGCATTCTGCATTCCTACGGCGACGCCACCGGCAAAGAGCTGGCCCAGACGCTCATCCGCAAGGTCCGTTCGTTCGACAGCATACGGATCAGCGAGCACACGTTCGCCATCGATTTCATCACCCATGAGAACCGGTGCGTCGGCGTGCTGGCCATGATCGGCGGGCAGATTCAGGTCGTCTGGGCGAAGCGCACCATTCTGGCCAGCGGCGGGGCGGGGCAGCTGTACCGCGAATCGACGAACCCGAAAATCGCGACGGCCGACGGGCACGCGATGGCGTACCGCGCGGGGGCCTCGGTGCAGGACATGGAGATGGTGCAGTTCCACCCGACGACGCTCTACGTCGCCGGGAGCAGCCGGGCACTGA